>CAZURV010000004.1:0-91529 GCA_964623515.1 uncultured Eubacteriales bacterium | reverse complement strand
CACCCTAATACCTGCTCGTATAGAAAAACACGGCGCAGAAATTCTGCACCGTGTTTGTAGGTTTAGTTTTCGCCACCGACACGCACTCCCTTATACACTCCCCCACATTGTTGTACCGTCAGCAGTGTTGCGATTAGATTTCAACCCTGCAACGTGTTCGCCTGCATGTTTAATATCTTTGACAGTCCAAGATTTAGGAAACCACGCTTGTCCGGTTCCGGTTTGTTTACAGCGGGACTTGTAATCGGGAATATTCCCCACACGAACAGCGTTTGAATAAGTCTTGACTATGTTGTATTTAATACCGTATTTGTCAAGCTGATTCATTCCCGTTTGCCCGTGTCCGCCGCCTCTTAGGCGGCAGGGTCTATTTCAGAATTTCAAGCGAGCTTGATGGAGCACTGCTCCGATTTAAATATTCGGAACAAAAAAGAAGACAGGATAAATGCAATGATTCCAACCCGCCTAAACGAAATTTGCAACGAAAGCGGTATATCATATATGCATGATATTGTTTGGATGACGGTTATGTTAATATGAGGATTTACAACTGATACAATGACAAGAATACTATATATCCGTTTAATTGCAAGCCATCGTTTCATTAACATCTTTTTCGCAACTTCGCATCGCTAAAATTGTTTTCCAAAGTAAATCATTCAAGTCCCAGCCGAGCATATCGGCGCCGCGTTCTATTACCTCTCTTGAACAGCCTGCGGCGAAATTCTTGCTTTTATATTTCTTTTTCAGGCTTTTTAACTCCATATCCTGTACGCTCTTTGACGGACGCATTTCAGCCGCCGCCCAAATAAGTCCGGTAAGCTCGTCTGTTGCATACAGAACCTTTTCCATCTCATGCTCCGGCTTTACATCTACGGTCAATTTATATCCGTGCGAACACACGGCATGGATAATATCATCGCCAAATCCGCCTTCCCTTAACAGTTCAGGGGCTTTTATGCAATGCTCGTCAGGATACTGCTCAAAGTCTATATCGTGAAGCAATCCGACAATTCCCCAATACGCTTCATCATAGCCAAGCTCCCCGGCATACCATTTCATAACGCCCTCGACGGTAAGAGCATGACGCAGATGAAAAGCATCCTTATTATATTTTTTCAGCAATTCCCACGCTGTATCTCTGTTCATTGTAATCCTCCTTGCAAAGCTTCATATTATCCAAATATGCAGACAGCCAAAAACTTCCGAAAATATAGCAGAAAAAGGTTCTGACTTGCCAATGCAGACCGGAACCTTTTTTATTTTTAAACTTTTAACTAACCAAAAATCAAAGCACCAAAGACGGCGCACTGTATACTCTGCCGGCAAGCTCCTGATTGAGCATGTACAGGCTCTTGGGATCGGAACCGAAAAGCTCCATTTTGGAAATCAAATCGTTTGCGTTCGTTTCCTCTTCTCCCTGCTCTTTAACAAACCAATCGAGAAACTGCATGGTGCGGAAATCTTTCACTTCATAAGCAGCACTGTAAATATCGTTAATCAACGAAGTTACATATTGCTCATGCTCAAGTCCCGCTTTGAGAACGTCCATACCGCATTTGAACTCTTTATCCGGCTGTTCGATAGCGTCAAGACTCACCGTCTGGCTTTCATTCTGCAGATAGGTATAGAACAGCATCGCGTGGTCTCTTTCCTCCTGCGCCTGAATCATATACCAATTCGCAAAACCGTCAAGACCGTTTGCCTTAAAATAATTTGAAAAATCAAGATACAAATAGGCGGAATAAAATTCCTTGTTGATTTGCTCATTTAACAATTTATGCACTTTTTTATCCATAGCTGTTTCTCCTTTCAATGTTCAATATATAGGTTTACACAAAACTTAAACCTCAATTATTATATCACAAATTCTATAATTTTGCACTGTTATTTATTCAATACCGCAGAAAATTTCAAATGGCAAAAGCCCCGGATATATTCCCGGAGCTTTCGCTGGTGCGAGATTTACTCATTGAAATAAAAATTTCAACAAATAACAAAAATGAAAGTAATTGTCACAGATTCTTAAATACATCGGTGCATAGCTTGCAGTCAAAGGCTGTTGAAAATAAAAGGATTCTATATGAAGCATCTTTATTTTCAAAAATTCCCCGACGCATCTACAAAATAAACCGCTCCACACTGTGCCAATAGAATTAGAATAACATTTAATTTTAAATTTGTCAACTATATTTTTACTGTTATAAACCAATTGTTGACGATGTTTTGGTATATTAAATATAGGTAAACTAAAATATAATGGAGATATTAGCATGGTTGATTTCGGGAATAGATTAAGAAGGCTGAGGGAAGGAGCAGGAATAAATCAGACAGAATTAGCCGAAAAACTGGGTGTTACGAAAGCGGCTATTTCTTATTATGAGCTTAGAGAAAGAATCCCGTCGCCTGATGTTATTGTTCGGCTGGCACAGATTTTTCACACAACAACCGATTATCTTCTCGGAATCGAACACCAAAAGATGATTGACGTTTCAGGACTGACGGATGAAGACATAAAATTTATTCTTCTTGCAGTTGAAACTCTCAAAAAGAAGAACAGAAAATAAAATATTTTATATGTAAGCGCAGTGAGGAGAGCTGCGCTTTTCTATTTAATTTCAACTCCGGGATTGTTTCTTGCGGCTTTAAATGCTATAATAATATATTAGATTATGTAGAAACAATAGAAATAAAGGAAAGTTTATGATTAAAAAAATCGTTGTTAAAATAGGAACATCAACCTTAACCTACGAAAACGGAAAAACGAACCTCCGTCGAATGGAAAAGCTCGCTTCTGTTCTTTCCGATATTCAAAATTCGGGCATACAGGTTGTGCTCGTAACCTCCGGCGCAATCGGAGTGGGCGTTCAAAAAATCGGCCTGCCCGAAAAGCCCGGCGATACTTCGGGCAGACAGGCAGCGGCAAGCGTTGGGCAAACCGAGCTGATGTTTATGTACGATAAATTTTTCGGTGAATACAACCAAATCATATCACAACTGCTTATCACAAAAGATGATATGGAAGACAGAAAAAAACGCACAAATCTTATCAATACATTTAACAAACTGTTTAACTACGGCATTATACCAATCGTAAACGAAAACGACAGCATTAGCACCGATGAAATTGAATTCGGCGACAACGACACGCTTTCTGCTTACACGGCTTCCATTATCAACGCCGATATGCTTGTGATTATGACGGATATCGACGGGCTTTACGATACCAACCCAAAAGAGAATCCAAACGCCAAACTTATCCCGGTTATAGAGAATTTCAGCGATGGACTTTACGCTTCGGCAGGCGGCGCAGGTTCAAACCGCGGTACGGGCGGTATGATCACAAAACTCCGCGCCGCAAAAATCGCAGTGGAAAATCATATAGACGTGGTCATTATGAACGGTGAAAAACCGGAAAAAATATACAGTGTTCTTGACGGGAAACCGACAGGCACGTTTTTTAAGGGCAAATCAAATAATGATTAAATAATCAGAAGGGAAACGATACGGTTCAAGATGTTCCGTACCGCACGGCAATTGATATGAATGTGCACGAATATCTGAAAACATTAGGCAAAAAAGCAAAAAAAGCAAGACTGCAGGCGGCAGTGCTTTCTTCAGATCAAAAAAATAAAGCACTTGAACTTATCGCGCTGTCACTCACTAAAAATTCGACGGCTGTTCTGGAGGCCAACAGTCAAGATATTGCCAATGCGAAAAAAGCGGGCACGCCCGAATATATGCTTGACCGCCTGCGCCTGAGTGAAGAACGCATAAAAGATATGGCGGACGGTATCAGAAACCTGATTGCCCTGCCTGACCCTGTTGGGACGATTTTAAAAGACTTTACAAGACCAAATGGTTTGCATATTCAAAAAATACGCGTACCTATGGGCGTTATCGGCATAATTTACGAGGCGAGACCAAACGTTACCTGCGATGCCGCCTGTTTGTGCATGAAAGCGGGAAGCTCCGTTATCCTGCGCGGAGGCAAAGACGCTATAAACAGCAATAAAGCAATTACAGCGGCAATGAAACGCGCACTTTCCGAATGCGGTCTCGATGAAAATATAATCTGCTTAGTTGAGGATACTTCCAGAGAAAGTTCAACCGCTATGATGAAGCTTACCGAATATATTGACGTTCTGATACCGCGCGGCGGCGCAGGACTTATCAAAAGCGTTGTGGAAAATTCAACCGTACCGGTTATAGAAACGGGAACGGGGAACTGCCATGCATATGTTGACGAATATGCAGATCTTGATAAAGCGGTCGCCATTATCGTAAACGGCAAAACACAAAGGCCGAGTGTATGCAACGCGCTGGAAAGCGTTATCGTACACAGGAATATTGCCGATACATTCATTCCCATGCTCGTTTCCGCAATGCCGCAGATTGAAATCATGGGAGACGAAGAAGCATGCGGAATCTGCCCGGCTTTAAAACCTGCATCCGACGAAGATTATTATACGGAATATCTTGGCAATAAAATTTCACTGAAGATTCTCGGAAGCACTGCAGAAGCAATTGAATGGATTGAAGAACATTCCACGCGGCATAGTGAAACAATTATCACCGAAAATACCGAAAATGCACAAAAATTCCTTAAAGAAGTGGACTCCTCCAGCGTCTATCACAACGCATCCACAAGATTTACGGACGGAGGAGAATTCGGTCTGGGAGCCGAAATAGGAATCTCCACGCAAAAGCTTCACGCAAGAGGCCCGATGGGACTTGAAGAAATAACAAGCTACAAATATATAATAGAAGGAAATGGTCAGATCCGATAAAAGTCTAGCTATCATAACAGAGGTGTTAATTTTGAAAATATCAACAAAAGGACGCTACGCTCTTCGGCTTATGCTTGATTTGGCGGAACACAGCGACGGTTATATTGCTTTAAAGGATATTGCGGAAAGGCAAGGCCTGTCAAAAAAGTATTTGGAACAAATCGTTCCTCTGCTGAACAAAGCGGATATTTTAAAGACAAACCGCGGCTATCAGGGCGGCTACCGTCTTGCCAGAAGTCCATCGGAATATACGGTTGGCGATATTCTCCGAATAACCGAGGGAAGCATTGCACCGGTTTCATGCCTTGACGGCGACACGAACACCTGTGAAAGAAGCAACGAGTGCGCATCGCTTTCAGTCTGGAAAGGCCTCAATGAAGTGATAGAAAAATATCTTGACGGTATTACGCTTCAGGATATTCTGGATAATTACCGAGCAGAAACGGCAGACGAATATTATATTTAAAATATTTATTTCCCTGTGAGGTTATATAAAAAAAGTTTCGTGTCTTATTTGCGTATTGCTGTCAATGCCGACGATTCTTGTCCTTCTTAGATGCACCGATTGCACAAACAAACCGGATTGCTTCAGCTTTCCAATCCAACCATCGGCAAATCCAAAATGCGGTTATGGGATTTAACGTGTACCCTTTATCCGCCGAAAACATTTTACGCTTTTTCGAAGCGTTTTGTGTTTCATCCGCAGAAAGAACAGATGGAAAAATCAAACGCTATGATGAAACCGGCTTAAAACAGTTTTCAAATACGAAATCTTTAACCTTTCGGCAGACAACAAAAGCGCATGAAATCTCCGGCTGTGCGGATTCAGCGAAAAATATACATATTCCGATAACTGACGAATACAGTTGCATTCAAGCATGTATTGCCGGAATGATTACAGTAAAATAACCCGATTTGCGGCTGAACACGGGTTGTTGCGCATGGAATAAAACCATAAAAAGCATGCAATAGAAAAGTAGCCCCTCCTATGTCAGAATCGCAAAAACTGCATAGGGGGTTATTTATGCCGTGAAGTTACAGATGCATAAGCAGTTATGAAAAGAATATCAAAACGGAAAAAATGAATGCGGGCGTTTCACTCGCTCATAAAACAAAATTCAAATATGTATCAAAACGTCTGCATAAATCATCTGATTTTTACAACACCTGCAAATTCAAACGAAAACAAAACCGATTCCGCCTGTAAAACGGAATCGGTTTGTTGCTTTATCAATTAATATTCTGCATGGATTTACTTCTCCCTGTCCGCGTAACTCGGGCGGTTCAAAAATATTTTGGAGCTTTTAATTGATAAAAATATTCTGATTACGAGAACATTGGCGTTGACAAATACCTGTCTCCCGTATCGGGAAAAATCACAACAATTGTTTTTCCCTGATTTTCAGGCCGCTTTGCAAGCTCCTCTGCTGCCCAAAGCGCGGCTCCCGATGAAATGCCTACAAGCAGTCCTTTCTTTTTTGCAATTTTTCTGCCGGATTCAAACGCGTTTTCATTTTCAACCGCAATAATTTCATCATAAATTTCTGTATTCAAAGTTTCCGGCACAAACCCTGCGCCGATTCCCTGAATTTTATGCGGACCGGATTTACCTTGTGATAATACAGGAGATCCGGCAGGTTCAACCGCAACAATTTTCATAGCGGGATTTTTACTTTTCAGGTATTCCCCGACCCCGCTGAGCGTTCCTCCCGTTCCGACGCCTGCAACAAAAATATCAACCCTTCCGTCCGTATCTTCATATATCTCCGGACCGGTTGTCTTTTTGTGCATCTCAGGATTCGCAGGGTTTCTGAACTGCCCCGGAATAAAGCTGCCCGGGATTTCTTCTTTGAGTTCATTTGCCTTTTCAATCGCACCTGTCATGCCTTTTGAACCGTCAGTCAAAACCAGTTCCGCGCCGTATGCCTTGAGTATTCCTCTGCGCTCTACACTCATAGTTTCGGGCATTGTCAGCACAACTCTGTATCCTTTAGAAGCCGCCACGGCAGCCAGACCGATTCCCGTATTTCCGCTTGTAGGTTCAATGATAGTTGCACCGGGTTGAATGATACCTTTCTCTTCGGCATCTTCAATCATTGCTTTTGCGATTCTGTCTTTTACGCTCCCTGCAGGATTGAAGTATTCCAGCTTCGCAAGGATTGTAGCTTTTATGTTCTCCTCATTTTGTAAATCCGAAACATCAATAAGCGGAGTTTTGCCCACAAGCTCTGTGATACTTTTATAAACTTTCATAAAACATTCTCCTTTTCGGGTTTTACCCCTTATTAAATTCTGGCGTCTGCCGCAATTATTTAATCCGGCAAAAGCGGCGCCTATTAAAACATATTAAACCTACAGGAATAATATGCTTTATTATACAGTTCTTTCCTCCCCTTGTCAAGTATTTTTTCTTGCGATTATACACTATATTGTTCCTTTATTTATATTTAGTATATTATCTTACTTGACAAAATATATACTGTTTGTTACAATGTTTGTTGCAATAAAGCATATCAAATACATAGGTTTTAAGGTTTGTATATATTTCAGAAATATATAAACACTATATTTAGTTAAGGGGATGAATTGATGAAAGTTTATGCAGACAATGCGGCAACAACTAAAATGAGCCGCCATGCATTGGATGAATGGATCAATTACGCTGAAAATATTTACGGAAATCCGTCCAGCTTATATTTTTTCGGTCAGAAAGCAGCCGAGGCTCTTGCCGACGCACGCGAAAGAATCGCGAATTGCCTTGGTTGTTCGGCAAGAGAAATCTATTTTACTTCGGGAGGAAGTGAATCGGATAATCAGGCGCTTCTTTCAGCCGCTGAAATCGGCGAAAAGAAGGGCAAGAAACATATCGTTTCAACGGCGTTTGAACACCATGCGGTGCTTCATACGCTTCAAAAGCTTGAAAAACGCGGCTATGAGGTAACCTATCTTGACGTTCACGAAAACGGCATCGTTACACCCGAACAAGTCAAAGAAGCAATCCGACCGGATACCTGTCTTGTCACGATACTTTATGCCAACAACGAGATAGGCACCATTCAGCCCATTTCGGAAATCGGCGCCGTGTGCCGAGAAAAAGGCGTAACATTCCACACCGACGCAGTTCAGGCGGTGGGCCATCTGCCGATAGATGCAACAAAAGAAAATATCGATATGCTTTCTCTTTCCGCGCATAAGTTTCATGGTCCGAAAGGAATCGGCGCATTATATGTAAGAAAAGGCGTATATCTGGCAAACCTGATTGAAGGCGGCGCACAGGAAAGAGGAAAACGCGCAGGTACGGAAAACGTTCCGTCAATTATGGCAATGGCGGCGGCACTTGAAGATTCGTGCAGAAATATGGCAGAAAACAGCAAACAAATGAAAGCATTGAGAGATAAAATTATCGACGGACTGCTTGAAAAAATCCCGCATTCCATTCTCAACGGAGACAGAGAAAGCAGACTGCCCGGGAATGTCAATATTTGTTTTGAAGGCATCGAGGGAGAATCACTCCTCCTTCTGCTTGATGAACAAGGCATCTGCGCTTCATCCGGTTCCGCATGCACATCGGGTTCGCTTGATCCGAGCCACGTTCTGCTTGCAATCGGCAGGCCTCATGAAATTGCTCACGGTTCGCTGAGGCTTTCCTTATCAGAGGAAAACAGCGATGATGATGCAGATTATATTATTGAAAAAGTACCTGAAGTTGTTGAATATCTAAGAAGTATTTCTCCTGTTTGGAGAGATTTGCAGGAAGGAAAGAGGAACTATGTTATACAGTGAAAAAGTTATGGACCATTTTAAACATCCGCGCAATGTCGGCGTGATTGAAAACGCAGACGGCATCGGCGAAGTCGGCAACGCAAAATGCGGCGATATTATGAGAATTTATCTCAAAATTGACAATGATGTGATAACAGATGTAAAATTTGAAACATTCGGTTGCGGCTCTGCAATCGCTTCGTCTTCCATGGCAACGGAAATGATAAAAGGCAAGCCGCTCAGCGAAGCACTTGAACTCACAAACAAAGCTGTTGCAGAAGCTTTGGACGGACTGCCCGCATATAAAATGCATTGTTCTGTACTTGCGGAAGAAGCCATAAAAAAGGCAATAGAAAACTACTATGCGAAAAACGGAATTGCCTATGACAATACCAATTTCCCGGACTGCGCTTCATGCGGACACTGCGAACACAACGCATAGATATGAACAAAAAAGCAATTGTTGCAATGAGTGGCGGAGTTGACAGTTCCGTTGCCGCTCTGCTTACAAAGGAAGCCGGATACGACTGCATCGGTACAACACTTAAACTCTTCGGTAACGAACAGACCCAACTCGAATATGGTAAATCCTGTTGCTCGCTCGATGATACCGAAGATGCACGCAGTGTTGCCCGAAAGCTGGGCATTCCTTTCTATGTGTTTAATTTTTCGGCGAATTTTGAAAAAGAAGTTATAGACCGATTCGTCCGCGCATATGAAAACGGATTAACTCCGAACCCGTGTATAGACTGCAACAGATATATTAAATTTGAAAAGCTCTTTCAAAGAATGAAAGAGCTTTCAATGGATTATATTGTAACAGGTCATTACGCACAAATAGAATACAGCAACAGCAAAAAAAGATGGCTACTAAAAAAAGGGATAGATGAGAGCAAGGATCAAAGCTATGTGCTCTACTCCCTTACACAGGAACAGCTTGCGCATACACTTTTCCCCTTAGGTAAGCATTCTAAAATACAGGTGCGTGAAATCGCCGAAAAAAACGGCTTTATAAACGCCGATAAACCCGACAGTCAGGATATCTGCTTTGTACCGGACGGTGATTACGCAGGATTTATAGAACGCCGAACAGGTAAAATCTCCGAAAAAGGGAATTTTACCGACACAAGCGGAAATATTATCGGAACGCATTCCGGAATTATACACTACACGGTAGGTCAGCGTAAAGGACTCGGAATATCCGCGGGAAAACCAATTTATGTATGCAGTATAGATCCCGTCAGCAACACGGTCGTTTTGGGAAATAACAAGGATTTGTTTTCACAGGAACTTACTGCCGGGAATGTCAATCTCATTTCCTGCGAAGATATACCCGAACCGATAAGAGTTCAGGCTAAAATCCGTTACCGCCATGCGGCACAGCCCGCAGAAGCATATATGACAGAAGACGGAAAACTGCACATTAAATTTGACGAACCTCAGAGAGCTGTTACAAAAGGCCAGGCGGCAGTGCTTTATGACGGAGATATCGTTGTAGGCGGAGGTATCATAGAATAGACGAGGTAACTAGAATATGCCTGCATCCATAAAAAAACTTCTTTCCGGCGAAAATCTTCCGGAGAAGGAATTAAAATCAATCATTACTTCCGATTCATATAACAGCGAGCTTTTCAGCATCGCAGATCATATACGCAGGCTCAATTACGGCACCGATGTTTATATCCGCGGGCTTATTGAATTTACAAATTACTGCAAAAATAACTGCTATTACTGCGGCATACGGCGCGGAAACGAATGTGCTGAACGGTACAGGCTCACGTCTGAAGAAATTCTAAAATGCTGTGAAAACGGATACAAACTCGGTTTCCGTACTTTTGTGCTTCAGGGCGGTGAAGATCCGTATTTTACCGACAGCAAAATCTGTTCAATTACAGAGAAAATCAAATCAAAATATCCGGATTGTGCGATTACACTGTCAATCGGTGAGCGCTCATACAAAAGCTATCTTGCCTTTTACAATGCCGGAGCAGACAGATATTTGCTTCGCCATGAAACGGCTTCGGCAGAACATTATTCAAAGCTTCATCCCGATGAAATGCGCCTTGAAAAAAGAAAAGAGTGCCTTTTTGCACTCAAAGACATAGGCTATCAGGTCGGTTCTGGATTTATGGTCGGTTCTCCGTATCAGACAGCTGAAAATCTTATAGAAGATTTAAAATTTCTGCAAAAACTTCAGCCCGATATGATTGGAATTGGGCCGTATATTGTTCATAAAAAAACGCCTTTTAAGGACTTTGAAAACGGAAGCCTTAATCTTACGCTGAGGATGATTGCAATTTTAAGGATTATGTTTCCCGAAGCTCTTATTCCGGCAACAACCGCTCTCGGGACACTTCACCCGCAGGGAAGAGAGCTCGGCTTAAAAGCGGGGGCAAATGTTGTAATGCCGAATCTTTCTCCGGTAAGCGTACGGAAAAAATATGATTTATATGAAAATAAAATATGCACCGGAGACGAAGCCGCAGAATGCAGGATATGCCTGGAACGGCGCGTTGAATCGGCGGGATATAAAATCGTTGTTGCCAGAGGAGACTCCAAAACTTATTTAAAGAAAGCTTAACCATCGATCAAACTTCTTATTGGTTTAAATCTGATAATATAATTATTAAACGGCACATAAAACAACACTATGATGATAAAAACACAAAAACTGATTTCGTGATTCAAACGGAGTCAGTTTTGTTTTATTTCATAGATTTTTAACGCCTTATTTATCAGAAGTTTTATTATTATAGTATTTATTATTTATTTTTTTGATATAAAAAATCCTCTATAGGAGTTTTTTCACTCTGCTATAGAGGATTTTCTTTTTATTTTCTCACAAGATTATCTACAAGCTGTATTTTATATACCATTATAATTTTTGTTCATCTATATTTTCAACATATAATAAAATATCTTCTACACGGCAGTTCAAAATTCTGCATAAATCATTGATTGTTAATGTACTTATACCTTGATTTTGGCGAATTCTGTTGATTGTGGAACTGCTTATATGATATTTCTGTATCAACGTATATGTGCTGATACCTTTTTCTTTAATTGTTTTCCAAAACGGCTCATAAATAATCATACTTTATTATCACCATATTTATCATAAAATATAGTCGAAACCTTGACAATGGTCGAAATATTGACTATAATGTATACAGTCTCTTTTACGACTATATTAGGAGGATTGTTTATGATTAATAAAGATGAATTATTGGCAGAATTATTGCATTTATCAAAAGATGAGCAAATAGAAGAACTGCAAAAGAAATGTGAGCAATATGAAAAATCAGGTGATTATGAAAATGCAGTTGTATGCTGTGAACTGCTTGTTTACGAATTTGATTCTTTTAGTGCTCGTTTTTCTTTGCCAGAAATTTACAATAACGCAAAGCAATATAATAAAACTACTGCATTTGTTACTGATTGGATTACAAATGGTTCGGGAGCAACAGTTTTTGCAATGGAGCCGATGCCTCTGTATTATGCAGGAGTGGCGTTTGGAGAAATCGGTGATATTCAAATGGCACTCACCAGTTTCAATCACGCATTAGATGTAACCAAAAATTATATTAAAAATTATCCAAACGCAAGTGATTTGGATAACAAAAAACTTATCGCTGCAATAAATTTATGCGGAATAGGCAAGCTGTATTACAATCAGCAGGATTACGATAATGCTGATACATACTTTTTAGATACGTTTGACTATCGTCCTTTGATTGATGCAATATACTATTTATCTCATATGTATTCTAAGGGATTAGGATCTCATAAGGATATCAAATGGGCAGTTGAACGTTTTGAATCAATAGCCGATATAAGTCTTGATAAGAGCGATTCTTCCTTTGAATACATTGTAAAAGCAAATTACGAATTAGGGCTTATCTATTCATCTGAAGCAGGATTCAGGAACAAGCAAAAAGCCATTCAAAGATTAACCCGTGCTAAAGAGCTGGGATACAATATTTCAGATAAAGAGATTCATGATATTACTGAAAATATAATCGACGATAAGAAAAATGAAGAGCCGAAAACATCTACCGGCAGCAGTAGCAGCGGTGGATGTTATGTTGCAACCTGTGTTTATGGTTCATATGATTGTCCGCCTGTATGGACACTGCGAAGATTTCGTGATAACATTCTCTCCCAAAATATTTTCGGCAGATTGTTTGTCAAATGCTATTATGCAATAAGTCCAACAATCGTCAAACTATTTGGAAATCAAAACTGGTTTCATAAATTATTTAAAGCTCCGCTTGATAAATTGGTTGAAAAATTACAGAGTAACGGCGTGGAAAACACAGCTTACTATGACTGAGACGCGCTGGTAAATAAATTAACGAAAGGAGGCAAAAATTATGGCAAAATGTCCGTACTTTGAAGACAAGGGAGGATGCTTTTCAATAGAACCTTACTGCAAAGTTGTATGCAATACAATCCCTGACGCTAAATATAAAAATTACTGCGACACATATAATTATGATAAATGTGATTATTACAAACAGAAATAATTATTAAAAACAAGCATTGCTGTAAATTGAGGTTTGTTTTATAATAATCAATATTTAGAATTACAAGATTATGATTTACTGTTGATAATTCATAATCTTGTTTTTTTATAATATCTTCTATTGTCAACTTTAACAAAAATGCAGGTGCCTTTTCGGTATTCCGCTGAAAATTTTAATCTTATTTGTAAAGATTTTTTTATTGTATTATAATGTTTTAGTTAAATTAAATTGGAGGCTTTTTTATGCAAATAACACAGAATACAACTGCGCTTGAAAGAACGACTCCCGAATCGGTGGGAATTTCTTCGAGAAGTATTATCAAACTTATGGATACTTTTAAAGAACGCGGCATAGAAAATCATTCTTTTATGATTCTCCGCCACGGAAAGGTTTGCGCCGAAGCATGGGCTTATCCTTACAATGCAGACACGCCGCATGCTCTTTATTCTTTTTCAAAAAGTGTTTCGTCTACTGCATTCGGATTCCTTGTTGATGAAAAAACCATCGTGCCTTCAACAGGAAAGCCGATTGATTTTAATACTTTGGTAGGAGATGTTTTCCCCGGAAGAAAAACAAAAAAGGAACATAAATACGATAAGCTTCTCACATATCGTAACTTGCTCACAATGCACAGCAGCAAAAAAATGAATCTACTTGCAGACAAGGGTAAAATTGACTGGATAGAAGATTATATGAACGCTTCTTACCATTCAAAACCCGGCACTTACTGGAACTACTGCAACGAAAACAGCTTTATGCTCTGCGCGACGGTTAAGGAGCTTACCGGGCAGACCGTTATTGAATATCTCACTCCGAGGCTTTTTGAACCGCTCGGAATAGAAATCCCGCGCTGGGAGTGCAATCAGGAAAATGTTGAAGCCGGCGGCTGGGGCCTTTACCTCAAAACCGAAGATATGGCAAAATTCATTTTAACGTATCTCAACGGCGGAAAATATAACGGAGAACAGATAATTCCGGAATGGTACGTTAAAGAAGCAACCAAAAAACAGGTAAACAACGATATAGAAAAAAATCTTGATACAAAAGCCGGTTACGGTTATCAGTTCTGGATGAACGGAGGTCCGGCAGGCGGATTCCGTGCAGACGGAATGTTTTCACAGCACGGCGTTGCGCTTCCGAAATATGATGCAGTTATCATCTGCACAAGCGGATGCCCGATGGAACAGCATAATCTCGATGCTTTGTGGAATGTTTTTCCCGACGCGTTTTCCGATGAACCGTTGCCCGAGGATCCCGCCGCATACGACGAACTCACAAAACGCATTTCCGAATACTCCCTGAATGAAGAACTCCCCGAAAAACCAAGAAGAACCGAATTTGAAAAGCAGATAAACGGCAGGGAGTATAAAATAAGGAAAAAACTGATTGCAAACATTGCCGGGTTCCCGTCCTCAATCATGGCAATGCCTATCACATTTATGGACGTCCGAACGCCGGGAAATATTGACAATCTCAAATTTGAATTTAAAGAAAATGAACTTCAAATGAGCTGGACGGAAAAAAACGGAGAATATTCGGAATCCATCCCTGCGGGCATGGACGGTAAATACAGATACGGAACGCTTAATAACGGACCTCTCCCCTACACTTCGGCCGCAACAGCATGCTGGAATGAAGACGGCTCTCTGGATATCAAAATACGTCCTGTTGACGCTGTATCCGGAAGAAGCCTGAAAATTCGGTTCAAAAACGGAGATAAAATCAAAATCAAGATGGGTGAAGCTCCGGCAGTCAAAACAATTGCAGACTTTTTGCTGGAAAGTTTTTCAGTTATGATAAGCAGTAAACTGATTAATAAAATTGCCGCTCTCGCCTTTAACGTTGTGCCTCCCATACTTGACCCCACACTACACGGAAAAGCGAAATAAAATTTCCTTTCTTCAAAAAAATTAAAAAAATAAAATAAAAAAACGACCCTCTCATACGACTGTATGAGAGGGTTCCTTGTTTGCATAAGAATCGAGCCTTCCGCACTGCAAGCAAAATCGTAAGCGTGCCTATAATTCTGCACATATTATAACAAATTTCAATTGGATTCAACGTAATTCAAAAATAAACCATGCTTCCGATAACTACAATAACCAGTTTTTTAACTTATTTTTTGCCAAACCAGCCTTAGATTGCGATATTACACCATTTTTTCAGGTGCTGTATACTCATTAAACTGTTCTTCGCTCAAATATCCGAGTTCAAGACACGCCTGCTTTAAAGTTGTTCCGTCTTTATGGGCTTTTTTTGCAATTTCTCCTGCCTTGTCATATCCCAGAACAGGGCTTAAAGCTGTTACAAGCATCAGGGAATGATTCATATTCTCTCTCATTTTTTCCCTGTTAACGGATATTCCCTTTGCACAAAATTCGCAGAAACACCTAATGCTGTCTGAAAGCAAATTTACGCTCTGCATAAAATTATATGCGATAAGCGGAGCATATACATTCAGCTCAAAGTTGCCCTGACTTGCAGCTATACCGATGGCAGTATCATTTCCGATTACTTGAACTGCAACCATAGTTACCTGTTCGCATTGTGTCGGATTAACTTTTCCCGGCATAATGGAAGAACCCGCTTCATTCTGCGGAATATTCAGTTCGCCGTAACCGCACCTCGGCCCGCTTGCCAGAAACCGCACGTCATTTGCAATTTTCATCATATTCACCGCAAGCGCCTTGAGTCCACCGTGTGCAAACACAAGTTCATCACGTGCCGTAAGCGCATGGAAATTGTTTTTAGGGGCACAAAATGTTTCGCCCAATTCTTCATTCAAATATTCGATGAATTTTTCACGGAATCCCTTCGGGCAGTTTATTCCCGTTCCTACAGCGGTTCCTCCTATTGCAAGGCACCGCAGATGGACTAAGCTCTCTTCCAGCATATCCTTTGCAATTTCAAGCATACTTCTCCAGCCGCTTACCTCCTGGGAAAATTTAATTGGAGTTGCATCCTGAAGATGCGTTCTTCCTATTTTAATGACATCAGAATTTTTCTTTTCTATCTCTTTGAACGTTTCAATCAGAGATTCCATTGCCGGTACCAAATTGTGTTTTATATTCAGTACGGCGGCTATATGCATAGCTGTGGGGAATGTATCATTTGATGACTGACTCATGTTGATATCATCATTTGCATGAAGAAGCGGACTGCCGAGAATCATATTCCCGTAATTCGCAAAAACTTCGTTCACATTCATATTTGTGCCGGTTCCCGAACCGGTTTGCCAAACATGCAGTGGAAACTGATCTTCAAGTTCGCCGTTCAAAAGTTTCTCCGCCGTCTGCAAAACAGCTTCAAGCTTCTCATCGGAAAGTTTGCCCAGATTATTGTTTGCCAGCGCAGCGCACTTTTTGATATAAACAAAAGCAACGATAATTTCCGCAGGCATTTTTTCATCGCCGATAGAAAAATGCTCAATGGCAAGATCTGTTTGTTTTCCCCAGTACTTTTCGTGATTCATCTTATTTTCTCCTTGTAATCCTTGCAGTAAATGACTGCGCTTTTATATTTGCTTTTTATATTTCAATCATGAGCTTGCCCGTTATTCAACGTAACAAAAAGCAACGTTATCCGGCTGAAAATCAGAGGGGAAAGCTCCACTGATTTCAAACATGAAGTCTGCCTCTTGGAGCGAAGACATCTTTTCCTAAAAAATATATAAGCAGAGCTAAAACGTTTTTCCATGTAAAAAATCTTTTTGCAATTGTTAAGAAACCTTGTTTCCGCGCAATAACAATAAAACAGATTACTTCATTAAAAAGTCCCCCGATGAACGGGGGACTTAAATTCAATATTGATTTCTCTTTTATTAACCGATTGCAGACCAATCATATGTAGTGTAAGAAGTTGTTTTCGCAAGTGTGCCGTGAAGTCCGCCGATATTCATAAGAGAGATGTTTCCCTCAAGATTGCCGTAAACATTCAGTCCGGTATAAAGCTGAACAAGATACCCGGATGCCGGATCAATTACAGCCTGAACAATGGAATCTTTAAACTGAAGCTCCGCCTTTGTAATCTGTGCCTGACCGCCGAAATCAGTAATTAAATCGCTTGCTTTAAGAGTTACCATCGCATGAGCATGCGGTGTGTCCGGTGTGTTTGTGCTGTCTACAAGAGAAAGCGAAGCGTCATTGATTGTGATAACAACTTTCCAGTATCCGTCCGATAACTCTTCAATTGTTGCAGATTTAACATCCGTCATCTCAAGATCACACATCAAATCCGTGCCCGTAACGGGAAGCGTATTATTCGTCGTTTTGGCTGCTCCGTCATCAGTTTTTGCTCCGTTTGCATCTGTTCCGTTAACAAAATGATATTCATTTTCCGCTGCGGCGGGGGCAAACGTATCAATCAGCTTTTGAACAACGCTCATCATCGTATTGCCGAGAGGCTCTCCCGTTTTATCCAAAGAAAGCGTATCAATTCCGATTTTAAGACCTTCTTCCGTTACCTTAACAGTCTGGTCTTTCGCTGCTTTCGTTGCATTTGCAACCTCTTTATAAAGATTGAAAATATCTTCTTCCGAGGACGGAAGCTTTGAGCAATCTACACCCGATGTTCCGCTTGCATTAAGTTTATTATATGCTGAAGTATTTGCTTCACCCTCTTGCGCTTCTTTAGCTGCGACACATCCGGGGCAGGTACATTCTACAACATTTTCTTTCAGGAAAAAACTGCATCCCGAAAAGCTGAAAACGATAACCGCCGCAAGAAGCAACACTGCAACTTTTTTTAAGTTTTTCATAATCGGCCAATCTCCTTTCAAATTATAAACTACCCGGTTAATCAGCCGATTGCAGACCAATCATATGTAGTGTAAGAAGTTGTTTTCGCAAGTGTGCCGTGAAGTCCGCCGATATTCATAAGAGAGATGTTTCCCTCAAGATTGCCGTAAACATTCAGTCCGGTATAAAGCTGAACAAGATACCCGGATGCCGGATCAATTACAGCCTGAACAATGGAATCTTTAAACTGAAGCTCCGCCTTTGTAATCTGTGCCTGACCGCCGAAATCAGTAATTAAATCGCTTGCTTTAAGAGTTACCATCGCATGAGCATGCGGTGTGTCCGGTGTGTTTGTGCTGTCTACAAGAGAAAGCGAAGCGTCATTGATTGTGATAACAACTTTCCAGTATCCGTCCGATAACTCTTCAATTGTTGCAGATTTAACATCCGTCATCTCAAGATCACACATCAAATCCGTGCCCGTAACGGGAAGCGTATTATTCGTCGTTTTGGCTGCTCCGTCATCAGTTTTTGCTCCGTTTGCATCTGTTCCGTTAACAAAATGATATTCATTTTCCGCTGCGGCGGGGGCAAACGTATCAATCAGCTTTTGAACAACGCTCATCATCGTATTGCCGAGAGGCTCTCCCGTTTTATCCAAAGAAAGCGTATCAATTCCGATTTTAAGACCTTCTTCCGTTACCTTAACAGTCTGGTCTTTCGCTGCTTTCGTTGCATTTGCAACCTCTTTATAAAGATTGAAAATATCTTCTTCCGAGGACGGAAGCTTTGAGCAATCTACACCCGATGTTCCGCTTGCATTAAGTTTATTATATGCTGAAGTATTTGCTCCGCCGCCTGCCTGTGCATTACAGTCGCATGTACAGTCAATCGTCACATTCTTCGCACAGCCTGCAAAGCATACGGCAACCAGCGCGATAACCATTAAAAGAGAAATAATTTTTTTCATTTCGGGAAATCCCCTTTCGATTAAGAATAAATTTAGGGTGCAAAACCCCCTGATGTGATTTGTAATCAATATAAATTTACATTATTTTATAAAGAAAGTCAACCAAATTATTTTGGGAAAATGTCGATTTTTGGGCTTTTAAAAAACATTTGTATGTATGCACAATTTTTTTTCTTTTTTTTGTGCGAAATGCAGATAACGAGTTGTGTAATCCTTAACATATCCGTTCATTCCCGAACGGCGGAAATCCATGTAAGCCATCTGAAAGAATCCGTATTACGCAAAATAAAATACGCTACGAATAATATACCGAGCAGGATATAAAACCAGGCTTTGCGCGGAATAATTTTTATTTTTATTCCGAAAAGGAGCGCCGTCTGCTCAATATACAGCATCACAAGAAAAATAATCCCTGTTAATATGGTGGGATTGTAAAAAATGCTTTCAATAAAATGCCCGTGCAACGCGGCAAAAACAGCCCTCGTATTTCCGCAACCGGGGCAAAGCAGTCCGATTTTATTGAGTGGACAGTCCGGAACATATCTTCTGAAAAAGTCCAAAACACCGTCTTGAAACAGTATAAACAAAAGCAGCGCAAAAAACGGTGCTATCAACAGAATAAGCCTTCTTCTGTTTTGTTTTGTATTTAAAAATTTTAATTTCATAAAATCAGTATATCAATATATCTCTGCTTTGTCAATTTGGTAAATTGATAAAAGAGAAAAATATATAAAAATCGAAGAAAATTAAAGAAAATCGGAGTATTTTCAATCTAAATTGAAATTTATTGAAAAAACTATTGACTGTAGTTTTTGCTTATGTTAATATATACAGGCAAAACAGAGATTTGCAAATGCAAATCAAATATAACGGAGGTCAAAATCATGTCAACTTTTATGCCAAAAGCCGGCGAAATCGAGCGTAAATGGTATATTCTTGACGCGGAGGGAAAAACGCTCGGCAAAGTAGCCGCAAAAGCTGCCGAGCTCCTCAACGGAAAACACAAACCCATTTATACACCGCATGTTGATTGCGGAGATTTCGTTATCATAATCAATGCTGAAAAAACTGTTTTAACAGGAAATAAACTTCAGCAGAAAACATACTATCATCACACAGGCTATATCGGTAATATGAAAAAAATCAGTTACGATAAACTGATGAAAGAACAGCCCGAAAAAGCCATGACTCTTGCGGTTAAAGGTATGATTCCCCGCAACAGTCTCGGTGCTAAATCACTCACAAGACTCAGGGTTTATAAAGGAGCGGAGCATGCCAATGCCGCCCAGAAGCCCGAATTGCTCGAATTTTAATGAAGGGAGTTGAAAGTTATGTACGAAAGTAATTATTTTTACGGTACAGGCCGCAGAAAAAGTTCAGTAGCCCGTGTGCGCGTTTACAGCGGAACAGGTAAAATCACTATAAATGACAGAGATATTGACGATTATTTCGGACTTGAGACTCTCAAGCTTATTGTTAACCAGCCTTTTGCCGTAACCGGAACGGAAGGCAAATACGATATCGTTTGCCGTGTAACCGGAGGCGGTGTAACAGGTCAGGCAGGCGCAATCCGCCACGGCCTTGCAAGAGCGCTTCTCCAAGCAGACGAAAGCTACCGTCCGGCGCTTAAACTCGCAGGACTTCTTACCAGAGATCCGAGAATGAAAGAAAGGAAGAAGTACGGTCTCAAAGGCGCCCGCCGCGCACCGCAATTCTCAAAGAGATAAGTTTACGATTATTTTTTGTTTCGCGGATTCTCCGGCATCAAAATGTTGCGGTCGAAGTGGAACGCAATTCACTGAATTATTCTATAAATGCTCCGGCAGGGCTCGGAGAAATAATAAATATATTTTTTATATTTTTCGACAGTGCTCCTGAAACAGGAGTGCTGTTTTTTTTACTTGAAAATTTATAGAAAATATGACATATTATAAATAACAAATAACAGATTTGTCCCTGTCCGGGTTAAACCTAAATCTGCCGAAGGGAGAACCGAAATGAAAAAACAACCGATAAAACCGATTTGTATTTTTTTAACGATTCTTGTCCTCTCTTGGATTTCCGTTAATCCAGAAGCATACGGCGTGGAACCACACCCCGATTTGCTTGCCGTTAAAATACCGGGTACAAACATCGGTACGGACGAATACAATTATTCTTCGATAACGGAACATACAGACAAGCGTGCAGACGCAAAAATTGCCGCAGTTATTCCGGATGAATACGACAGCCGGAATTACGATATTATTACGCCCGTTAAAGATCAGGGTGAATACAACAACTGCTGGAGCCATGCCGCTATGGCGTGCGCCGAAACATACGCGGTAAAATTTTTAAATTTTCCTCAAAGCACTACAGATTTTTCCGAAATGCATAATGCATACTGCGTTTATAGTAAATCATATGACGAATACGGGATGACTGAAGGAGACTCAACCTCTATTGCCGACACATACATCAACAACGGATATGATTATACAACCATAGGGGGAAACAGCGATTTTACGGTAATGAATTTATCAAAATGGGAAGGCGTTACGAACGACAGTATATTGCCACAAGATTGTGTAAATTACAGCGCACCTTCTCTTGAAAACGCAGAACAGGCTTATAATTCCGACGTTCTTCATCTTACCGATGCCAATTATGTGAATCTGACAGACCGTGAATATGTGAAATCCATGATAATGGAATACGGCTGTGCCGACGTTACAATCTACTGCGATAATGATTACTTTTCCGCGGATTCTGACGCACCGTATACAAACTATTGTTATATCGGCAACGACCAGACCTATGGCAATCATTCTGTGGTTTTGGTCGGCTGGGACGATAACTATCCCGCCTCAAACTTCACAGGCAAATCCACACCGGAATCAAACGGTGCATGGATTGCAAAAAACAGTTGGGGAACTACGATAGCAAATACGAACATCCCTGTGGGTGAAAACGGATATTTTTACATTTCATACGAAGACAGTATACTGAATTCCAATACTTCACAGGCTTTATTTTACTCCTTTTCCAAGAATAACGGAACCGAACATCTTTATCAGTATGACGGCTCATGCAATACGGTCAATCTTCTCGGGTTTTCTTCCGTTTCAACAATATTTGAAGCAAATATTTTCACATCGCGCGAAGACTCTGAAATCCTTAATGCGGTTTCTTTCCATACGGTAAGCGCCGGTGAAAAATGCACGGTTCAAATATATAAAAATCCTGTTTCTTCCCCCACAGACGGTGATCTTATAGAAGCATGCACAACTTCCTCTTCCCTAACATATAAAGGATATCATACCCTGCAACTGAACGCGCCTCTGACTTTAAAAAAGGGCGACAGCTTTTCCGTGGTTGTTCGCCACGAAACCCTGAATGATTCGGCATATGTAAGAATTGACAAAAGCTATTCCGCCGAATGGCTGAGTTTTATAAACACCTCGGAAAACGGGCAAAGCTTTTTAAGCAGCAGCGGCAGTAACTGGACGGATATCAGTTCCTCCTATATTGCAAACTGCCGTATCAAAGCGATAACACACGTCCATCAATACACAAAAAGTATAACCTATGCACCCGACTGCACGGAAGAAGGATATACGGCACATATCTGTGAGATCGATGGCGCATATTATACAGACAGCACATTACCTGCGCTCGGACACGCTTATCAACTTATATTGAACGCGCCGGCGGATTCGGAAAACGGTTCCGCCTATTATCAGTGCGAACGCTGTAACGAAACAGTAGGCGCAAAACCCAATCAAAGCGAAACAGATCTCATTCCGGATGAAACCGCATCGGGAGAATCGCTTGCCATTCTCTCCCCTGAATTCAACACATATGTAACCGGCGGATATTCCTATGCACTGCGCGGAGCGAGTCTGAGAATAGACAATTCCACGCAGGACAAACAGCCGCTGCGGTTTTCCGCTTCCGTAACAATCCCGGAAAAAGCTGAAATAACGGATTTTGGATTTGTTTATACGCAAACCAAATATTTAAACAACGCCTGCGAACCGTCCGACAATGAAATATTTAATCCCGATGATTTTATCTATAAAGGAGATCCGCTGAATGATAATATTTACCGTTTGTCTCTGCTTGAAGAAAGCACCGATACGAACTATACCATCCACCAATCAGAAAACGGAAGCATTTACACTTTCAATCTGGTCATAAACGTAAGCGCTGCTGAATGGGAAGCGCACTACGCCGCAAGATCATATATAACCTATTCGATTTACGGACATACTTTTACGGTTTATGACCGCACCTATTCATCCAGGAGCGTTGCATATATTGCGGAATGCGCGGTTGCCAACAGCGCCGAACATGATTATGTGCGAAACTATCTGAATAATAAGATTTTAAGTAATTCAGCGTAAAAAATTAAGCGGAAGATGATATTTGCATCTTCCGCCTTTTTACGTTTTTTATTGACAACAAGTACATGGATATGATACTATGTTTCTACGGTAACGAATGTTACCGAATCATACTGAAAGAGTAGATTTCTGCGCGTAAAGTGTTCGGAGGACGGGGAGTTGTCTCCGAAACGAAAAGTGAAAGTTTCACTTGCGGTGCAGGCATCGCATCCCGCTGTTCAGAAGAAATATTGCTTTGATTCTTCCCTGCAGCCGAGATGAAGGGAGGATTTTTTATGTCAAAAACAAAACAAATAACTCTGAAAACCAGCATAATCGGCATACTGATTGCGCTTTATTTTATCTGTGACAGATTCCTGGCAATCAATATGCTTACCAACGAATACAAGCTCAGCTTTGTTCCGCTGATTATCGCTTCCGTATTTCTCGGTCCGGTGTACGGAGCGCTTGTAGGAGGTATCGGGGATGTTTTAAGTTCTCTGATTATGCCGATAGGCCCGTATTTCCCCGGTTTTACGGTTGTTTCGGTAATCAAAGGACTTGCTGTAGGTTTTCTCTGTCACAAAAAATTAAATTACGGCAGAATAGCGGCAAGTACATTTATAAGCCAGGGTGTCTGCGGTCTCATTTTAAACACATTTAACCTTTGTTTTTATATGATTGTAAACAACATAACAAAATACGGCACAACTATTTTTGCGATTTACGGTTCCCTGTTTGCAACCAGAATCATACAGGCAGTTATATATTTTGCCGCTGAAATTCTGTTTATGTTTGTCATTTATAAATCAAAACCCTCTCTTGACAGTGCGTTTCATATTAACGAATTCACGCAGGGATTTGACCAAAGAAAGAAAAGCAAAAACATTTAATTAACAAAATCTAAATTGCTACGGATTTGTATGTTTTCTATGCGTTTTTTTGCAATTTTTTCTTAATTTATGATAATTATTGTATAAAATAGACAAAAAACATCAAAATGTTTGTTAATAAAATCAATAGAATTTTCTTTTCGGTAATGGTACAATAAAGATGCTTTCAAGGAAGAAAGTTTCAAATTGATATCCAGGGCAATATAGTGCTTTTTCATAACCCCCTTAATAAACTCTCTGACTCCCAACAGAGAGTTTATTCCTTTTATCGGCAGAAAATTCCATATATATTTTCCTTTTTTTCACATTTCTTTCATATTGTTTTCACACATATATTTTAGTATAATAAACAGAGAAAAATTTATTAGGAGAAAAACAATGAAAAAAATTCTTGTAGCAGACGATGAAGCCGCCATAAGAACTCTGATAAAAAAATATGCCGATTTTGAAGGCTATGAAATTGCGGAAGCGGAAAACGGCATGGAAGCTGTTGAGATGTGCAGAAATAACAGCTATGATTTAATTATTATGGATATTATGATGCCGGAGCTTGACGGTTTCAGCGCTGTGCGTGAAATCAGAAAAACAAACGGCACTCCGGTAATTATGCTCTCGGCAAGAAATGAAGAATATGATAAAATTCACGGATTTGAACTCGGAATAGACGATTATGTAACAAAACCTTTTTCCGGGAAAGAACTGATGATGCGTGCGGCGGCGGTTATGAACCGTACGTCAAACGGCGGAACGGCCGTGCCCCGCGATATTTTCCAGAAATACGGACTTAAAGTCGATTTTACCGCCCACACTGTTGAAATAGACGGTAAAGAAGTTAATATGACGCCGAAAGAATATGATCTGCTGTTCTATTTTATCAAAAACAAGGGCATTGCATTAACCAGAGAAACACTCCTGAGCAATATATGGGGATATGATTTTTTCGGTGACGACCGCACGTTGGATACACATATAAAATTATTAAGAAAGAGCCTCGGCAAATACAGAGATTCCATTATAACTCTGCGTGGTGTGGGTTACAGATTTGAAATATAAATATAAAAAAATACCGATAAAGCTTGGAGTTTTTATTGCTCTTTTAATTTTCAGCGCTTCGATTATTATTCTCCTATGGATATTTCAAAGCGTTTTTCTTGATGATTTATACGAAAAAATCAAAACACATGACGCAGACAGCGCCGCAAATTATATTGCGGAGAACGTAAACAGTGCGGAATTGGATATCCTTACTGCGCGGGAAAGCAACAGCCGGGACGTTTCCGTAGCGGTTTACGATGATGACTTCCAAATCGTTTCCTCGGCAAATGCACACGATGGAGGTTCAATCTTCCGCAATATGCCGCCGGATCAGGTTCAGCAGTTTTTTCTATTGGCTTCGGTAAGCGAAAACAGAAGATACAGTGAATATTTTTCAGGTTTTCATGCATCAGAATCGAAAATTTCCGGCAAACAGACACCCTCTTCCGATGAAACAACATCATATGTAGTCGTACAACTTGTTAAGAGTGCATCTGAAAAGACATACACAATAATCAGCAATACAGTCATCACTCCGGTGGACAGCATCTCTCAAACTCTGAATTATATGCTCCTGCTGATTACAGTGCTTGTAATTTTTTTCTCTCTTATCATGGCGCTTATCCTCTCAAAAAATATAACAAAGCCCATTCACAAGGTGTCGCTTGAAGCCGAAGAGCTTGCAAAAGGCAAATATAAAGAAGTTAAGTTCAGCGAATCAAAAATAAAAGAGATTAACGAGCTTGCACAAAGCATGAATTATATGAAAAGCGAACTCGGCAAAATTGATAATCTTCAAAAAGAACTCATTGCAAACATATCGCACGACCTGCGGACTCCACTGACACTGATGACGGGATACGCGGAAATGATGAAAGACCTGCCGGGAGAGGCTACGGAAGAAAATCTGCAGGTTATCATTGATGAGGGAAAGCGAATGACCGCGCTCGTTTCAGACGCCCTGGATCTTTCAAAAATCAACGCCGGCGTTCAGCCGTTATCCCCGGAACGCTTTGATATCATTGAATGCATAAAATCCGTAATCCCTCAATACAATAAACTGATTGAAATCAATGATTTTAAAATCATCCTTGATACGGACGTGCCTTCTGCTTTTGTTTACTGTGATAAAAACCGTATTCTCAGAGTCCTGTATAACTTAATCAATAACGCAATCAATTATGCGGGTGCAGACAAAGAAGTAATCATAAAAACCGTAACTCTGCCGGGGAGCATAACCGTACATATTATCGACCACGGAGAGGGTATTCCCGCCGATAAAATCAAAGATATATGGGACAGATACTATAAAATTGATAAAACGCACAAACGTGCTGCAGCAGGAAGCGGTCTCGGTCTCTCAATTGTGAAAAAAATTCTGTCGGAATCCAACTCTGATTTCGGAGTAAGCAGCAAACCGGGAATGGGTTCCGATTTCTGGTTCACGCTGGAGTTATCGGGCATTGAATCCAAACAGGTTTAATCCAATAAGAATCCAAGTTACAACCCCCTGTCGACAAAGAACATTTAAAAGGGGCGGAATGGGAAATTATTCTCATTCCGCCCCTGCTTTTATAAAACGACTATTTATGCAAAATAATGTTCACCTCATGATACAGGTTTTTGGTTTCTATTTCTGTATGCGCCCCTCCAAACTCACCGTCAAACGTAAAAGGCGTGGGTTCGGGAAATGCAAATTTCACATTCTGTACTCTTTTCACATTGATATATTTATTTGCGCCTATATCTTTCGTGGCAAGCGTGCCGAGCGTTGTAAACAGGAATTTCAGGAATTTAAAAATATTATTCGGCATCTCAATCATAATCAGCTCATGCCTGCCGTCCGCCAAATCAACGCCGTAATCGGTAAGCACATGCATTCCCGCTACAGAAAGCGAATTGCTCATGGAAACGTAAAAATATCTGCCCTCAAAAACGTCGCCGCTGTCCGTTGTTATTTTTGCGGGATAGCCGTGAAGCTTAAAAACAGCCTTCGCCGTTCCGAGATAATATGCAAGCAGTCCGAGCCTGTTTTTCAGTTTCTGAGAAGTCGAATATGAAAGGTCGGTAAAATTGCCGAACGCTGCAACATAAATAAATTTATCTCCGCTACCGGAAATACCCATATCAAAAGGTTTAGGCTCTCCGTCAATAATTGCCTGCGCAGCCCGAATCGGGTCGGTGGGAACGCCGAGCGAAAAAGCAAAATCATTCGTGGTTCCGAGCGGAATAAAGCCTATCGGAATATCTGTTCCGAGCGCCATTACGCCGCATATGGTTTCCTTTAACGTTCCGTCTCCCCCGCAGCAGACAATTAAATCATATCCCTGCGCACGGCTCTCCACGATTTTCTGCGCATTGAAATCTTTTTGCGTACAGCATGCAGTCACTTCAAACCCTGCATTGTCAAACAAACGTATTAAATCAATGGCGCTGTTTTTGATTTTCTTCTTACCCGCAACCGGGTTCATAATAAACAAAAGCCTGCCTCTATTCATCAAAATTTCACCTTTTCTTCAATATATGCAATGATTTCGGATATTGGCATACGAACCTGATCCATTGTATCTCTGTCCCGTACGGTAACACAGTTATCCTCCAGGCTGTCAAAATCATATGTTATGCAGAACGGCGTGCCGATTTCATCCTGACGGCGGTATCGTTTGCCGATTGACCCTGTTTCATCAAAATCGGTCATAAAAGATTGGCTGAGCTGTTCGCATATCTTCCATGCATTTGCGGAAAGCTTTTTGGAAAGCGGAAGGACTGCCGCTTTATATGGCGCAACAACCGGACTTAAATGAAGCACAACCCTCATATCATTCTTCTCGGCGTCAAGTTCTTCTTCATCATAAGCTTCACATAAAAGCGCAAGCACCGTTCTGTCCAGTCCATATGTTGATTCGATAATATACGGAATATATTTTTCATTCGTAACAGGATCAAGATACTCCATTTTTTGCCCGCTGTATTCCTGATGACGGGTTAAATCAAAGTTTGTTCTGTTATGCGTTCCGTTTATTTCTCCCCAGCCGAACGGGAACAAAAATTCTATATCGCACGCTGCCTTTGCATAATGCGCAAGTTTTTCGTGATCGTGAAAACGCAGATGTTCTCCGGCAATGCCCAGATCTTCAAAATACTTTCGCCCGTATTCTTTAAAATAATCATAGAGCTCGGAGTCAGTACCCTCTTTACAGAAGGTTTGGAATTCCATTTGTTCAAATTCAATCGTTCTGAAAACAAAATTGCCCGGTGTAATTTCATTCCTAAACGCTTTGCCGATTTGACCGATACTGAACGGAAGTTTGGCTCTCATGGAACGCTGAACGTTAACAAAGTTAACATATTCGCCCTGCGCGTTCTCCGGGCGAAGATAAATGATGCTCTTGCTGTCATTCGTAACACCGCGGTAAGTCTGAAACATAAGATTAAATTCTCTTATATCGGTAAAATTGTGTTTCCCGCAATTCGGGCATGGGATACTGTGCTCTTTGATATATCGAAACATTTCTTCTTTTGTCATACCGTCCGCATGCGCATTCGGATCAAAATCATCAATAAGATTATCTGCTCTGTGGCGCATTTTGCATTCCTTGCAATCCAACAGCGGATCGGAAAACGAAGAAACGTGACCGCTTGCCTCCCATACTCTTGGATGCATCAATATATCCGCATCAACCTCATAGCTGTTTTTTCTCTCCTGGATAAATCTTTTTCTCCAGGTATCTTTAACGTTGTTTTTCAGCCTTGCCCCAAGCGGGCCGTAATCCCAGGTATTTGCAAGACCGCCGTATATATCGCTTCCCGGAAATATAAATCCCCTGCCTTTGCACAACGCTACTATTTTTTCCATTGATTTTTCTGAAGTTTTCATAAATCCGCCCTTCTAACAAACTACTTTTCGTTATTTTATATTATAATAAAACTGCATTAAAGTCAAATTTTCTATTGTAATAAATACACGGAAGATATATAATACTATCAATAATTTTTATGGCATTTTCCTCAGGGAGATTATGATGAAAACATTAAAAAAATATTTGAAACGGTATTTTGTAGACGGAATGAGCGCCATGGCGCTGGGATTGTTTGCGTCTTTGATTATAGGATTGATTCTTTCACAGCTCGCCAAAATACCGCACTGTGAATTTTTCGGTTATGCTTCAAATTATATCTACGGAACGTCTTCAGGCAAAAACATCAGCGTTCTCGGAGCATCGAGTCCGGTTGTTGGCGCAGCAATAGGCGTTGCAATCTCATGGGGACTGAAGCATAAACCGCTTGTTATTTTTTCTTCTGCGGCTGTCGGTGCGTTTGCATATGCTGTGGGCGGTCCTGCGGGAGCATTCGTTGCTGTTACAATCGCAAGTGAAATCGGCGGGCTTGTAGCAGGAAAAACAAAAATTGATATAATTCTTACGCCGCTTATAACGATTCTTATCGGCGGTTTAATCGGTCAGTATGCCGGACCGGGAATAAACTGGTTGATGACGGAACTCGGGAATTTCTTGAATGCAGCTACAAACCTGCATCCGCTTCCGATGGGAATTATCATCTCGGTGGTCGTAGGGCTTGCGCTTACCGCGCCCATAAGTTCAGCCGCTTTATGCATTATGATTGGACTTGACGGGCTGGCAGGCGGCGCAGCGGTAATCGGATGCTGTGCGCAAATGATAGGTTTCGCCGTTACAAGTTTTAAAGAAAACAAATTCGGCGGACTGATAAGTCAGGGAATCGGAACAAGTATGATTCAGATTGGAAATATAATGAAACATCCGCAAATTTTGATTGCACCGACGCTTGCAAGCGCAATTCTCGGCCCTGTTTCCACCTGCATTTTTAAAATAAAATGCACGCCCACAGGCGCAGGTATGGGCACAAGCGGACTCGTAGGTCAGTTCGGCACATGGGACGCTATGAGCGAAAGCACAGACTGGAAGATCCTGCTCGCGGAAATAATCGGTCTTCAGATTATCGCGCCTGCTGTGCTATCCCTGATTATTCACTTCTTTCTGAAAAAGACAAAGCTCGTAAAAGACGAATATCTCCGCCTCGACAACATTGATAAATAATCTAAAAGCATAAAAAATATCATAAGGCAGGAAAGCCTTATGATATTTTGTTATTTATGTAAAAATCTGACTGATAAAATCAAACCGTCAGCAGTCCGGCGTCAAGCACATACTGACTGCCTGTTACATATTTTGCTTTGTCGCTCGCAAGAAAAAGCACGCTGTCGGCAACATCTTCCGGCTCTATCCACGGCACGGGAATCAGATTGCCCGCGCTTGCTTCTGCAATCTCTTCCGGCGTTTTGCCTTCCATATCCGCAAGGCCGTCGTTCATTGGCGTATTTACTCCCGTAGGATGAATGGAAATACACCGGATTCCCCATGGCGCAAGCTCAATCGCCCAGCTTTTTGTCATTCCCGTAAGCGCCCATTTTGACGCGGCATAATGGCTCAGCCGTCTCATTCCACGCAGACCGCCGATTGAAGAATTGTTGATAATTACACCGTAAGTTCTTCCCTTCACATAATTCACTGCGTTTTTCTTCATAACTGGAATCACGTGCTTCGCAGTCAGCCATGCACCTTTTGCGTTGATATCAAGCATCGCGTCCCATTCGTCTTCCGTCATTTCATCGGCAAACGCATAAGCACAAATCCCCGCATTATTCACAAGTATATCAATTTTCCCAAAAGCCTCAACGCCTTTTTCAACAGCCGCTTTACAGTCCGCCTCCGCACGCACATCTCCCGCATAAATCACACATTTCCTGCCGAACGCTTCAATCTCACTTTTCAGTTTTTCCAAATCTTCGGAAGCACCGCTGTTATATGACGGATATTCGATTTTCTTCTCTAAATCGAATGCTATAATATCGGCGCCCTCTTTTGCAAAAGCAAGAGCAATCGCTCTCCCCTGTCCCTTTGCGGCGCCTGTTATATAAACAACTTTATTTTCAAACTCCATGCTGTTACCTCTTAGTATAAATCGTGAGATAATCGTCCAGATCAACTTCCAACGCGTGATTGATAAGATTCGTAGCAATCATCATACCCGCAAACGCTGTCAGTACAACAATCTCTTCATCCGAAAACTCTGCTTTCATTCTGGCAAAAAGCTCATCGCTTACTTTGACCGGCTGTTTCACGCAGGCTCTGCCGTATTCTGCAAGCAGTGCGTCTCTTCCGGTAAGCTCAAGATTATCGGGGTCTTTGCCGCAGTCCTTCAGTATTTTTCTAAAAAACGTTGAACAGATAAGGCAGTCGTTTTCCGTGCTGATGGCATACGCAAACACATTTACGCCGAATTCTCCCGCAAATTCCGCAACTTTATCTCTCAACGGATACCACTCCATAAGAACCTTAAAGCTCTCCGGTTCATTCAGGAGCGTTCGTTTCATATTTGTCATAATATGTTCTTTTTCGTGATCATCCCACAGTTTTTTTACTTCGTCGGATGCTTTGTCATATTCTACCATTGGTATTCTCATAATCATCACCTCGTATTAAAAAACATTATACACTTGCAATTCTGAATTTTCAATATATAATTGTATTCATCAAGGAATTTTTGCAAAGAGGTGCAGAGCAGATATGATCGGACTGTATATTTTATTGACTGTTTTAGCCGTATTACTGACTCTGTTTGCGGTTATGGCGGCAAGAGCCTGCGCGGTAAAGGGCGGCGCGGCGCAAACAGAGAATTACAACGATCCGCAGGTTGATACGAATCGCGCAGTCAAAAAACTGCAGGGCGCCGTTAGGATTCCGACCGTATCTATGCAGAAAGAAGAATTCGGTCCTCAGCCCTTTTATGATTTCAGGGAATATCTCGAAAAGCAGTTCCCCTTATTTCATCGCGCCGCCGAAAGGCGCATAATCAACGGATTTGCGCTGATGTATAAAATTGAAGGCACGGATAGGTCGCTCAAACCCGCATGCTTTTTAGGACATCAGGATGTTGTGCCCGCCGATAACGATGGCTGGGCACATCCACCGTTTGAGGGGTTTGCGGATAATGAATACATATGGGGGCGTGGAAGCTTTGATATGAAAGGACAGCTCATAAGCTGTCTTGAAGCAATCGAAATACTGCTTGAAAACGGCTTTAAACCGAAACGCACGATGTATTTCTGCTTTGGACACGATGAGGAATTTTCGGGGAAAGACGGCGCGACGGCAATGGCATCGGTATTCAAAGAAGAAAATATTTCGCTTGAATATATTCTTGACGAAGGAATGACGCTGATTCGCGCAGACCTTGTCGGCATAAAAGAGCCTTTGGCTCTGATAGGCGCATGTGAAAAAGGATATGCGAACATCAAAATAACCGTTCACGGGAACGGCGGTCACGCCGCAATGCCGCCTACAAAGACGAGTGCGGTTCTGCTCGCAGAAGGCATAAAAAAACTGAACCGTCATCAAATGAAAGCATATTACAGCGAAGCGATTACGGCACTTATTAAAAAAATATGTCCGATTGCAAATTTCCCGTTCCGGTTGATTATGGCGAATTTGTGGTTCTGGAAACCGATTTTAAAGCCTGTGCTTGTAAAAATAGATCCGTCAGTTGCATCGCTTATGCATACCACAATGGCAGTAACGGTTTTGGAGGCGGCACCTGCCGCAAATGTGATTCCGAAAGAAAGCAGCGCCGTTGTGAACTGCCGTATAAATACCGGCGAGACAAGTGCAGACGTGCTCAGGCATATAAAGAAAGTCCTCGGAGATAAATTTGACGTTGAAATTCTGCCTACCGGGCTTCACGAACCGACAAGCATGAGCAATCTGAACTCTTTATGCTGGCGTATGCTTGAAAAAACAACTGCGGAAATCTGGCAAGGAGCACCGTGCGCCCCATTTCCGTTTCCGGCGGGAACGGACAGCAAATATTATGAAGGGTGTAGCGACTGTATTTTTAAATTCAGCCCGCATATCACGGACGCAGAATACAGAGCCGGTATGCACAATGTGAACGAACGCTTTAAAATCAGTGACCTTGAAGGAGATATAAAATTTTATATCCGATTTATGAGAAACACCTGCGAATAACACCTCAAATCATGATACAAAGGAACAATCCGGCCGGTCTGTATATACGCAAAAATAAAAGTTACTCCCCCTATTGACATTTAAAACAAATTGTGATATGATTTGTAACAATATAAACCGATGATGCAAAAGAGAAGTTGTTCAGGAACTCACAGAGAGCCGTCGATGCTGTGATGGCGGCAGTTACCAAACAATGTATATGGTTTGCGGAGGGCACGGCGAAAGGATTTTCTGATTATACCGTGACGTAAGGCTCACGTAAGAAGCACGGAATATGTCAGTATTCTCAAAGCGCAGAGAAATTCTCTGAATCAGGGTGGCACCGCGGAATTATCCGTCCTTGACTTTTTATAGTCAGGGGCGTTTTTTGTTGTTATGAAGGAGGCACTATGTTCCCGAACACATTTGAAGCTGAAAAACTTACAGGCGAATATAATACAATACCGGTATATACGGAAATTTATTCCGACATGATCACTCCGGTTAAAGTCATGAAAAAACTATTAAAAGCCGGTAAACACTGTTTTATTCTTGAAAGTATGGCAGACGCGGAAAACCGCGGAAGATACACCTTTCTCGGCTATAATCCGAAAGAGGAACTGACCTGCCTAAACGGAACGGTAAAGCATACCGCAGAGGGCAGAACACAAACATACGAAACGGATAATCCGGCAGATTTCATTAGGAAGATTTTGAAAGAAAACAAAGCTCCGAAAATAAAAGAACTTCCGCCGTTCACCGGAGGGCTTGTAGGCTATTTCAGCTATGATTTTATTAAATACGGTGAACCTAAACTCCGCAAAATCCTGGATAATTGCGATAACGAAAATGGATTTAACGATTTTGATTTGATGCTTTTTGACAAAATTATCTGCTTTGATAATTATAAAGGCAAAATCATCATCATTTGTAATATAAAAACCGAAAACTTAGAATCCAACCGCAAAAAAGCGGAAAAGGAACTTAAATCCATTAAAGAACTTATATTAAACGGCAAATGCGCCAATATAAATCCTCTGCGTTTAAAAAGCGATTTTACCCCTCTCTTTTCAAAGGACGAATACTGCAGAATGGTTGAAAAATGCAAGAACTATATATTTGAGGGCGATGTTTTCCAAACCGTGCTTTCCAACCGCCTATCGGCAGACGCCGAAGGTTCGCTGTTTGATACATACAGAGTTTTGAGAACCTCAAATCCCAGCCCGTATATGTTTTTCTTTTCTTCCGAAGATATTGAACTTGCAGGATCTTCTCCCGAAACGCTCGTTAAACTTAAAGACGGCGTTCTTTCTACCTATCCGATAGCGGGAACACGTCCCAGGGGGAAAACACCGAAAGAAGACGCGGCTCTGGAAAAAGAACTTATGCAGGATGAAAAAGAACTCAGCGAACATTCCATGCTTGTGGATTTGGGAAGAAACGATTTGGGCAGGCTTTCAAAATTCGGAACGGTTAAAGTGGAAAAGCTGATGGAAACCGTCAGATATGCATATGTTATGCATATTGCTTCCGAAGTCAGCGGCGTTATTTCGGAAAATAAAGACGCCGTAGACGCAGTATCCTGTGTTCTGCCTGCCGGAACGCTTTCAGGAGCGCCTAAAATCCGTGCATGCGAAATCATCAATGAACTTGAACAGAATAATAAACGCGGGATTTACGGCGGCGCCGTAGGCTATCTTGATTTTACCGGAAACTGCGACTGCTGTATATCCATAAGGCTTGCATATAAAAAGAACAATAAAGTTTTTGTAAGAAGCGGAGCAGGTATCGTTGCCGATTCTTCCCCCGAAAGCGAACACAATGAATGTCTGAATAAGGCAGCTGCCGTTATAAAGGCTCTTAAATCCGCAAACGGAGGTATCGACTGATGATTTTACTTATAGATAATTATGACTCGTTTTCTTATAATCTTTATCAGCTCATAGGAGAAATAAATCCCGATATAAAAGTTATCAGAAACGATGAACTGAGTTGTGAAGAAATAGAACTTCTTGCGCCGAACCGTATCATTTTATCGCCCGGTCCTGGCAGGCCGAAAGAAGCGGGCATATGTGAAAAAGCAGTAAAATATTTTGAGAGAAAGATTCCGATTCTCGGCGTTTGCCTCGGGCATCAAAGCATATGTGAAGCTTACGGCGCTGAAATTTCTTATGCAAAAGAACTGATGCACGGAAAAAGCAGTGAGATTTTTATTGACAATAAATGCCCTGTCTTCAAAGGATTGGATACTTCTATAAAAGGCGCCCGCTACCACTCGCTGTGTGCGGTGAAAGCTTCAATTCCCGCATGCCTTGAAGTAACCGGGAAAACAGCCGACGGAGAAATTATGGCTGTTCAGCATAAAATATACCCTGTTTACGGCCTCCAGTTTCACCCGGAATCCATACTCACAAGCCGGAATGCCGGCTATACCATCATTAAAAATTTTATTTCTTAGGAGATGATACACATGATTAAAGAAGCAATCAACAAAATAATGTCAAAAGAAAACCTTACGTATGAAGAAGCAAAAAACGCAGTAGATGAAATTATGAGCGGAAAGGTAAGCCCCGTTCTGATTTCATCCTTCCTCACCGCGCTTGCATGCAAAGGCGAGACCGACGGAGAAATAGCCGGAGCAGCGGCAGGCATGCGTGCAAAAGCAACCGAATTTAAAACCTCTTACCCGGTACTTGATATAGTAGGAACCGGCGGAGATAACTCAAATTCATTTAATATTTCCACTGTTGCTTCGCTTGTAATTGCAGCGACAGGAATCAAAGTTGCCAAACACGGGAATATCGCCGCATCTTCAAGAAGCGGTTCGGCAGACTGCCTGAAGAGTCTGGGCGTAAACATCAGCGCAGAAACAAAAGTTATGGAAAACTGCCTTGATAAAATCAATATCTGTTTTTTATTTGCGCAGAAATATCACAGCGCAATGAAATACGTGGCGCCGATACGGAAAGAACTTGGATTCCGAACGATTTTTAACGTTCTCGGTCCTCTCACCAATCCAGCTGGAGCCGGAAATTTTGTTCTCGGTGTATTCAGTGAAGAATTTGTGTCGAAAATCGCAGAAGCTCTTGTTAAACTCAGCATTGATAACGCTATGGTTGTTTACGGGAAAGACGGAATGGACGAACTCTCTGTTTCATGCGAAACCGCAGTTGCGGAGATCAGGCAGGGGAATATCAAATATTATACAATCTCTCCGGAAGATTTCGGCTTCAAAAGATACCTTAAAAGCGACTTAACAGGAGGCTCTCCGGAAGAAAATGCCGCGATAGCAAAAGCTGTTCTGTGCGGTAAATCAACCGAAGCACAGCGCGCCGCAGTTATTCTTAACGCGGGTGCGGGAATCTACGTTATGAATCCTTCGCTTACGCTGGAACAGGCAATGAAGAAAGCCGAAGAAACCATAGACTCCGGCAAGGCGGAAAACCTGCTTGAACAGTATATACGCCTGTCTAACGGTAAACAGATATGATTCTGGAACAAATTGCCGAATACACAAGAAAACGGTATGAGAAAATCACTGCCGGCAAACCGCTCAGAGACATAAAAGCAGAAGCCTTCGCTATGAAAAAGGGCAGTTTTGAATTTGAAAAGGCACTTCAAGCAGAAGGACTCTCGTTTATATGTGAAATCAAAAAAGCAAGTCCGTCAAAGGGTTTGATTTCAGAAGATTTTCCGTATCTTAAGACAGCAAAAGAATACGAGGAAGCCGGAGCGGCATGCATTTCCTGTCTCACAGAGCCGAAATGGTTTTTGGGAAGCGATGAATATCTCAAAACTATCGCAGAATGTGTGTCAATCCCGGTTCTTCGCAAAGATTTTACCGTAAATGAATACCAAATTTACGAAGCGAAAATGCTCGGAGCAAAAGCAATTTTGTTAATCTGTTCCCTGCTTGATACAGATACGATCAGCGAATACATCGGCATAGCGGATTCCCTCGGCATAAGCGCACTCACAGAAGCCCACAGCGAACGGGAAATTGAATCGGCATTAAATGCCGGCGCACGGATTATCGGTGTAAACAATAGAAATCTGAAAGATTTTTCGGTAGATATACATAACGCCGAACGGCTTAGAAAACAGATACCGGATGATGTTCTGTTTGTTTCCGAAAGCGGTATAAAAACACGCCGGGATATTGTAATTCTCGAAAATATAGGAGCAGACGCCGTGCTTATCGGTGAAACATTAATGCGCGCCGAAAACAAAAGAGCTATGCTTAAGAGCCTCAGAGGCACGTCGCTTAAATAAGCAGAAAGGAAGCGGTACAGACTTGTCATGTTCTGTACCGCACGGCGATTGAAATGGCAAAAATAAAAATTTGCGGTCTTTTCAGAGATGAAGATATTGATTATGTCAATGAAGCGCTCCCGGATTTTATAGGATTTGTGTTTTCGCCGCGGAGCAAACGGTATGTTTCCCCGCAAAAAGCGGCGCAGTTAAAGTCTCGGCTGAATCCGAAGATAAAAGCTGTCGGAGTTTTTACCGATACAGATAAGGATTTTATTCTGCGCCTTGTTAAAAGCGGTATAATCGATTTCATTCAGCTTCATTCGGATGAGGACGAAGCATATATATCCTGCCTAAAACTACACACGTCCGCACCGGTTATAAAGGCTGTAAGTTTCAAAGACAGCAAAAGTGCCGAATTATGGAACCACTCCCGGGCGGATTATATCCTATTGGACAACGGAAGCGGCGGAACGGGGAAAAGCTTTGACTGGAATAAAATAGGTGCTTTTGATAAGCCTTTTTTCCTTGCAGGCGGCATAAACGAAAGCAATATAGATATCGCAATAAAAATAAATCCGTTTTGCATAGACATCAGTAGCGGTGCAGAAACGAATGGAGTAAAAAACAAAGAAAAAATATTAAATATAGTCAAAAAAATCAGAGGAGTGTAATATGGAAAGCGGAAGATATGGTATTCACGGAGGACAGTACGTTCCGGAAACCTTAATGCATGAAATAAAAAGACTCGAAAAAGAATATGAATTCTATAAAAACGATCCGCAGTTCAATGAAGAACTTGATTCTTTAATGAGAGAATATGCAGGCAGACCGTCAAATCTTTATTTTGCAAAAAATATGACGGCAGATTTGGGCGGGGCAAAAATATATTTAAAACGTGAAGATTTAAACCATACCGGCTCGCATAAAATCAATAATGTGCTGGGGCAGGCACTGCTTGCAAAAAAAATGGGCAAAACAAGGCTGATTGCCGAAACAGGCGCAGGTCAGCACGGCGTTGCAACTGCAACCGCCGCAGCTCTTATGGGAATGGAATGTGAAGTTTTCATGGGAAAAGTTGACACGGAACGCCAGGCGCTCAACTGTTACCGAATGGAGCTTCTCGGGACTAAAGTTCATGCGGTTACAAGCGGAACACAGACTCTGAAGGATGCAGTAAATGAATGTATGCAGGAATGGACCAGACGCGTGAATGACACACACTACTGCCTAGGTTCTGTTATGGGTCCTCATCCGTTCCCGATGATTGTGCGTGATTTCCAGTCTGTTATATCGCGTGAAGCCCGCGCACAGATTCTTGAAGCGGAGGGAAAACTTCCAAGTGCAGTTGTTGCCTGCGTCGGAGGAGGTTCAAATTCAATCGGAGCTTTCTATCATTTTATTTCGGATAAAAACGTTCGCCTTATAGGATGTGAAGCCGCCGGACTGGGGCTTGATACCGATAAGCATGCAGCTACAATGACAAAAGGTTCTCTCGGCGTATTTCACGGAATGAAATCGTATTTCTGCCAAAATGAAAACGGTCAGATTGCGCCTGTATATTCAATCAGCGCGGGGCTTGACTATCCGGGCGTAGGTCCCGAACACGCGTATCTCCGGGATGCCGGAAGAGCCGAATATGTTCCCGTTACGGATGAGGAAGCCGTTAATGCATTTGAATACATCGCAAGAACTGAAGGAATTATTGCAGCGATTGAATCTTCCCATGCGGTTGCGCAGGTAATAAAACTCGCACCCGAAATGCGTAAGGATGATATCATTATCTGCTGCCTTTCAGGCAGAGGAGATAAGGATGTTGCGGCGATAGCAAGATACAGGGGGGTTGACATACATGAGTAATATATCAAATGCCTTTAGAAACGGAAAAGCGTTTATTGCCTTTTTAACCGCAGGAGACCCGAATTTTGAAAAAACCGTTGAATATGTAAAAACTATGGCGGAAGCAGGCGCAGACCTTGTTGAACTCGGCATACCTTTTTCCGACCCTATTGCCGATGGTCCGGTTATTCAAGCTGCAAATCTGCGCGCATTCAAAAGCGGAACCACAACGCAGAAAGTTTTTGATATGGTAAGAGAAATACGAAAAGTGTGTGATGTTCCCCTTGCATTTTTAACATACCTCAACCCTGTTTTCAAATACGGATATGAAGAATTTTTTAAAGAATGCAGAAGCTGTGGGGTAGACGGTTTGATTATTCCCGACCTGCCGTTTGAAGAAAAGGAGGAAGCCGCATCCGTTGCAAGGAAATACGGTGTTGACATTATTTCACTGATTGCTCCCACCAGTGAAGAAAGAATAAAAATGATTGCGAAAAATGCCGAAGGATTTCTCTATGTTGTTTCTTCGATGGGCGTAACGGGGGTAAGAAGTGAAATCACAACAAATCTAAAATCCGAAATTCAAAAAATAAAATCCTACACGGATGTTCCCGCCGCAGTCGGCTTCGGAATCAGCACCCCCGCGCAGGCGCGCGAAATGTGTTCCTTTTCAGACGGGGCAATCGTGGGTTCGGCAATTGTAAAAATCATTGAGGAACACGGTGAAAATGCCGCGGAGTATCTCGCAGAGTATGTTAAATCCATGAAAGCTGCGGTAATAAGAAATTAATTCTTTTTAAGCTTTGGCTTAAACTTTTAGCAAAAAAATATCATAAGGCTTACCGCCTTATGATATTTTTTTAATTTGATTAAAAATCAGTCTTTATATTTTCCGCGTTTTACATAAGTAGTATGCAGAAGTTCATGCGCCTTATGACCGTTAGGCTCTCCGAGATACTCACTGTAAAGCTTCTGAATCTCCGGATTCTTATGAGATTTACGAATAACCGAAGCCTTATCAGCGTCATAAAGTGCTTTTGCTCTGATTGCTTTATAATCGGTAAAGTTCTTAACCCTTGCCGGAATAATCGGCTGACCGCCTCCGTTTACGCATCCGCCGGGGCATCCCATAATCTCGATAAAGTGATAGTCGGCCTCGCCGTTTTTAACTTTATCCATAATCTTTGCAGCATTCTTCGCTCCCGAAGCGACTGCAACCTTAACATCCATACCGGCAATATTATACACAGCTTCCTTGATTCCTTTTGTTCCGCGGACTTCATGATAGTCAACGCTTTCGAGGTCTTCTCCCGTCAGCACATCCGCAACCGTTCTCAATGCCGCTTCCATAACACCGCCTGTTACGCCGAATATAACAGCCGCGCCTGTATCTTCACCAAGAGGATTATCGAATTCTTCATCGGGAAGTGCGTTAAAATTAAGTCCCGCTTTGCTTATCATCCTTGCAAGCTCTCTTGTTGTTATAGAAATATCAACGTCCGGATAGCCGGCGCCATCCTCATCGTCTCTACCAATTTCAAATTTCTTTGCAACGCAAGGCATTACGGAAACGCTTACGATTTTCCCGGGATCAACGCCATTCTTTTCAGCCCAATAACTCTTGAGAACTGCGCCGAACATATTCTGTGGACTCTTACAGGATGAAAGATTTTCCGTAAGATTCGGATAATAATGCTCGCAGAATTTAACCCATCCGGGAGAGCAGGAAGTAATCATGGGAAGCACCCCGCCGTTTTTAACGCGGTTGATAAATTCATGTCCTTCTTCCATAATCGTTAAGTCTGCACCGAAATCCGTATCAAACACTTTTGCAAAACCAAGCCTGCGGAGCGCGGCAACCATTTTGCCTTCAACATTTGTTCCCATCGGATAACCGAATTCTTCGCCGAGGCCTGCCCTTACAGCGGGAGCGGTCTGCACAACAACAACCTTTTCCGGATCGGCAAGCGCTTCAAATACTTTATCCGTATTATCTCTTTCCTGAAGCGCGCCTACCGGACAGTTTACAACGCACTGTCCGCATGCCATACATGCGACGTCTTCAAGCGGCTGTTCAAACGCGCATCCGATATGCGTATCAATACCGCGTCCGTTCGCGCCGATAACGCCTACAAACTGATCTGCACAAGCTGCGACACAGCGACGGCAGAGAACACATTTATTATTATCTCTTACAAGATATTTGGTCCCCTCAATTTTATAAACGGGTTTTTCGCCGTCAAATCTTCCGGGTTCTTCAACGCCGAATTCATTGCAAAGCGTCTGCAGTTCGCATTTACCGGAACGAGTACAACTCAGACAGCTTCTGTCATGCGTGGAAAGAAGAAGCTCAAGCGTAGTTTTGCGTGATTGCATAACTTTAGGCGTATTGGTGAATACTTCCATTCCCTCGTTAACAGGGTATACGCAAGACGCCACAAGACTTCTGGCGCCTTTAACTTCAACAACGCACATGCGGCAGGCACCGATTTCATTCATATCCTTCAAATAGCAAAGGGTGGGAATATCAATGCCCATTGATTTGCAGGCTTCAAGAATTGTTGAACCTGCCGGTACAACGGCTTCCATACCGTTAATTTTAATATTTACATCAGCCATGATTATAACCCTCCTTTACTTATTCCTTAATTATAGCGCCGAATCTGCAGTTTTCAAGGCATACGCCGCACTTGATACATTTTTCAGGATCGATAACATGCGGTTCTTTAACAGTTCCCGAAATAGCGCCCACCGGACATTTGCGTGCACAAAGCGTACATCCTTTACACTTATCGGGAACAATCTTAATCTGAAGGAGTTTTTTACAAACACCTGCAGGACATTTCTTATCTTTCACGTGCGCCTCATATTCATCTCTGAAATATCTGAGCGTTGAAAGAACGGGGTTCGGAGCAGTCTGCCCCAATCCGCAGAGCGCGTTGTCCTTTATGTAATAGCAAAGCTTTTCCATTTCATCAATGTCTTCCATTGTTGCGTTGCCCTCTGTAATCTTCGTGAGCATTTCAAGAAGTCTCTTTGTTCCTACGCGACATGGTGTACATTTACCGCAGGATTCATCAACCGTAAACTCAAGGAAGAATTTGGCGATGTCAACCATACAGGTTGTTTCATCCATAACAATAAGCCCGCCTGACCCCATCATGGAACCGATACCGATAAGATTATCATAATCAATCGGAATATCAAGATGCTGTGCGGGAATACATCCGCCGGATGGTCCGCCTGTTTGCGCAGCCTTGAATTTTTTGCCGTTCGGAACACCGCCGCCGATTTCTTCAACGATTTCACGAAGCGTTGTTCCCATAGGAACTTCAACAAGACCGGTATGATTAATCTTACCTCCGAGTGCGAATACTTTCGTTCCCTTGCTCTTCTCCGTACCCATTGATGCGAACCAATCGGCACCTTTCAGAATAATCTGAGGAATATTCGCATAAGTTTCTACGTTATTTATGATTGATGGCTTGCCGTAAAGCCCTTTTACTGCCGGAAACGGAGGACGAGGCCTTGGCTCGCCTCTGTTGCCTTCGATGGATGTGAGAAGTGCTGTTTCCTCACCGCATACGAATGCGCCCGCGCCGAGTCTGAGCTGAATATCAAAATCAAATCCGGTATCAAAGATATTTTTGCCGAGCAACCCATATTCATGCGCTTGGTCAATAGCGATGCGGAGTCTGTCGATAGCGATAGGATATTCCGCACGTACATAGATATACCCCTGTGAAGCGCCGATTGCGTAACCTGCAATAGCCATTGCTTCCAGAACTGCATGGGGATCTCCTTCAAGGACCGAACGGTCCATAAACGCGCCCGGATCGCCTTCGTCCGCATTACAGCAAACATATTTTTGATCAGCGTCATTAGCTGCAGCAAACATCCATTTTCTTCCTGTCGGGAAACCGCCGCCGCCGCGTCCGCGCAGACCTGATGCCAAAATCACATCAATAACTTGCTGCGGAGTCATCTCGGTAAGCACTTTCCCAAGTGCCGAATAACCGTCCATCGCGATATATTCGTCAATCTTTTCGGGATTGATAACACCGCAGTTCCTTAAAGCAACTCTCTTCTGTTTTGCATAGAAAGCGGTTTCATTCAGTGACTTAATATCGTTTCCGCTTTCATTTACTGTCTCCTGATAAAGCAGACGCGTTACAATTCTTCCTTTGAAAAGATGTTCCTCAACAATTTCGGGAATATCCTCCACTTTAACCATGCTGTAAAAAGCGCCCTCGGGATAAACAACCATAATCGGCCCCAGCGCACACAGTCCGAAGCAACCTGTACGGATAACATTCACTTCCTTTTCGAGACCTTTCGCGGCAATCTCCTTATGAAGTGCTTCAATAATATCTGCAGAATGTGAAGAGGTACATCCTGTGCCGCCGCAAACTAATACTGTTGAACGATACATTTATTTACCCCCTTATTCATTCGCACCGATTGTATATTCGGTCACTACGTTTCTGTTCACAAGATGATCGTTTACGATTTTTGCAACCTTTTCCGGCGTAACTTTTACATATGTAACTTTTTCTTGCCCCGGAACAAGCACCTCAACAACCGGCTCAAACTGACAGATTCCTATGCATCCTGTCTGTGTAACCGTAACATTTTCAAGATTCCTTTTTGAAACCTCATCTACAAAAGCATTGAGAACCGGGCGTGCACCTGCCGCAATACCGCAGGTTGCCATGCCAACGAGAACTCTTATATTATCGGGATTTTCCTCCCTGATATTAAGTTGCGCTCTTGCCTTATCTCTGATAGCCTGTAACTCAGCTAAAGATTTCATTGGTTTGCACCTCCAAATAATAATTCATTGTTTTCTTTTAAATATTCGTTAATCCATTCCATAACATCGGGATTATCCAGCGGAACATCGCCGAGTATTTTTTTTAACTCGCGTGTATCAAGCGTAAACTGTTTTCCGTCTGCACTGTGAACAAAAACAATTTCCATACCGGGATTGCATCTGATAAGAATACTGACTGTTGAGTCAATATCTCCCAGAGGCATCATATCCACGCTATCCGTTTTAAAAACAGCTTTTGTAACCGTGCCTTTTCCCGGTTGAGAGTTAATGCAGAATTCACCGCCCGTTTGTTCTGCCGCCATTTTAAAAAGCGGAACGCCGAGCCCTACTTTCCTTGTAGTTCTCGTTGTAAAGAACGGATCGGTAACATTCCTTACCTGCTCTTCCGTCATTCCTATGCCGTTATCTTTAATTTCAATCGTTAAAGTTCTTTTCGCTGTATTCTGAAAAACTCTGATTTCAATCAGCGAAGCACCGGCACGAACAGAATTCTGGGCAATATCCATAACGTTCAGCGACAGTTCCCTCATAAATTAACCTTAATCCTTATACTGTGCAAGAATGTCGTCAATATCTTTCGGTTCAAGACGTCCGTACACTTCATCGTTAACCGTCATAACGGGAGCAAGTCCACAGGCGCCGATGCAACGGCATGCGGTAAGAGAAAACTTGCCATCCGGTGTACATTCTTCCGCTTCGATTCCGAGATTCTCCGTTATCTTTTCGATAATCTGTGCCGCGCCTTTAACGTAGCAGGCTGTTCCAAGACATACGGAAATACTGTATTCGCCTTTCGGTGAAAGTGAGAATTGGCCATAGAAAGTTGCAACGCCGTAAACCTCCTCAAGCGGAACATTCAGTCCATCCGCAATTATGCGCTGAACTTCAATCGGCAGATATCCGTAAATATTCTGCGCTTCCTGAAGAACCGGCATAACCGCGCCCGGATCATCAATGTGCGATGCAATGACTTCTTTCAGCGCAGCCTCTTGCTCAGGGGTTCCCTTAAAAGGAATTGTGCTGATTTTTTTTATCATAGTGTTAGTCCTCCCTGTGCCGCGTCTGCGGCACGAATTTTATATAATTTAAAATCAAAACCTTATAAAGCGCATACTGCGCAAAAAAAACAAACGATTCAGCAGCCGACAAAAGATTTAAGCTTTTCAATCACTGCCCCGGCAGAGAGCGTTTCAAGTTCAATCCTGTTCTGTGCTTCTCTCATGTTTTCAAGATAATGCGCGTCTGACGAACGCAAAAGGACAGTATTATCAAGCGTATAAAGTTTTCGCAGGTTCTCCTCGTCGGCGTCATAGCTGATTCCGCACACGCCGTTATTGTTTTCCGGAGGAACATCTCCGAGCACGGAGGTAATGCTGTAACTATCCCTGTCAATATGCGCGGGATAACAAAATCCTCCGTATTTTCCAACAATCTCCGGAGCTTCGCACACACCAATATCCGAAGCCATTATGAGCAAATCATCAACTTCTCCGGTTTTATTGTCGTTCTCATCGAGAATTTCCTGCTCTCCGTAAATTTCTTTATTGTTTTTTATAGTAAACGTATGTTTTCGGACATAATCCGAAAATTCCAGCGCACAATCTGTATTTTCAAAAAGGCACACCATATGAATATCTTCTCCGGTACTGAGTTCCATTCCGGGAATCACGCACAGTCCTGCATTTTCACCTGCTTTTACTGCCGCAGGGCAATTGAGGCAGGAATTATGATCGGTTAGAGCAATAACGTCAAGACCGAGCAGCTTCGCCATATTCACGATATTATTCGGTGTCATATCCCTATCGCCGCACGGAGAGAGACAGGAATGAATATGAAAATCATAATAAAATTTCATTTTAAAAGTTTATATATTTTTACTCCCGTATTATACGCGTTATCCTCCGTAATGTAAACAGGTATATTCTGTAATTCAGCCTTTTCCTTTGCATCATCGTCAAGAGGCGCGTTTTCGGTTAATATGATACAGGCGCAGTCCGCCAGCGCGGCAACAGCGACTGCATTCAGATTGCCCATAACCGTAAGCCATGCGGAGCCCTCTCTCGCTCTACCCATAACCCAGCTGAGCAAATCTCCTATATAGCAGGTTAAAACTTCCCTGTCTGTACCGCCGCTACCGGCAAGAAGCTTTAAGCCAAGCTTTTCAGCTAATTCCTTAACTGTCATTTTTATCCTCCGTGCCAATTTGCGATAATGTATCCGCCACGCTTTTCACTTTACGCCTGAGAACAAACACGCAGTCTGTTTCCTTAACCTTGCCTTTAACCACATCTTCGGCAAAAGCTTTGCAAGTTGGCGCGCCGCAGGAACCGCAATCAATTCCCGGAAGTCTCTTGCATATCGTTTCAATATCGCTCATCATATTCATGGCGGTTGCCATATCGTCCGAAAGCTTCATAACGTTTGCATATTCAAGCGGTTGCGTCCAGCCTATGTAATCATCAAGCGTTTCGTTGTAATGATTCAGTGAAAGAGGAAGATATTTTCTCAGCCTCTGAATCCTTGCCTGGGCAACATATGCGTTCTCCACGCACAGCACGCCGCCCACGCATCCGCCTGAACAGGCGTTCAGCTCCACAAAATCTATATCGTGAATCCTGTCATCCTCAAGCTGTTCAAGAACGTTTATAACGTTTTCAATCCCATCCGCCGCAAGATATTTTTCATTTAGCGTTGCGCTTGCTTCTCCTCCGCTTGCCGCCCAGCTTACACCAATGATTCCCGATTCGGCAATCGGTTCCGGATTTGCCGCATCAACACAATGCTCCATAGCTTCCGTGAGCTCGGAATATATTTTTGCTATGGATATTGCACCGTCCAAACTGCCGGCTTCATAACCGATAGGCACTGCCACATCGGTAACTTTTGCAGGACAGGGTGTTATAAAGAACGCTCCTATCCTGTCAACAGGTACGCCGTATTTCTGCGAATATTCACGCTTTGCGATATGCGCCGTAACCTCCATCGGAGGCTTAACGGGAAGAACATTATCCACCAGCCCGGGGAATCTCTGCCTAATCAGCCTTACCACAGCGGGACATGCGGACGATATAACAGGCGTTTTCACCTTTCCGAACTTCATTAGCTTTCTTGTGATATCGCTGACAATTTCCGCACCGCGTGAAACTTCAAAAACTTCGTTAAAGCCCATTTTCTTAAGGCCTTCAAGGACAATATCTATATTATCAAGATTATTAAACTGCCCGAAAAGCGCAGGCGCTGGAATTGCAATTTTATGCTCCCAGTTGTCGAGTGCCGCGAGCCTCGTGGAATGCGCCCGCTTTGCGCCTTTGGGGCAGATACGGATACATTCTCCGCAGTCTATACAGCGCTTGGAATTTATTTCCGCCTTGCCCGCTCTGACGCGTATCGCCTCTGTGGGACATCGCTTAATGCATGCGGTGCATCCAATGCATTTGCTTTTATTCAGTTTTACCGAATGGAAATAATTCATACAATATATGTTACACCCGGATAAACGCACACTCAGGCACTGACCACCATTGTAATGCGCGTTCCCTTGCCCACTTCAGTTTGTATATCCAATTTATCTGAATATTTTTTCATGTTCGGCAGACCCATACCTGCTCCGAATCCGAGGGAACGGACTCTGTCGGGAGCTGTCGACCAGCCCTCCTGCATCGCCTTATCAACATCTGCAATGCCGGGACCTTTATCAATCAGGCGGATAATCACTTTATCGGCTTCGATTTCAACTTCAGCTGTTCCGCCGCCGGCATGAATCGCCATATTTATTTCACCCTCATACATAGCTATCGCAACCTTACGGATTGCTTCCGGATCGTATCCGAGCTGACGAAGTTTCTTTTTAACGGAGCCTGACGCTTCTCCCGCGCGTGTGAAATCGTCTTCCGCCGAAGGAACTTCATAAGATAATTTAATGGAAGCCATCAGATATTGCAGCCTCCTCTTAATCCTGCGTTATAAAGACGTCCGCAAGCGGTAAACATTCTGAATCTGGTTTTGAGAATCGTTATGCCTCTCTCTTTTGCAAGCGCAATGATTGTCTCATCAGGCTCTTTGCCTCTGATAAAAACAATACAGTGCATATCCATCATATCCGCCGTGCGGACAACCTGCGGATTTACAAGCCCCGTAAGCAGAACGGACTGATCTTTTACAAAAGCCAGCACATCGCTCATCATATCACTTCCGCAAGCAGAAAGTATTTCCGCTTCCATATCGGCGGCGTAGACCACTTCTGCTTCAAGAATACCGATAATATCTTTAACGATCATAATTATTTCCTCCGTACTGCAAAGAAGCACGGATTAAATCACGTGCTTAAAATGCGTATTTGAAAACTCCGAGAACAACGTCTGCCCGGAAACACCTGAAAAAGAACTATATCAAATATATCATAAATTCTCTTTTAATTCAATATTTATTAAATTTTTTATATAGAAGAATCGAATTTTATGTTTTTTTTATTTATCGGTCGGGCAGTCAAAAAGCAGCCTCACATCACTGCGAAACAATAAACGAAAATTTATATCTGATTGAAAATACGTTACCCTTTGCAATATAGAATAACAATATACAAACGAATAAAAGATTAACCCTGGTTAATGAAGGGAAAAATTATTTGTTTTATTTTATTTACCGGAATTATCGGTATCACACGTTTAGTAAATCCTTTCCTTGTCCGATGCGGCATCTTCAACATCGGAAGTTTTTTGGACGCGATTTTCTTTGTGCTGTTGCTGAGTTACGAATGTTTGTTTGACATTGTCAATAAGAAAATCAAAACGCTTTGGCGGAAACGGAGCGGAAAACCCATACTGAGCATCATATCCGTTTTTTCGGTTTTTCTCGCCGTTCTCGTAGTGCCCTAGACCTCTCTTATGACTGTTTTCGCATTAAAGAAACCCTCCGGCAATGCCTCCCTTGTCTTGCCGGGCGGACAGAGTGCCGATGAAAGGATATCGGAAGCGAATGTATATCCCAATTATCTGACCGAAAAAGGCATCTATTGGAAAGGATTTACAAAGAAAACAAATCAACCTCTGCAAGAGGAAATATGCAGCTTTTAAAGCAGATTATTGCAGAAAATAACCTAAATCCGAGCATTCCCGTATGCACCAACGAGTTTCACGAATGCCATGCCTGCCGGATAGCAAAAGAAATCGGATTGAAAGATTGATCCGCCGTACCGGACAAAACCGCCTGGTGGCTTTTTATGCCTTACTATATCCGCGCGCTTTACGGAATCGTATACGAATGGGTGCTTTAACGCAGATGGAAGGAAACTTCGGCGCTTCGTATTCCCGTAAGCGAATTTCATAACATGGAAAAACCGGCTGCCTCAATTTTGTTTGAGACAGCCGGTTTTATTTTGAATAACACAATTCCCCTATACATTGCTGAGTTCCGCTGCAATATCGGGAAAAATTTCAACGCTCCTTTTCAGAAGTCCTTTCATATATGCAATAGAAATGCCGTAATTTGTAAACGGAATATTCTGCGCTGCTGCACATTTCATTCGGTATTTAACCTCTCTTTCATTCGTCATACACGCGCCGCAGTGAATAACCAAGGAATATTTTGATAAATCCTCCGGAAATTCCGTGCCTGAAGACGTTTCAAAATTTATATTTTGACCCGTAAATTCATTCAACCATTTTGGGATCTTAACCGTTCCGATATCCTCACACTGACGGTGATGCGTGCATCCCTCGGCAATGAGCACTGTATCTCTGTCCTTGAGCCTGCTGATTGCCGTTACGCCTTTCACGGCGGTTTTCAGGAAGCCTTTGTATCTCGCCATAAGGATTGAAAAAGACGTAAGCGGAACATCTTCGGGGGTATCTTTTGAAACGCTTTCAAACACCTGACTGTCGGTTATCACAAGCTTCGGTTTTTTGCCGAGAGTTGCAAGCGTATCTGCAAGCTCTGTTTCCCGGGTTGTTACGGCGGTCGCACCCGCTTCGAGTATGTCTCTTATCGTCTGCTGCTGGGGAAGAATAAGCCTGCCTTTCGGCGCTGCAGAATCAATAGGGACAACCAGAACCGCAAAATCTCCCTTGTCCAGCAAATCGCCTACAAGTTGCAGTTTGAAATCCTCGGTTTTCACAAGTCTGCCGATAAGCTCTTTTAATTCTTCTATTCCCTCTCCGGTAAGCGCACTGACGAAAATATGCCGTTTTTCACACGTCTGCTTTTCGGAAATATCGCACTTGTTAAAAGCTACAACATACGGAATTGCTTTCTCCTCAAACAAAGAAATCAGTTCAAGGTCGCTCGCAGAAAGTTTCTCGGTTCCATCGGCAACAAGCACGGCGGCGTCCGTTTTGTTAAGCACCTGCTTCGTCTTTTTTACACGCAATTCGCCAAGCGCGCCTTCATCATCAAAGCCCGGCGTGTCGATAATCATAACCGGCCCGAGAGGAAGCAGTTCCATAGATTTATAAACAGGATCCGTCGTCGTTCCTTTCGTTTCCGAAACTACAGCCAGTTCCTGTCCTGTCACTGCGTTTACAAGGCTTGATTTTCCGGCGTTGCGCCTGCCGAAAAAACCGATATGCACTCTGTTTGCAGACGGCGTATCATTTAATCCCATAATCACTTCTCCTTCCCTTTTTTTATTGCCCCTTTATTATTTCCAAGCCATTCCATCAGAATCTGAAATCCCGCTTGCCGTGTTCTATCTCTTCAATATGCTCCCTGCAGATTTTGCGCACTTTTTCTTTTGGTATATTCATAAGTTCTTTTTCAATCAGTTCATTCCCGATTTTTTTCGTCTTCTCGGAAGCATAATCCATAAGAAACTCTTTTAACGTCATAAGCGCATTGGGATGACAGCAGTTCTGAATCTGACCGGATTTGCACAGCGACATAAAACGATCTCCGGTTCTGCCCTCTCTGTAACAAGCGGTGCAGAAAGACGGAATGTATCCTGTTTCCATAAGCCAGCATACAACTTCATCAAGCGTTCTCTGGTCCGAAACGTCAAATTGTTCCGTATCAGTCGGTCTGACTTCTTCCGTATAGCCGCCTACGCTTGTTCTTGACGCACCGGAAATCTGGCTTACGCCGAGACGTATAACCTTTTCGCGCACTTTCTGGCTCTCTCTTGTAGAAATAATCATCCCGGTATACGGAACGGCAATTCTGATAAGCGCGCAGATTTTTGCAAAAGTATCATCGTCAATTCCGTTGTCAAAAACATCAGGATCAATATCGTCCGCCCTCTTAATTCTGGGAACGCTGATTGTATGCGGCCCTACACCGTGCACCGCTTCAAGATGTTCGGCATGCATAAGCAGACCTGCAAATTCGTATTTATACAATTCCAGCCCGAACAGGACGCCCAAACCGACATCATCAATGCCGCCCTCCATAGCGCGGTCCATAGCCTCGGTATGATATGCATAATTGTGTTTCGGTCCCGTAGGATGAAGCTTTTCATAGCTTTTCTTGTGATACGTTTCCTGGAACAATATATACGTTCCAATCCCCGCATCTTTCAATTTGCGGTAATTCTCAACCGTTGTTGCCGCAATATTAACATTCACCCTGCGAATATCGCCGTTTTTATGATGCACACTGTAAATTGTCTTAATGCATTCCAGTATATATTCAATTGGGTTGTTTACGGGGTCTTCACCCGCTTCAATCGCAAGCCTCTTATGTCCCATATCCTGAAGGGCAATAACTTCCTCTTTAACTTCTTCCTGCGTAAGCTTTTTTCTTGCGATATGATGATTTTGATTATGATACGGGCAGTAAACGCATCCGTTCACACAATAATTTGAAAGGTAAAGCGGAGCAAACATAACAATACGGTTGCCGTAAAAATCTTTTTTTATCTGCTCTGCGAGTTCATAAAATTCTTCAATCTTTTCCGGGATTTCACACGCAAGCAACACGCTTGCCTCTCGGTGCGAAAGCCCTTTCCTGAGCTTCGCCTTGGCAATGATACTGTTGATAAGCGCCTCGTTATTCTTGTTTTTTTCCGCGTATTCCAGTGTGTCCAGAATCTCTTCATTGTCAATAAATTCTTCCGCTTTAAATGATTTTGGATTATACATATATTTTTCTCCCCTTATTTTATATTTGAATAAACTGTTTTTGCGCTGATTCCGTTCAGCCGGCCGAGTTTTCCGGAAAGCGCTGAAATCGTGTTTTCAGGCGCATCTGCAACAATCGTGATTATATTGATGCTTCTTTCCCGGTAGGGAACACCCATACGGCTTACAATATACTCCGAAAATTCACTGAGCAAATCATTCACTTTCCGTATCATATCATTATTTTCAATGATAATAACAATTACGGCTACTCTTTTATTCACACATACACCTCCCGAATTAAAAAACTGCGTCGAAAAGACGCAGTTTACCACAATAAAAATCAATATGATATACCCCGTCTTTTATCTCAAAAAATTTCGATATCAGCAGATATTGTTTTTATTCCTCAAAGAAAGAAATTCTCGCTTTTCGGATTTTAATTCATTTTACCATAATTTAAATCACAGGTCAACAGAATATTTCATTTAAACATAAATGCGGAGCGGTTTAAACCGCTCCGCACCAAATTTTGTTACTTAATTTTGCCGCTTTGTCCTTTTTTCTCTTACTTCCTCGAACTCCGCGATGATTTCTTCGCTCGGAGATTTTGTGGCACAGCTTACTATGATAATGAATATGCAGGCAACAAGAAACGCGGGGAGCAGTTCATAAATATCCCATCCGCCGCCCAAAGGACGGACAAGATATTTCCAGATAAATACCGTTGCGCCGCCGCTTAGCATTCCCGCAAGTGCGCCCCATGCATTTGTGCGTTTCCAGAACAGAGAGAACAAAACAACGGGCCCGAACGCTGCGCCAAAGCCTGCCCACGCAAACGAAACAATTGAAAATACGCTGTCCTCCCTGCGTGCCCAGATTACACCGACAACAGCAATGAACAACAAGGTCAGTCTTGCAATAAGAATAGATTTTTTCTCACTTAGCTTGATTTTGAAAACCCCCTGAACAATATCCTGGCTTATAGACGAAGACGCCGCAAGCATCTGACTGTCCGCCGTAGACATTGTACAGGCAAGAATCCCGCTTAAAATAATTCCTGCAACAACCGCAAGCAAAAGGTTGTTCCGGCTGAGCAACTCAGCAATTTTAATAATCGCTGTCTGCGCCGTCGTTGAGCCGCCGGAAGTGAGATCCGAGATGCTCCCCGAAGCAGACATGGCTCTGGCAGTAAATCCGATAAATATGGCTATTCCCATTGAAATGACAACCCATATTGTGGCTATACGGCGTGATGTTTTAAGCTTGTCCTCACTCTTTACCGCCATAAACCTCAAAAGAATATGAGGCATTCCGAAATAACCGAGTCCCCATGCAAGGGTTGATGCAATTGTTATGAATCCATAACCTGTCGAAGCATTATTGGCATAATCGTAAGTTGAAGTCAAGCTGAAATAGCTTATCATATTTCTACCGTTTTCAACAACAGCCTGCGCACCGCCTGCTGAATTGATTCCGAAAAACACAACAATAATCAGGGCAACCGTCATAACGATGGACTGAATCAAATCCGTTATGCTCGCCGCAAGGAAACCACCAAGCATTGTATATATCAGGATAACAGCCGCCGAAACAATCATAGCCGTTAAATAATTTATTCCGAAAAGAGAGCTGAAAAGCGTTCCGCATGCATTGAATCCGCTTGCTGTATACGGAATAAAAAATACTATAATGATAACCGCCGATACACCCATGAGTATTCTTGTTTTATCCCTGAAACGATTGTTGAAAAACTGCGGAATGGTTATCGCGTTTACTTTTTCGCTATATCTTCTGAGTGGTTTCGCAACAATCAGCCAGTTAAAATATGTACCCACAGCAAGACCAAGAGCAGTCCAAAACGCCTCTGCGATACCGCTGAGATAGGCAACTCCCGGCAATCCGAGCAAAAGCCATCCACTCATATCGGACGCCTCTGCACTCATTGCCGTAACCACAGATCCGAGTTTTCTTCCGCCGAGATAAAAATCTCCGGAATTTTTATTCCTTTTAGAAACGATTGCGCCGATAACCAACATCGCAAGCAAATAAACCGCCATAGCCGCAATCATAGTTATTTGTGATTTTGTCAAAACAACTCCTCCTTCTTACGATAAGTTACCGTTAACTACATACCCCTTGATTAAAGATATCCGGAGCAAATTGCTCCGGATATCATATGGTCCGAGTGACTGGAGTTGAACCAGCGGCCTCTTGAACCCCATTCAAGCGCTCTACCAAACTGAGCCACACCCGGAAATAAGCATAAATAAATATCTTATATATTATGGTATAAAACGAAAAAAAATGCAACAGTTTTTTTATATTTTTGCAAATTTCTCTATAATAATCAGCTCTTTTGCCTGTTGCCCCGAATATATTTTGCTTTTTAATGCAGATTAAGCGCCCCGGCAAAGCGAAAACTCAAATCAAGTCACCGAAACGACTTGCTGTTTACTGAGCCGTGTTGACAAATGTATTTTTTAGTGGTATTATTATTTTTAATAAAGCCATGACGAAGACAGCATTGATACTGCCGCGTGCAAAAACCGGTGTTTGGCGCAAATCGCTCATGAGAATTAGAGGTTATTGCTTCCGAGCCGAAAGAAGAGAAGCGGTTCGAATCTTCCTTTCCGTGTTGCAACGTTAATGCACAAGGGCTTTAAGCTATAATCGACACAGGTTATAGCCATGCAATCTGAGCAATATCACGGGCACTTCGTAAACAGGAAGTAAACCGTCTCAAAGTTCCGAACGGCTTTGAGGCGTTTTTTTATTTTATGGCGGTTGTTTAACCCATATGGAATACCGCTTGTTTCAGGAGGGAAATGAAATGACAGCAAAAGACATCAGAATTGAAAAAGTTGCAAATCCGGGGAAAGTCGGGAATCTTGATGGGGTCGGATTCGGAACGGTCTTTACAGATCATATGTTTATCATGAATTATTCGAACGGCACATGGCATGACCCGCGTATTGTCCCGTTTGATAATTTCAAAATTCATCCTGCAGCGCTCGTTCTGCATTACGGAGGTGAGATCTTTGAAGGTCTCAAGGCATACAGAACGGCAGACGGTACTGTTCAACTGTTCAGACCGGAGCAGAATATGCAAAGATTTTATAATTCCGCAGTAAGAATGCAGCTTCCGCTTTTTGACAAAGTCTTTATGCTTGAAGCAATCAAAAAATTTGTTGAAACCGAAAAAGGCTGGGTTCCTGCGGGCTTCGGAACCAGTCTTTATCTCCGCCCGTTCCTTTTCGGGATTGATGCACATCTCGGTGTTCACGCTTCACAGGAAGCGGTTATGTGCATCATTGCGTCCCCTGTCGGTTCTTACTATAAAGAAGGTATCAATCCTGTTAAAATTATGATCGAAGAACAAGATGTAAGATGCGTTGTAGGCGGTACGGGCGAAGCAAAATGTGGCGGAAACTATGCGGCATCTACCCGCGCCGGCGAAAGAGCCGAACAGCAGGGGTACAGTCAGGTCCTTTGGCTGGATGGCGTAGAAAGAAAATATATAGAAGAAGTAGGCGCAATGAATGTTATGTTCAAAATTAACGGCGTTGTTGTAACCCCGATGCTTACAGGCTCAATCCTTCCCGGAATCACACGAAAGAGCATCGTTGAACTGCTGAAAGCAAATCATATTCCTGTGGAAGAAAGAAGAATCAGTGTTGACGAACTTATTGCAGCTATGAAAGACGGCTCGCTTGAAGAAGCGTGGGGTTGCGGAACTGCCGCTGTTGTTTCCCCGATCGGAGAAATCTGCTACGGCGGAGTTAAATATACAGTAAACGATTTTAAAATCGGCGAAACCACACAGTGGCTGTATAACAAACTCACCGGTATTCAGTGGGGCAAGGAAAAAGATGCTTTCGGTTGGATTCAAAAAGTCTGCTGACCTGTTTCTAAACACTGTAATTTTAAAATTTCATGTAACTCCGTCCCTGCCGGGCGGAGTTTTAATTTGCCGTATTTGATGAATGCCGTTTTTTAAGCTATGTGCAAATTATTGTTGACAAGCCTCCCGATATAATGTTAAAATTATTTCTGCAAAATTATATGCTTCGATAGCTCAGCAGGATAGAGCGTCCGCCTCCTAAGCGGAAGGCCGGCGGTTCGAATCCGCCTCGGAGTGCCAGCGCAAAAAGGCCGGGAACCCTTTATTTATGAGGGATTTCGGCTTTTCTTGTTTCCTCCGGTCATTTAAGCCGAATATCGGTTTATCTACTTATGCTCTACAGTTAATCCATTTTAGCAAGGGCTTTTATCAACCGAGAAAACATTTTTATTATTTAAGAAGGTGTCTGCGGCACAGTGTGCCGTCCAAATTCAGCAGCAAATTTACACGCCGCCGAATTACAAATACACCCTGCCTTAAGGGCAGAATACCCCTGTGTTTAACTATGCTTTTCAACAGTAAATAAAGTTGCACAAATTAAAATTAAAAAAATATTTAAAAACTGTTGATATTTCTAAAATTATAGTGTAATATTTAGAAAACAAATATTTGTTAAAGGAGAATAATTATGAAAAAGAGAAGTATGATAAAAAATCTTTTAATTTTATTAAGCACATTCGTACTCCTGTTTGCTGTTTCTTCCGCTTTAACCGTATTTGCAGAAGACAGCGACAATTTATCCGCCCAGACAAATAATGAACCCGTTGCGGTTACAACCGGCAACAGTGAAAAAATCTACTTATCCGACATAGCATATATCTCCGAAAACGGCTGGTCTTATAATGGCTGGAGTGGACATAATATTGAATACGATCAAAACCAAGAGGGCAATAAATTAAGTTTAATGATTGACGGACAAAGAACCTTTTTTACAAAAGGACTCAGTGTTCATGCAAAAGGTCAAATAACTTATGATATATCAGAATATTCTGTGGCTTATCCGCGTTTTATTGCCTATATGGGTGTGGACGCAGCCCGCGGAACAAACGGCAATTTATGGATTAAAGTATCCGTATCAAGCGACGGAGAAAACTGGCAGGATTTATATCAGACTGAACAAATGACCGGATCAACTCCGGCTGTTGAAGTTGATGTATCGATCAACGGCTATAAATATTTACGAATATATACAGACCCCTGCGGCAGTAACGCCGCCGATCATGCTACCATAGCCGCCGCCGCTTTGGTAAGTGAAGACTTCGATAAAACCGCTCCTTATTACAGTAATCTGCATTCTGTTGAATATTATGATAATATTTTAAGCAAAAACAGTGTGGAGGATAATTATAACAACTATTACCGCACGGTTTTGGAAAGAGCTCTTGTCAACAAATTGGGTTATGCCACAATTCAGGATTTTGCCGAATTTAATCAAAACGGTGTAAAAGCCCTGGACTGGTGCATCAGCAAGGATGAGATAATAGAGCAAATTATTGAAGTGGGTGAAATTTCCGATACTGATAAATTTCTGAATATTTTAGCGGATTTATATACTAACAACGAAGAAGCTCTCAGTTCCGGAAAATTCATATACACTAAAATGGCGGTTGCTTTATCCGCTACATATACTACCGACCTCATACACTCTCCTTTACGTTTTGGCGCATTTACCGGAACCTATGATTACCTGGAACGGTATAAATTGATGAAGCAGCTGTTTGACGAAAACAAATTTATGTATATTGAAAACAACGGAGTAACCGGTGAATTTGTTCAAAACGATTGGTTTGAAAATTTGCACATTGAGCTAATCCGTATGGTTTTTTGCGATGCAATTAACCCCGAAGAAATCTTGTGGATGAACGGGTATACACATATTGTTAAAAGCGTAAGTTGCTGGATGGTTCCGTATATCAGCCCGAATTACGCGCAGGAAAAGCTTTATGATGAAGCCAACAGAGAAACATACGACGCCAAATACTATCTCAGCGCGTTCAATGTTCCGTACGGCGATTCGACACAGCGCTATTGGATGGTTATGGAGGCCGGCGGAATCTGCTGGAATCAATCCCGTTTCGCGCAAAGTCTGTACCGTATGAACGGAATCCCCGCCGTTGGCGCTTATCAGCCGAAGCACGAAATGTATTTCAATTATGCGCAGGACGAAAACGGAAACGGTTATTGGACTGAAAGATACGGAGGCTACAACACCGCCGGAACCACATGGGGCGGAGGAGGCCGTTACCGTTTGATTTTTAACTGGGGCGCCAAATCCTTTACCGATGAAAATATCAGCGGTTCCAAAGGCGGAACGAGCCTTGGCTATTTATATTTAGCTCAAGCCAATCTGAATAATTACAGTGCATATAAAAAATCATTGTATTACAATTTAATCGCCGACTCTTATAGCGATAACAACGCAAAAGTGGACACTTATTTTAAAGCGCTTGAAACAAACAGTATAAATTTAGACAGTTACGACTACATCATCAATTTATACAAACAAATGAGCGACACGAATGACGGCGGAACTATAACTTCGGACGACTGGTACAATTTAGCTTTGAAAGTTACCGAATCTTATAAATATTATCCGGTAGCCATGTATGATCTTCTGAATGTGATAAGGCCGTATTTAGAAGGCGAAAAGAAACTGGATATCGACACGATTGAAAAGAAGAATTTAACAGAAGCGGTAACTGTTTCCGATGAAACGCTTGCATCGATCGGTGCTGTAAATGCCGGTAGCGGTGTAAGAACGCACGCGAAAAGCCTTTTAGGTCTGACTCAACCCGATCCGATTTCTTTCTCGTTTGACGGTGAAAATGCCGGGAAACTGATGAAAAATTCCGATTATTCCATTAACTGGGCATACAGTCTGGACGGCGGAAATACCTATTCCGAGTGGACATCCGGCGATTTTGTTGAATTAACGCAGGATGAGCTTAACAGTATATCTGCGGAAAAAGATATTCTCGTTAAAATCATGGGTCTGAATGATTATTGTTTTACGATTGATATTACGGAAGGAACTCTGCCTTCAAACATATACGCAAATGACTGGGAAAACCGGGTTATCGGCGCATCGGATATTATGGAATGGCGCCTGCAAGGCAGTGAAAACTGGACTCCGTTTAAAACCGAGCTTCCGGATTTAACAGGTGACCAGACAGTTGAAGTCAGAACCGGATTTACGGGCACAACAGTTCCGAGCGCAACAACAACTTATCAATTCACTTCCGATAATCAGCCGGAGACTGCCAAATACATACCGATAGAACATTTGTCTATCCATAATTATTCATCACAATCCATAGATTCCAGCCGACCGTTTTATGCGCCGAATGCTATAGACGGAAATATGACGACTTTATGGCACACCGATTTCAGGTATGATGTAAGAAAAGACAGCGTTAAACCTTTTATAACAATAAAATTAGATACTCCGAGAAACTTATCCGCGCTGGAATTTGCACAAATCAAATATAAAGATAACGATCCGGATTTCATACAAGACGCAATTATATATGTAAGCGTTGACGGTGAAAATTGGACGGAAGCCGGCAGATTGGAAGGATGTTCGCAGGAAAACAAATTAAGAAGAATAGATTTTGATTTTAGCGTATACGGACAATATGTTAAAATCGAGATGAATACTTATAATATGTTTGCGTCCTTGGCAATGGTAAACTTATATGAAGATACCACAGTCAAAACCGTCGCCACTTTCTCCTTTGACGGTAACAATGCCGGCAAAATAGTTTTGACAGACGAATATAAGGGAACTGCCTGGGAATACAGTTTGGACGGCGGCGCTACCTGGAAAGAAGCGGGCGCTGACGAACAGGAACTTTCATCTGATGAATTACAGGCAATAAATACAGATAATAACATAAAAATCCGCATGACGGCAATAGATACTGAATCAACCATCTATATTCACAAGCGGCAAATACCGACAATGCCGAATAGTCTGTACTTAAACGATTTGGAAAACAGATTGATAGGATTAACGGATGTTGACAGCCTCGAGTGGAAAATTGAGGACGGAAAATGGACCTCCTATTCAGATGAGGAACCGATTGTAACGGGAACCCGAAAATTATATGTCAGGAACAAAGCCGCCGGATCTCTTACGGCAAGCGATGCTTTAGAGTATTCGTTTACCGAAGATAATCAGCCGGATACAGAAAAATATATTCCGATTAAACATTTATCAGTGTATGATTTTTCATCCGAGGCTGTCAGGGCAACCGATTACGGGCAGGTTGTGAATGCCATTGACGGAAACGCCAATACAAAATGGCATACAGACCGAACGGTAACAAACGATGAAAAATATATTACCATAAAACTTGATGAACCGAGATATCTTTCGAAAATTCAATATAATAAAGAGCCCGGATATCTATACGGCGTTCCGAAAAACGGAATAATTTATACCAGCATGAACGGTTCAGACTGGCAGGAAGTACTGGCATTTGAGAATCTATATAATCCTGCCAATAAAACAGAGCTGGCTGCTGATGTAAACCAAAAAGACATCGTATTAAACGAATCGGTTTTCGCACAATATATTAAAATTCAAGTAACAACATCCTGCGATTATGTGAACGGTAATGACGCAAACGGCGTGCCTTACAATTACTTTTTCTCCAGCACGATGTTAAATCTGTTTGAAGATACAACTAAAGCCGAAGATTATACTGCCGCTATCGGCGATGTTAGATATAAAACACTTCAGGAAGCCGTAAATGCAGCGCAGACAGGCGAAGAAGTTATTCTTCTTTCAGACGTTACTTTGGATAAAGAAATATCTGTTCAGTCCGAAATCACGCTGAATCTTAATGCTTATACACTTACCAGCACAGACACATATGCCGTTAAAGTTTATGAAGGCGGCAATCTTACGGTAAAAGGAAGCGGAACGGTTCAAGGCGCTTCAGGCAAAGACGCCGCCGCTCTTCTCGTTATGCCGGGAGCAAAAGCTACGCTGAACGAAACCGTAAAATGGAATGTGGGCGCTGATGCAAATCAGCTCGGAAATACCTGCATCTGTTCAGGCGGCGAAGTGGTTATCAACGGCGGTACATTCAGCACAGACGCCGCTCGCAACGGGAACTATATGGTGCTGGATATCCAGGAGGAATCCAACGGAAGCTTTGTTGTGAAAGGCGGAACTTTCGTGAACTATAATCCTGCCGACGGACACGGCACAGACGGCGGTAGCTTTGTAGCAGACGGTTACAAGTCAGAAAACAACGGGGCCGATATCTTTAGCGTTCAGAAGTGTAAGCTTGAAATCAAAGGTTCCAATCTTATTGTTGAAGAAAACATTAAACCAAACATATTCATTTCAGAAGAACAAACCGCTGCATTTGATTCTGTGAAAGTTGAGTTTAAACTCGGCGAAACAGTTTACACCGGCATTGAAAACACAGATACTGCCGTTGCAGGCTACAAGGCTTATACAATTAAAGACCTTGCCGCTAAACAGATGGCGGATATATTCCAGGCTACTGCTCATGGTATCATTAACGGCGAAACAGTGGAAATTTCCGAGAGCGTTGATTACAGCATTGCGCAATATGTTAAATCTACGCTCGCTGAAAATACAGATGAAGCATTAACTGTTATGCTCATTGATATGCTTGCATACGGCGCTGAAGCGCAGAACTTCTACGGTTACAACACAGATACGCTTGCAACAGACGTTCTCACGGCAGAACAGGTTTCAGTTGCAACAATGGCATCTCCTGCGGCGCAGAACGATCTTAAAAATGACACTTCCACTCTTACAGGCGAAACAAAAATTGCAGGCGCTTCACTTGAGCTTGTAGAAAATGCAAACATCATCATGTATGTTCTCGGCGATGTAACCGGACTTACGCTTCAGGTTAAGAACACTACGGGTACAGTTGTTGCGGAAACAAGTGATTTTGTATATGATGAAAACGTTCAGGCATATATTGCTGTATTTGACGGCGTAAGCGCCGATCAGATGAGAAGCGTATACACCTTTGCTCTTACAAACGGCGAAACAGTTGTAAGCAACACGGTGTCTTACAGCATTGCAACATACTGCTCAACTGTAACAGGCGATGTTTCAACTCTTGCTGCCGAGCTTCTTCAGTTCGGTGATTCAGCATCGGCATATTTCGCTTAATCCTTTCACTGCATGCTGAATATGTTGAGTTGTTCATGATTTCAGAAGCTGCCGCAAAAGGCAAAATCTTTTGCGGCAGCTCTTTCTTGCTGTCAAAAAATCAAAACAGATGACACGCACTCATATTTTAATTTGTAAAATTTGCATAAAATTTAAGCAATGCTGTTGACACATGATATGTTCTGCAATATTATTTAATGGATATAAAAAGAAGTTTTCCTGTATCGTTTGGTTTCAAAATTTCAGAGCAAGATTTTTCTTCAGGAAAGCACAAAATGAGTGGATTGTTTTCGATTTACTTGTATTCCGTAATAAATCCGTTTGTTCTGCAAAATCTAAAAAACAAGGAGAACGTTTATGAATATATTAGATGTTTTAAAATTATGCGCCGGACTTGCATTCTTCCTTTTCGGTATGAATATTATGAGTAAAGGGCTTGAAATGCTGGCGGGCGGAAAGCTTGAATCAGCATTGAATAAAATCAGCTCAAAACCGATGCTTGCTTTGCTTACCGGTTTGCTTATCACAACAGCGGTTCAGTCGTCGTCCGCCATAACCGTTATGCTTGTAGGCATCGTCAATTCCGGACTTATGGAATTTCCGCAGACACTTCCCGTAATATTCGGTGCAAACATAGGCACAACACTTACCTCCTGGATTATTTCGCTTTCCGGAATAGAAAGCGAAAATATTTTGCTACAGCTTCTTAAGCCCGAAAACTTCTGCGGCGCATTCGCCTTAATCGGCGTAGTTATGTACGTATTTTCGAAACACGACAAGCGAAAAAATATCGGTCAGATTCTTGCAGGTTTTTCCGTTTTGATGTACGGAATGTCGTTTATGTCTTCCTCCGTGAGCGGACTTGCCGACAGCCCGGCTTTTATACGCGTGCTTTCCACGCTTTCAAATCCAATCCTCGGAATCATTGCGGGTACGGTAATCACTGCGGTGATTCAGTCATCAGCGGCATCGATTGCAATGCTTCAAGCGCTCGCGCTCAGCGGTCTTATCTCTTACCGCATGGCTGTGCCTATTGTGCTCGGTCAAAATATAGGAACGTGCTTTACGGGGCTTTTATCAAGTATCGGAACCGGAAAAAACGCAAAAAGAGTAGCTGTGGTTCATTTGCTTTTCAACGTTATCGGTTCCGCAATCTTTATTACGCTATTCCTGGTTTTGAGCTCCGCATTCAACTGGGCATTTATTGATGAGCAAGCCTCTGTTTTATCCATTGCCGTTATTCATACTATCTATAACATCGCTGCAACCGCCATACTTTGTCCGTTTTCAAAACTTCTTATTAAACTCACAAATTTTCTCGTGCGCGGAAGTGCCGATAAAGAAGATGAAGCATCGCAGTTTGCATTTCTTGACGAAAGACTTCTTCAGACCCCTCCGTTTGCGCTCAAAGAAGCAGAAATTATGTGCATGGATATGGCGATACTTGCCCGTCAAAACGTCGAATACTCCATAAAGCTGATGACAGATGAATACTCAAAAGAACGAATAAACAAGATTATGCGAACTGAAACAAAACTCGATCAGTACGAAGATAATCTGCGAAAATATCTTTTAAGGCTATCCTCAACCGACCTTTCCTCTGAAGACAACGGAAAAGCCGCAAAGCTTCTACAGGCAATCACGGAGTATGAAAGGCTCGGAGATTATGCCGTAAGCATCGTGAATATAACAACGGAAATGGAAGAAAAAAAACTCAGCTTTTCCCGCAGCACGTGCAGGGAAATCTATGTTATTATTGACGCAATTAAAGAAATGCTTGAGCTTACAAATGATGCATTCATCGACTTCCCCGAAAAAGCGAACGATGTTGAACCTCTTGCTTATGCGGTTTCAAAACTTGTTGGAAAAGTTAAAAGGCTCCATATAAAAAGACTGCAGTCCGGTGAATACACCGCAGAAATCGGATTTTATCTTTCGGATATACTCAACGCGTTCAAGCGTATCTCTGACCACTGCTCAAATATTGCCGCTGCAGTTGTTTCGTCCGAAGAAGCGGACGGCGACACGCATCAATATCTCCAAAACAGAAGAAACGATGATGAAAATTTCCGCACAGCATATAAAGCGTATAAGAAAAAATACAATATTGAAAATATTTAAGCGATCTGTGCTTTTCTGATTAAAGCAAACTCTTTCCGCCCATAATTATGTTGAATGAAACAAACCCGATGTTTCGTCAATTTGGGTTGGAAGGAGTTTTTTTATGAAGCTTACAATTACAGATTCCGGAGTTTATACCTATGTTTTTCAAGCTTTGTTCAGAGAAGCGGATATCCCGTTCATCCGCCCTGCGCAGACGAGCCGGTACACACTGAAACTCGGTTCAAGCTTCGGTTCGGAAAATCTTGATTATGATTCACAGCTTATACTCGGATCTTTTATCGAATCTTTTTATCTCGGAGCAGATACTGCCGTTATACTCAGCCGCACCGCTCCGAATTATCATTTCCGCGAAACGCTCAATTATATCTTTGAACAAAGCGGATTCAAAATGAAAACATTGTGCTATAAAACAGATGCATCGTTACCGGCTTTCGCACTTACTTACGGAAAAAACAAAAACTTAAAGCAAAAACAGTTTGCCGCTGATTTTTACGACTGCTTGTGCACGATGGATAGCTATGTCAGTCTTATATATGAAATACGTGCGGGAATAAAAGATAAAAATCAAATTGAATCATTTTCCACTTTTTGCAGTATGGCAGAAAAGGAGATGGATACTCTCACTACACTTTCCTCGCTGAAAATCTTTTTACGGCTGATTATGAAAAAAGCAGAACGTTTTCGAGAAAAGAATGAAGGAATTTTTGCAATCGGGTTTCTCTGCGAAAAACACTGCGAATATGCAAAGATTTTGATGATAAGGAAAAATCTTGCAGAAGAGGGACTTATACTCACTAATATTCCGTCTGTTTCCGCAAATTTTAAAAACAGGGCAGGATTTAAAAAAATCATCCACCGTAGCATTAAAACGATTGCGGACGATATTCTTGAAAATCGAAACGCAAATGCAGTCAAAGGAATGATTTGCGAAACCGGAAGCAAACTGAAATTAAACGTACCCGTAATGTATCTGAGCCCGTATTTTACGGAAAACGAATTGCGTGAAAAACTGCCTGAATTAAAAAATAAAATAAAATTGGAGCAGAGCAGTGGAACAATACTTTCTCGGAATTGAATGTGATAAATCGACATCATGCGTTCTCATAAATGAAAACAAAAAAATATGCGCGGCGGCATTATCTCGCAAAGCCCCCGCCGACGACGCACTTAGAGAATGCATGAATAAAATAAGTTCAAACATGACGGACCCGTTTGCAATCCTCGGAATCGGCATATGCGGAAAAAGACGAATGGATGTCTCAAGAAAAAGTGAAATTCGACTTCATTCCCTTTTTGCGCTTTGCAAAAGCGCAGAATACATCGGCATGAATTATATCATAACGAAAAATACCGTTATCCAAACATTTGGCGGCGTTCCCTCCGATATTTTCAGTAGCGGTGAGTGGCGTGGAGACTTTCCGCAAAAATCACTGAATATAACTTCACACAACAAAAAATTTTACGCCTCCCTCGGTGCCGCGCTTGCCGCGATGAAAACGGTTTACAACAACAATGCGGCTTTATTTAAAGACCATTCTTTTTCACAGAATATACAGTTCAAAACACTTAACTGCAACGGCTGCAAAGAACACTGCGTTCTATCCGCGTTGATTTTCAATAATGAAATAAAAGCCTGTTTCGGCGCGAAATGCGGAAAGGCCGATATTATTAAACGGCTTTCCGCAGCACAGCAATGAATTTAAAAAACGAAAAATCAATAAAAATTTTTAAAAAGTATTGACAAACTATGTCCTAAGTGTTATTATATTTGCACATCAGAAGTCGGTGTTTATTGGGAAGAGGGTCCACCCGTTCTCATTCCGAACACGGTAGTTAAGCTCTTTCCCGTCGACAATACTTGGCTGGCGACGGCCCGGGAAGATAGATAATGCCGACATAATGTATGAGGTAGTCATCCAATAGGGTGGCTATTTTCTTTTTATCCGGGTTTTTATATCTGCGCAAAGATAAAGCGATAAACCAATCCCCTGCGAAAGATTTGCAGTTTCTCTCTTATCCAATTGGAAAAATTTGGTGCATCCGGCAAGATGGTGCATATATTAATAGTGAAAGTGTTCACGGATAAACCGAATGCTTTGCATCAATCCCGTCAGAAACCGGAAAAGCCGTGTACCTTTCACATATGCAATTGTTTACTTCGGGGGTATTATATGAACTGTATTAAATGTTCAGATTTTTCTTTAGCAGAAAGCAACAGTACATGCGGTTGCTGTGCGCAGGAGAATACAAGCTACGGCTACGAGCGTAGTAGCGGAAGAGAAGCTATGTGCTGCCGCATACGCCGCGCCGAAGCAGAAGACGCGATTCTTGAAACAGTTATGCAAACGCTGAGGAATCTTCAGAATACAGATGCTTTGCGCAAATTCGCAGAAACCCTTACGGCGTTCACAGCATGCTGCAGCGATTAACAGTTTAACGGCCGACTGTTTCCCTTCTTCTTCGTTAAGGCCCGATTCTTGCCGCGCATTCCTCAGCCACTGTTTTCCTCGTAAATTTTCAAAGTAAATGATAACGAAAAAGCACCCCTGTGCGAGAGTATTCGCACAGGGGTTAAATAATATTCCCGGCAAAAACGCCTGAAAATCAAAACGTGTTACGCTATCGGAATCAAAACGCTCCATCCGTTTTTCGATTTATATAAAAGAAGTTGTTCCTCATATGTGTTTATGCCTTTTGTTCCGTTTAACGTTACGGTTATATCCGCAACTGTAAAATTATCTTCCGTCAACGCCGCACGGAATCCCTTGTTTGCAAAATTCGACTCATAATCCTCTATATCTGATGACGAAAGCTGTTTCGGATTTATTTCATCTATAAAAACTTTTGATTTTCCGTAAAGCGAAACAAGGCGATCCGCTTCATTGTCGATTTCAATAAGCGTTTTGTTTTCATCTTTAAACGCTTTTTTCTCTTGATCATTAACAAGGGAATAAACGCCTTCTCCGTTACCGGACGCTTTGTATGTATAATAATCTTTCACGAGCGTTTCATATGAAGCATATTTTTTACTGCTTACCGCATTACCGTTTCCGCCCAATATAAGAAATATGCTTATGCCCGCAATAAACGCAAGGAGCAACACTGCCGCTATAATTATAATTACAGCCGTACTGCGTTTTATTTTTTTCGGAAGAGACTCTCCGCACAAGGAACATACGCTGTCTTCTTCAGTCATAACAGCGCCGCAGTTTTTACAGGTTTTCATAACAACACCTTTCATATAAAATTCTGTTTAAACATCAGTCAACCGCAGGCAAACCCGCCTGAATATACTTTGGGCAAAGAAGTTCCCTGCCCATAAGGCGGCTAAAACCCCATTTTTCAAAATCGGCGGAGGAACAGAATCCCTTCTGCTTTTTCAAACAGCTACTGCTATCTTTCACCGCATGAAAAAACGGGCAAGCAACCTTAATAACTATATAAATTTATGTTAACATATACAGCTACTATTTGTCAATTAAATAAATTATGATTGCCTGAGAAAAATATTATTTGATAATCTGCAGTATATCGGTAGGTGTCTGTACAATATATGATGCACCGGCATTTTTCAGTTCTCTTTCCGTACCGTAGCCGAAAAGGACACCGATAGAATCTATTCCATTTTCACATGCGCCTATAACATCATATTCCCTATCTCCTATCATAACGGCGCTGTTTTTTTCCGTTATCCCATTCCTATCCAGCGCACAAGCTATGATTTCGCTTTTCGTCGCCCGGCTTTCATCAAGATTTGAACCGACGATACATGTAAAATACTTCGCAATTCCGAACTTCTGCGCAATTTTTTCAGCAAAAACTTCGGGTTTCGAAGTAGCCATAATCACCGTTTTTTCGTTTTCTTTTAAAGAGGAAAGCAGTTCGGGAATGCCGTTGATAACAAAATTTTCAAATATACCCTTCTCACAATAATACTCCCGGTAATACTTGAGCGCCAACTTTGCATTTGCTTCCGAAAATCCACAGTAATTCATAAATGAATCCATCAACGGAGGTCCGATAAAACGGAAAATTTCTTTTTTATCCTTTATATCAATCCCGAATTTTTTTAGAGCATATTCCACAGAATGGATAATTCCCTCTCCGGGATCGGTAAGCGTTCCGTCCAAATCAAACAGAACGTATTTATATTCTTTCTTTTTTGTCATACAATGCAGAATTATTGCTCAAAGGAATTACGTTTTGAGCAATAATGTTCCCTTTCCGCTTATTTTTTATACATTATAATCCTCCCACGGAATTTATTCAAGCATGTTATTTAAACAGCAATTAAAAGTTAAAGCTGCCGGAAATTCCGGTAGCTTTTATTCAAACAAATTTTAAATTATTTTGTTTGCACACTTCTTACGGATGACCATGCACCCCAAATGTACTTATTGTTCACAATCTTATAAGACCTGACGCGTACATAATATTTTTTCTTTGCCTGCAAGCCGGAAACACGCTTGGATACCGTTTTGTTCCCGACTTTTACGGTTTTTACAGATGTAAATTTACTGTTTGTTGCATACTGAATCTGATAGCCGCTTGCAGAAGCGTCTTTTTTATACTTAACAGTAAAACTTTTTCTAGCCGAACTTAACGAGCTTATGCTCTGCTTCGGCGGTACGTAAACCGTAAGCATCGTGGAATACGAGCCATAATAATTTTTATTCTCGTAAACAGAATATGCTCTTACCCTGTAATAATTTTTGCCGGCTGACTGCTTTGCAATCTTATATGAAGTCGCTGATGCACCTTTAATAACTTTGACATTTACCCATTTCTTATTTTTGTACTGCTGAATCACATAACCGGAAATCGGAACGTTATTGCTCCGCTTCGCCTGCGCCCAGGAAAGCGTATAACCCGTTGAAGTTGACGCGCTTACTTTCAAAGACGTCACTTTCTGAGGCGCTACATATTTCACTTTTGCGGAAATAAGGGTTTCTCCGTTGATAACAATGTCCGCCTTATTGCCGGAACGTGTGCAGTTCTTCCCGTTCGCAGTTATGGCTGAAACAACGTATCCGGAATCGGGATAAACCACAGCGGTAACCTTGTCACCGTAGCAATAATAATTGCTGTATCCAATATCGATTTCGCAGTGATCGGGATAATCGCATATTATTTCCGCATAGGAAGTTTTCAACGGTATGTCGTATGCCGTGCAGTATCCATTGTCATCAACAGCCAGACCGACAAAGCTGTTCAGCGTTGTTGTGCCGATAAGCGGTTCATCGCCGTATGTATCGGAAAAGCTGTAATCGCTGGGAATTATTTTTTTACTGTTTACATTATAAACAAAGCTGTCTCCGATGCCGTTTATAAAGCTTCCGCAACAGAATATTCCGCCCTGCGCAATACCGACGCTTCCTTCATAAAGCTGCGCTTTGCTTCCGTCATAAAATTCATAGGTGGTGCTGTCGGAACAATTCGTAATTTTGACCGCTTCGCTCCATGACGTTCCGTTAAACGTAAGAATTGCGGGCATTTTGCCGCTTGCCTCAGCGCCGTAAGCATAAACAAGTGTATTTTCATACTGTATTGCTTTGCCGTATGCTCTTCCCTGCGGAAGATTCAGCGATGTTTCGGTGAATGTATGTTTCTCCGCGTCATACTTGTAAACGCTTTTACTAAACAATCCTTCGGAAGAATCATATCCGCCTATGGAATATAGGTTTCCTTTATAAACCGCAAGGGTTGCACCCTCCAACATATCATTGGGAAGTTCACACAGTGCGGTGCAGGTTCCTTTTTCAATCTCTGCCGAGCAAAATGCACTGACATACCCGATAACCGTTCCCGCCCCGGTTGTTATCGGACAGCGTGCATTGAAATAAATATTTCCGTGCATATATGCCGCCGCCGTAATTTCAAATCCGTTGTCTGCATAATCTCCGAATATGCTCTCATCATCGATTTCAGAATAATAATCGTCATATTCATATGTCCGAACATTTTTTACGGTTTCAGCCCCGCCCTCAATGCGTCCGATTACACCATCGGGACTAAGGGTATACACCAGTTCGCCTGCGGGAAGCACAAATACGTCTTTTCCCGTATATTCGATGCCGCCGCATTTTGAGAAAGCTTTTTTGTTAACAAGCAGATATGTTCCGCTGAAAGAACCGTGGCTGTTTGAAATTTCAAGGCTGATTTCTTTTGTATTATAGTCATTATCCGGAATAATAATTTCTCGCAGAGCGCTCTGAATGGGATCTACTTGAACAGAATCCACACGTACCTGCGTATTTCCGCCGAAATAACCTTTAATGCTCACATTTCCGTCATTATTATAATTTACGGACGCAATTACCGGCGGCGCAGAAGCCGTATCCGAAAGAGAAAGCATTTTGCCGGAAACAACCTTATCTGCTAAAGACATGTCGGCCGTACCTGTATGCACAATCATATTGGAAATTTCAATCGGAGAAGCGTCCGGATAAGCAAGAGAAAGCATTGCCGCCGCGCCTGTTACATAAGGCGTTGCCATAGATGTTCCGCTGTAAAAATCATATTTCCCGAAATCATCGGGATTTGCATCCTGACTACTGAGCGCAAAATCGTCTATGGATATATTGCTGGTTTTTCCATTTGTTTCAACACAAAATACAAGCTTCCTCTCCTCGCTTTTTTCATAAACCCATTCTTCGGCAGGGTCGGTATCGTAAAAGATATGATACCAATTATCGTCCGTTTCATCGAAATAAAAGTCTGCAACAGGCATCTCATTCTGCAAGAGTTTCGGTGTAACTGTAACGGATGCCGGAATATCATAGCAGGTAACTTCTGCTCCGTTTGTTCCTGTTATCATAAAGCTGTATGAATACTTTTTATCAGCGCTTGAAAGTTTAAACGGAATAGAAAAAATATCAATCGCGCCACCGTTTGTTTCGTCACCGGGAGACCCCGTTTTTATATTCAGAGAATTTCCTTGTGCCGCACTGCCGAAATATTTTTCAGAACTTACGAAAGCACAGATATCTCTGTTGACGGTTTTTCCATATTCGTCAGTATATTCCTTTAAAAGTTCAGGCATCCCGAATGAATTCGCATCTGTATTTTCATAGTCCTGATACTGCGAACAAAGCGATGCGCGTTGTTCTTCGCTGTAAATCGTCGGATTAAAGCAGTTATAGGAAACAGATGAAAGTATATCCGTACCCGGCGCCGCAACATCAATATAGTTCTTGCCGTAAGACGAGAAAGATGCCAAAGCACCATTTTCGTTTGTTGCCGCTACTTTAACCGCATACTTGCTTTCACAGCATGCCGGTGAATCATAAACTGTTTCTTCGTCAAGCGAAAAATCCTGTTCGCCGACTTCCACTCCATCATTTCCCGCGGCAATAACGGAAAGTGCTCCCGCTTCCCCGAGTAAATCGAAAATCATATCAAAAAGAGCCAGCTCTTCCTGATCTCCGTAACCGCCCCAGGAATTGTTTACGGCGGTAACATTTGTTCCGAGTTGCATTGCATAGTAAATATATTCATAGGCGGAGATAACCGAAGCCGTATCGCCTACGCCGTTTGCATCAAGGAATTTAAGCGCCATAATCTTAACGCCATTTTTGTTTATTCCGCTGATTCCGGCGGCGTTGTCCGCGCTTGCAGCAATGATTCCGGCAACATGTGTGCCGTGCCCATTGTCATCATAAGGAGAATGGTCCTTCGTCGTATCGGTAAAATCATATCCGCATTTTCCGAGCAGTTTCGCGCCGTAAGGATTTTTCCACATATTATCCTTTAAATCCGGATGATTGTAATCAACGCCCGTATCAACAACGGCAATAACGGTTTCCTTATCGGAATCCGCATTTTTCTTCCACAAATCTTCCGGGTTGACATCGGCATTTAGCTTTCCGCCGTTCTGTCCGTTGTTCTCCAAAGCCCACTGATAGTCACTGTACGTATCATTTGTAACAGCAAAGGCTCTTTTAATATAATTCGGAATTGCATATTCAACATTTTGATTTTTTTCCAACTGCGCAATCAACTCTTCGGTTGTGAGCTTATTTGAAGAAAAACAAGCAATCTGAAGCTGTTCATCACATTCTGCCGTGCTGTTTTCGGAAGCCGATTCCGTCTCTTCCGAGTCCGCAAAGCTCCATGTTTTCTCCACAGTTATATCATTTCCGAAGCCGGATGATTGTTTTGCCCCTGAAGAATACGTTTTGGCAATGTCCGACTTCATAACGGCGATTGCCTCGCCTTCCGCATAATACTTATCCGAGGCTTTAGAATCAGAAACGCTCCCGCTGTCTTTTTCCGCCCATACGGGAATTGCCAAAGAGGCGGCGAGCAGAGCAGATAAGAATAACGCTAATAATTTTTGCATAAAATTTTTCATTTTTAAACCCGCTTTCAAATTTCCACCGTTATATCTTTTATACGGCATTCTTTTTTTGCTTTGATATGTTCATTGAGTCACGCTATCCGTTCCTTTTCCATTAATTGTGTTATTACAAATTTTACAAATTCATTATCTTATAACGCAACTATTTTGTCAAGACATTATGCTTTTGTTGCCTGGCTAAAAATATCAACGCCTCCGATAGTCCGTTTAATTCCTTCCATCAATAATAAAACTGACTCCGTAAAAACGAAGTCAGTTATTGTTTTTTCCTTATTATTTTATGTATTTAACCGCTGTACCGTAAGCGATAACTTCGGCTGCCCCGGCCATAATTGACGCCGATGAATATTTAACATTGATAATTGCATCCGCGCCGTATTTTTCAGCTTCGGCAATCATTCTTTGCGTCGCAATCTCACGCGCTTCGGTAAGCATTTCGGTATAGCCCCTAATTTCGCCGCCTACCAGCGTTTTAAAGCTCGCTCCTATATCCTTTCCTATATGTTTAGACTGAACAATATTCCCCTTAACCAACGTAATAAGCCGATACTCTACCCCGGGTATATTCGGTGTGTTAAAAAGATACATATTCCTTTCGGCTGAAATAACCGAATTCCGATTTTCAGCCTCAACCTCCTGCGTTAAAAATAATTTATCGGGTTAACAAATTTTCCGTTCAAAAGCACGCCGAAATGAAGATGCGGTCCGGTTGAATTCCCGGTTGTTCCCACATAGCCTATAACATCTCCCTGACGGACATATTGTCCCTCTTTAACTATAATACGGCTCTGATGCGCATAAAGCGTAAGCAATCCGTCCCCGTGATCAATCCATACATGAAAACCATAGCTTCTGTTCAGCCTTTTTACGGTTACAACTTTTCCGTCCGCTGCGGCAACAATTTTTTTACCGTTGATTGAGGCGTTGGAAAAATCTATTCCGTTATGATTTGTATATCCGTAATATCCACAGGATATATCGGTACAGGACGGAACAGGAAAGCAGAACTGTCCTCCGCCTGATAAAATTTGATTGTCAACATCTTTTGAACCTTCACGCAGAGCCTTGGCTATTTCAGCGGAAGAGACTGCCGCCGCCTTGCTTTTGGCAATAACATCTTCCACTTCTTCCTGTTCAGCGGAAATTTCTTCCGCTGATGCTTTTTCTCCGGCTTCCTCGTCAATTTCACGCAGTGCTTCGAGCCCGGAATTGTATGCGCTCGCCGCCTCCGCCTTTTTTATCTCCAGGCTGGATTTATTTTCTGCGAGCTCAGCTTCCTGAACTTCAAGCTTTGCGCGATCATCCTTGATTTTTTCCTCGGTTTTCTCAAGCTGTGCGGCTGTTTTCTGCATTTTTTCAATAGAAGCGTTGTCTTTTTCCGCAACAGCCTGAATCATTTCAAGTTTAACATACATGTCAGAATAATCCGCCGCGCTTAAAAGAACCTCCACGGCGGTATAATTCCCTGTCATATAAAGTGTTTTCAGTCTGCCTTTAAACTCATTGTAAAGGCGTTCGATTTCCTGCTCTTTTTCATCTATTTCTCCCTGTAGCTTTTTGATTTCCGTTATAACGTCCACAATCTTTTCTTCTAAAGAGCTGATCCTGCTTGTTATATTCTCAACTTCTTTGCTCGCGTCAGAATAGGATTTCAGCTTATCCTCTAAGTCGTTTTCAGCCGCTTTCTTCTTTTCAAGAAGCTTTTTCTCTTCTTCGGAAACCGTCGAAACCGATTGCGCTTCGGACGACTCTGTTTCCTTGTCCGTTTTATCCTGTGCGAAAACGAATACAAAAGACGCCGATATTATACAAACCGATAATGAAAATCCGATAAGCGATTCAATTATTCTGTTGTTTAGCAAACGCTGCTTTGTCATATAATCACCAAAAATAAAATACTCAGAAAAAAACCTCCTAAGCAGATTAGCCGAATAATCGATGCCATGCCCGGTTAGGTAAAGAAAAATAAATTTTTAAAAAATTTAAATCGGAGCAATGCTCCGTCAAGCCCGCTTGAAACAGGGCTTGCGAACGATTGCAACCTGCGCAGGGAGCGTTCGTTCCTCAGGGGCTCAGTGGGAGATTGTCACTCCCGCTGAAATTCTGAAACGGACCCTGCCGCCTAAGAGGCGGGGACATCGGCGAATAAGTTATAAGTAATTCTCAGGATTAAGGAAATTACCGTTTCTGTCAAATATTCCGAAATGAAGATGCGGTCCGGTTGAATTCCCGGTTGAGCCTACCGCGCCAATGGACTGCCCTTTTGTAACGGCCTGCCCTTCGCTTACATAGATTGCGCTCAAATGGCAGTACTGCGTGGTAAGACCGTTCCCGTGATATATGTATATATGATAACCGTAACTGTAAGTCAGATATCTGACACGCACCACAGTTCCCGAATCCGCCGCAACAACGCCGGCACCATAAATTCCGCCATCTGAAAAATCAACACCGTTATGATTGGAATATCCGTAAAACCCGCAGTAAATTGTCGTATGTCCCGGAACGGGATAACAGAACTGCCCGGTTCCGTTAACGATAGGGGTCGCTGAGGAGGTATTCCCACTACTTTCATTTCCGCTATTTGCCGCCGCAGCCGCCGCAGCTTCACGCCTTGCAATCTCAGCAAGAACATCCTGCAAATCTTCTTTATACTCCTGAAGCTGAGAATTGTTTTGCTGTTCCTGTGCCTTTATCTGTTTTAAAATAACAAGGCTTTCGTTTTTGGAAGTTTCCGCAAGCGTTTTCTTTTCTTCCAAGGAAACGCGGTTCTGTTTGAGCGATTTCTCCTCACTCTCCAGCTTTATCTTGTCCTGATCAAGCTCCTCTTGGGCTTTAACAAGCTCTTCGGCAAGCTTTGTCATTTCATCTATTGCGTCATTATCTTTCTGCGAAACACGCCGAATCATTTCCAGCCGCGTCAAATATTCCGAAAAGTCTCCGGATGAAAACAACACCTGTACGGATGTAAGGCTTCCTGCAATATAAAGCGCTTTCAGTCTTTCCTTAAAATCAGCGTATTTTTTATCAATCAGTTTCTGTTGTTTTTCAATTTTTATATCCAGACTTTTTATCTCTGCCGTTGTTTTTTCAATTTTATTCTGTAACGAAATTATCTCTGAATCAATTTCATTCACAGCCTCCGATGCCGCATAATAAACATCCAGCTTTGCCTGATACGTTTCTTTTGCGTCTGCCGCCTTGCCTTCCAGCGTTGCCGCCTTTTTTTGCGCTTCGGAAATCTTCTGCTCCAAATCAGATACGCTTGAAGCGTAAACGCCTACGGTTGTGCTCATACATACACAAAACGATAGTATTGCCGTAAATACAGCAAAAAATATTCTCTTTGCAAATTTTACATTTCCCATATTTTCACCAATAACAACAGATTTAAGCCGATAAGGATAAAAAGGCTTGAAAAACAAAACTGCCCTATCCCTGAAAGGAAAGAATTGTTGATAAAAGATAAGGCAGAAAGCGCAGTCAAGCTAACGCTTAATGAACGTTACGAAGTATATTGCAAAAAGTCGTTCTTATTAGGCTTTTTTCCTTTTTTAGGATTAACCCCTGTTTAATCAAACGGAAATACCCGCTTATAAGACGAACGGTTACATCCTTACAGATAATTGAACGGATTCACAAAGCCGCCGTTTACAATAACCCCGAAATGCAGATGCGGTCCGGTAGAATTTCCCGTTGAACCGACTCTGCCGATTTCCTGCCCTTTCTTAACATTTTGTCCTACCGAAACGCCGATAGCACTCAAATGGCAGTAAATTGTTTTCATCCCGTTGCTATGATCAATCGTTATATGATAACCATAACTGTACGTCCAATAATCGGCGCCTACTACCTGACCGTCATCAGCCGCTACAACCGATGCGCCGTAAATTCCTCCGTTTGAAAAATCCACACCGTTATGATTGGAATATCCGTAATATCCGCACGAAACGGTTGTGCAGGACGGAACGGGATAGCAAAACTGCCCTGTTCCGACGATTCCGCCAGACGCGGAAAGCTTGTTTATCTCACTGAGCGCCTTTTGCATTTCTTCCTTTGCGTCTGCCTGCGCAGATTTGATTTCTGCAATGAGCGATTCACACTGCGAAAGTGATGTTTTTGCTTCGGCTTCTTTAGACTGGAGACTGGACCGTTTGCTTATCAGCGCCTGTTTCTTCTCGTTCAACGCTCCGCGGTCCGAATCCAGCTTTTCCTGCATTTTATTCAGCTTATCGAGTATATTAACAAGATTTTCAATGACCGCGGCATCTTTTGCAGATACCTTATTTATCATTTCGAGTCTTACCAAATAATCCGAAAAATCTTCGCACTCCATAAGCACTTGAAAAGCATTCATACTGCCCGCTATATAAAGCGCTTTCAGCCTCTCGCAAAACTCGGAATACCGAAGATCCATTAAAGCCTGTTCTTCGTCAATATTCTTTTCTAGTTTTATAATCTCGTTTTCAAGTGTATCTATTTCTTTCTGGACCTCATTGATCTGGCTGTTCATATCATTCACCTGATCAACAAGCAAATAATAAGCTTTTTGCGCGGCCTTCAGCCTTTCTTCCGCTGAAGCTTTTTTATTTACAAGCTTATCATATTCAGCCTTGGCGGAATCATACTCTTCCTGATAATCCTGCGCGGATTTTGCCGCGTCGGCCGCAAGATTCAACGGTCCTCCCGCGCCTATACATATCACCAAAGCGAAAGCAAAAATAACGTTGCATATTTTTTTTATTCTTTTACACAATGCCATTCAGTTCGCTTCCTTCATGTCTTAAATACTTGTTCATGGAAACCACGCTTCCGAGCATACCGGTGATAAGGCCGAGTGCAATAAACGCAATAAGCAGAATCCACCAAATATTGCTTTGCCAGAAATCAATAAATCCGTTTGAAAAGATGGAAAGCATGGAGTCCAGTTCTTTGACCGCAAGCGTATAAACTCCCCACACAATCAATTCAGATATAAAAGCGGATATAATTCCTATAACTGCGCCCTCTACGATGAACGGCGTTCGAACAAAGCCATCCGTTGCGCCCACGCTTTTCATAATGCTGATTTCCAGCTTCCTTGAAAACATAGATATACGCACGGTATTTGAAATGATAAACAGCGATACCGCGCACAGCGCCGCAACAACAACTATGCATACAACCGTTACCGCCTGCCTGATTTTGGCAAGCTTTTGGGCGAGCTGTGAGTTCTCGCGCACATTCTGGATGTGACCGACGGATTTAATGGATTTAACAGTTGCGTCAAACACCGACATATCGCTTACCGTGACTTTCAGCGTATCGGGAAGTGGACTTTCATCTGCATAATTTTCAAAAAATTCTTTCTGTGCGTCATCCATTTCACTGAGCTGGTTCTTCCATGCGGTTTCTTTGGAAATAAACTCGACTTCCTTAACATTTGAAATCGCTTTGATTTTTTCAGTTACTGCTTTAACGGTTTCTTCGGATGCCTCGTCCTCCAAAAAAACCATAATAACGTTTTGTTCTTCAATCTCGTTCAGCATCGAAGCAACATTTTCACCGACGAGTACGCTTGCACCCATAAGAAGCATACAGCATATCAGCACGCCCATAGACGCAATTGTCATCAGGCGGTTTACAAATACGTTCTTGAATCCCTCTTTGATGAGGTAACCGGCTTTCATTATTCTTCGCCCTCCTCATCTTTATTTTCCATATTTTCAAGAAAAACAGAATAATCTATATCCGTTCTGTCTTTATTTACAAAAGTATCAAGCGTGGATTTTGAACCGAGGACATCGTCAACGATATTCTGCACTCTCGAATCATCATCAAGCTTTTCGTGAATTGAATCAATGATTTCCGCGTTTGGGTGTTCAAGGCTCTCATATACAGTGTCCTGCTCCGCCTCGCTGCCGGACTGCGCTTGTTCCGTTTTTTCGTCAACCGATTCCGGCTCCGGCTTCGGATCCGAAAGGAATGCAGCGGCGTTAATGCCCGAACCTGCAAAATTCTCTCCGTGATTTGTTGCGTCAAACCCTGTTTTTGTATCTTTAACGATTTTACCGTTTTCTATAACAACTTTTCTCTGATTGAATTTATCCACCAAATCATGGGCATGCGTAACCATAATAACGGTTGTTCCCTGCTGAGAAATCCTGTTAAGCAAATCAACGATTTCATAGCTCATTTCAGGGTCAACGTTTCCGGTCGGCTCATCGGCAATAATAAGTTTCGGCTTGTTCACAAGCGCCCTTGCAAGCGCAACGCGCTGCTGCTGTCCGCCTGAAAGCTCCGCAGGATAATTTCTCGCTTTATTTGACAAAGCGACAAGCTCCAGCGCATGGGGAACTCTTTTCCTGATTTCCGATTCCCTTGCACCAACAACTCTCATCGCAAATGCAACGTTATCAAAAACAGTCATTTTGGGAATCAAACGGAAATCCTGAAAAACAACGCCGATACTGCGCCTGAATTTTGGGATCTGTTTTCTTTTCATTTTCGGGAGATTAAAGTCATTTATCCATATATCTCCCGATGTAACATTTTCCTCGCGCATCATCAGCTTTAAAAAAGTTGATTTCCCTGCGCCGGAAGCGCCTACAACAAACACAAATTCTCCCTGCTCGATTTTGAGGGAAAAATCTTTTATAGCTTCCGTATCGTTATCATATACCTTAGATACGTTTTTAAATTCTATCAATGCATTTCCTCCTTAGGAATCGGTTTTAATATTTAACGGGGTTTGAATCTAAATATTTTTTAACCATAAGAGCAACTTTAAAGACGATGGCGTCATCAAAGTTGCGTAAGTCAAGCCCTGTGAGCTTCTTAATTTTTTCTACTCTGTAAACGAGCGTGTTCCTATGAACAAAAAGCTTCCTTGATGTTTCCGAAACATTCAGATTGTTTTCAAAGAATTTCTGAATTGTGAGCAGCGTTTCCTGATCAAGGCTGTCAATTGAACCTTTTTTCAGCACCTCGCTGAGAAACGTTTCGCACAATGTGGTAGGCAACTGATATATAAGCCTGGCTATACCGAGATTATCGTAGCTTACGATATTCTTTTCGGTATCGAAAACTTTCATAACCTCAAGAGAAACCTGCGCTTCTCTGAATGATGACGCAAGATTTTTGATTCCCATAACACTTGTGCCGATGCCGATAACAACATTGATGCCAAAATCTTTCTGCAGGGAATCGCTGATTGTTGCGGCAAGGGTTTCAAGGCCTTTGCTTTCTATTCCGTTCTGTATTTCCTTAACAAGGGCAATATCGGTTTCATTTATGCTGACAACAAAATCTTTGTTTTTATCCGGGAACAGATTCTGGATAGATTCATACACGGAAATATCGCTTTTTAACGGAGTTCTGATAAGCAGAACAGCCCTTGAAGCCTCATTGTTAAAATGAAGCTCTCTTGCTTTAAGATAAATATCTCCGGGAAGTATGTTATCTAAGATTACATTTTTAATGAAATTGGCGCGGTCGTACTTTTCGTCATGCAACATTTTGATGTCACTCAGCGCAATAGCGATAATGCACACGGTTTTCTCCGCAACTTCATCCGTTCCATCAACAAAAGCGGCATATTCGGTTTTTGAAATATCTCCGAAATTACGGTATGTACGACTCTCAAACACAGTTACTCCGTCCGTTTCAAAAATCTTTTCAAAACCGGGATTCTGAATTTCGCCGATACGGCTTAAATCACTACACGAAATAACAACGCCGGATTCATCTATAACGCCTATGGTTTTATCGGTTGCCTCCTTCATTTGATGAATGATGCCTTGGAAAATTCTGTTGGACACTCATATTCCCCCTGACTTATGGGATTTCGTCAAATTGCACATTCGCATTTTATACAAAAAACCCCATTGATATATGTGAATTTTATCACACTGTTTGGCAAAATGCAAGCAAAACAACTGATTTTTTATGGTTTTTTTGTATAAATTATGCAAACAATCAATCTATTGTGCATAAAAATAATTGAATCACAATATGTAGTATCGCAAAAATCTGCAAAAATCGAAGGAATTTTTTGTCAAATTGCATAAAAGTATACACGCAAAAACGCTGAGATAAATTTTGATTGTTTTTTTTCGGATATAATAATATAATTATAATATAATTGTTAAGTGATAATTATGTTAATATTTTGTTAATAATCTGGTGAGTTTAATGAATGTGCTTGTAACCGGTGGCGCAAGAGGAATCGGAAAAGCAATAAGCAAAGCGTTCCTTGAATCGGGCGATACTGTAATTATAAATTACAATACAAGTGAAAAAAACGCAAATTTGTTGAAAAAAACATATCCGCACGCACATATTATCCGCGCGGACGTAAGCCGAGAACAAGAAGTTAAACATATGTTTGCACAGATTGAAAAAATCTGCGGCGGCATAGATGTTCTGGTAAACAACGCAGGAATAAGCGCCGGCGGATGTTTTCAGGATATGCGCGAAACTGAGCTGGACAGAATTTTTGCCTGTAACTTTAAAAGCGTATTTTTTTGCTGTAAAGAAGCGGTTTCGCATATGATAAAACAACATAGCGGCTCAATTATAAACATTTCCTCTATATGGGGTGTAAACGGCGCAAGCTGTGAAGCCGTATATTCGGCGTCCAAAGCGGCAGTAAAAGGTTTTTCCGAGGCGCTTGCAAAAGAGCTGGCGCCGAGCGGAATAAGAGTAAACTGTATTGCACCGGGCATTATAGCCACCGATATGACATCGGGTTTTTCCGAAGCGGAAATGAAACAAATGATTGATGCAACCCCGGCAGGGAGAATCGGTACGCCGGAAGACATCGCAAACGCCGTACTTTTCCTTGCCGACGGGAAAGCAGGCTTTATAACCGGGCAGACCATAATATCAGACGGAGGATTTCTTTTCGGATGAAAAAATATATTTCTTTATTGCTCGTTTGCATGATGCTGTTTTCATTCTGCGCCTGCTCAAAGCCTAAAACAACAGAGCAAAAAATCCCCGATTCAAAACTTTTAATCACACAGTCCGAAATGGGATTTGAAGATGTCGAAAAGAACAAAAAATACAGTGATTTTTTTGTTCTTGCGCGAAAAGGGCCCGTTATTCCCGGACTGGAATCCGGATATGTTCCGCAGGGCATATGCATTTTGGACGATAAAAATACTGCCGCGGTTTCCTATTACAGCAGTAACGGTTATCCGTCGATAATTTCACTAATAAATTTAGAAAACGGGAAAACGGAAAAAGCTTTCAGGCTCAAAGCAGACGAATTGTTCTGCTATGAACATGTGAGCGGACTCGCATATGACGGTGAAAACCTTTGGGTATGTGCCAAAACAGGGCTTTACCGCGTTTCCAAATCAGAGCTGGATTCGGTTAAAGACGGTGAAGCGCTTGAACTCAAAACATTCTATAATCTCGGAATAAATACAAGTTTCTGCAATTATGCTTCCGGTTATTTATGGGCGGGAGAATTTTACAACAAGGACTACAAAACCGATAAAAGCCATCGCTTTGGATCAAACAATGCGCTTGCTTACGGCTTCCACATAGGTGAAATCACGAAAAATAAAGACGTACACATCCGAATCGGCACGAACAACCTTGCCATACCGGATTTGATTTTATCGTTACCAGATGAAATTCAGGGACTGACTCTTTTCGGTGATTACTTTGCCGCTTCTCATTCTTACGGAAGAAAAAACAACAGTACGCTTGCCTTTTATAAAGCACACCTTTCCGGAGAAAGCTATGCGGATTTTAGCGTTGCAGGCGTAAGCGTTCCCGTATACTATCTCGGCAATCCGGACAAGAAAATTACCAATATCCCGATGAGCGAAGGAATCGACTTATACGGAGAAAATGAAATCATAATTCTTTACGAATCGGGCGCTTTAAAATATTCGGAAAACGGCGGAAAAAATCCGACTGATTCACTCTATTATTTTAACGCGCAAAAATTTATCGGAGGTTAATTATGGATAAGGTCAATGTACCTGATAAAAAAGATAGCAAAAAAATAAAAACAATCCTCTCTTCTGTTCTTATGGCTATAGGTGCAGTTCTCATTATTGTATCTGTTCTTTTGCGTACGCCGTATCCGATGCTTTTTAAAGACAAAGGGTTGACCTCCTTTTCTTATCATCATGTTCTGCTACGCGAAGTTCAGCATTATAATATGTTCAAGAAAATGACGGGAAAAGATATAAATTATTATATAGTCTATATGTCTTCAGACGGCCTTTTCTATGAAAAAGAGGTCAGCCAAGAAGAATATGAAGAACATGCACATCAGGAAAATGTTGCAGAGGGAATCACCGACCGCACCGCCATACACGAAACGGAATTGAAATATACCTATCTTGCAAACAACAATAAAACATACTGCTATGACAGCGCGCAAAGTTTAATCAAAGTATATTTTGATGCAGGCAGAGAAGGTTTCGTTCTGCGCGTTGTTTTAGACGCATCAGGCGCTATACTGATTATCGCCGGGGCGTTGGCGCTTAAAAAAGTGCGGAGCAAAAAAGACGCTGTTCCCGCGGCGGAAACAGATAACGATGAAGATACCCCTTAAAGGTACACGGAAATACTTAAGCTAAAATAAAGAAATACCCTTTCGGAACAATCAACTGTCCGAAAAGGGTATTCTTTTTATTCTGTCTGAATCGCCTTTTATTCTGCAAGATTTGCAACGGTTTCCATAACGTAATCCGCAAATTCAGCGCATTTTGCGCCGTCTTTATTGCCGGTTACAATAACTCTTTTTTCCGTTTCATTACAAATCTCAAGCGCTTTTGCAAGCCTGTCCGCTTTATCGGTAAATCCGATATGGCGTATCATCATTTCTGTCGCTTTAAATATAGACGACGGATTTGCGTATTCACCGATTCCGTCCTCAATCATTCTCGGAGCCGAACCGTGGATTGCTTCAAACATAGAATATTTATCTCCCGTATTTGCACTTCCGGCAGTTCCTACCCCGCCCTGAATCTGCGCCGCTTCGTCCGTTATAATATCTCCGTAGAGATTCGGCAAAATAAATACCTGGAAACTGCTTCTTATATCCTCGTTAACAAGATTTGCAGTCATAATATCAATATACCAGTCGTCCGCAGTTATTCCCGGATAATCTTTTGCAACTGTATGGCATATTTCGGTAAACTTTCCGTCCGTTTTCTTCATAATATTGGCTTTCGTTACGATTGAAACGGAGGTTTTACCATTCGCCTTTGCATATTCAAATGCGGCTCTTGCAATTCTTTCCGTACCCGGATCGGTAGTTACCTTGAAATCCATAGCAAGGGTTTCGGGAATCTCAACCCCTCGACTTCCCAAAACATATTCGCCTTCGGTATTTTCCCTGAAAAAAATCCAGTCTATTTTTTTCTCGGGAATACAAATCGGACGGACATTTGCAAAAAGGTCAAGTTCCCTGCGGAGCGTAACGTTCGCGCTCTCCATGGTTCCGCCTTTCGGCGTTGTGGTTGGTCCTTTAAGCAAAACATGGCATTTCTTAATTTCAGCCAACACATCGTCCGGAACAGCCTGCCTTTTTTCCATACGGTTTTCAATCGTTAATCCTTCGATGTTTCTGATTTCAACTTTACCGGCAGCGAGTTCTTCTTTTAAAAGGAACTTGAGCACTCTGACCGCTGCCTTGGTGATAATCGGACCTATTCCGTCTCCGCCGCATACACCGATAATAATTTTATCAAGCGCAGAAAAATCTGTTTTTTCCGCGCTTTTTTTCATCTTTTCAACCCGTGCAGTCTGTTCGGTAATGAGCGTTCTAAACTGTTTCACGGCATTTTCAATATAATCCATGTTTATCCTTTCGTCTTTGTATACTGCAACAATCCGCCGCATTTTAAAATTTCTTTCTGCCTTTCAGTGTACTCGCAGGACAATGCAATGTCTTTACCCGCCGTTTTATCTGTTAAAACGATTTCGCCTTCTTTCATACCGCTGAAAATATCATGTAAAACAAGTTCGTCGTTCTGCGAAATGATTTTATAATCCTCTGGATTTTTAAATATAAGAGGCATAATCCCCGCATTAATCAGGTTCGCTGCATGAATCCTTGCAAAACTCTTGGCAACAACTGCCCTTACACCGAGATAAAGCGGCACAAGCGCCGCATGCTCTCTTGAAGACCCCTGCCCGTAATTGCTTCCGCCAACGATGATACTGCTCCCGGCGGCTTTTGCCCGTTCGGGAAAAGTCTTATCGCATACGCTGAAGCAGAACTGTGAAAGATACGGAATATTTGAACGGTACGGAAGGATTTTCGCCCCCGCAGGCATAATATGATCTGTTGTTATGTTGTCTCCCACTTTCAGCATGCACGGCGCTTCTATAACGTCCGTTACGGGATTGCTGTCCGGAAAAGGTTTGATATTCGGTCCTCTGCGAATCTCCAGGTTTTCCGCTTCGCTCTTTCCGGCAGGCGGAATGATTGCGCTGTCATCAATCGTAAACGTATCCGGAACTGTAACAGTCGGCATTTCGCCCAGCGTTCTCGGATCGGTTATGTATCCGCTCAACGCAGAGGCAACCGCAGTTTCCGGAGAAACAAGATATACCTGACCATCCGCAGTACCGCTTCTGCCTTCAAAGTTCCTGTTGAACGTACGTAGGCTAACTCCTGCCGAATCCGGGCTGAAGCCCATACCTATGCACGGACCGCAGGCACACTCAAGCACACGCGCGCCGGAAGCAAGTATGTCGCTGAGCGCGCCGCAGTCCGCAAGCATACGCAACACCTGCTTTGAACCCGGAGATATAGAAAGGCTCACATCGGGACTTATGGTTTTCCCTTTCAGAAGAGCGGCAACTTTGAGCATATCATAAAGCGATGAGTTTGTGCACGAACCGATGCATACCTGGCTGCATGCCGTTCCTTTCAGGCTATCTGCACTTACAACGTTATCCGGACTGTGCGGACACGCTACAAGCGGTTTGAGCTCGGAAAGATTAATCTCTATTATTTTATCGTAAACAGCATCATCGTCGCTTTTCAGCTCTACCCAATCTTCGCCTCTGTTCTCCGCTTCAAGGAATGCTTTTGTTATTTCATCGCTCGGAAAGATTGAAGTTGTTGCTCCAAGCTCTGTCCCCATATTGGTTATCGTCGCTCTTTCCGGAACAGAGAGTGATTTAATTCCTTCTCCTCCCCATTCGATAACTGCGCCGACACCGCCTTTAACGGAAAGTATTCGCAGGATTTCCAGACTGACGTCTTTCGCCGTAACAAACGGTTTCAGTCTGCCCGTAAGATTCACCTTATACATTTTCGGCATGTTGATATAATAAGCGCCTCCGCCCATTGCGACTGCAACGTCAAGTCCACCGGCACCCATGGCAAGCATGCCGATCCCGCCGCCGGTAGGCGTATGGCTGTCTGACCCTATCAGGGTTTTTCCGGGTATCCCGAAACGTTCGAGATGAACCTGATGACATATGCCGTTTCCGGGTCTTGAAAAATATATACCGTGTTTTTTTGCCACTGAGCCTATGTATCTATGGTCGTCTGCATTCTCAAAGCCGCACTGCAATGTATTATGGTCCACATAAGCCACGCTTTTCTCCGTTTTAACTCTGGAAATTCCCATCGTTTCAAATTCAAGATACGCCATCGTGCCCGTTGCGTCCTGCGTAAGCGTCTGGTCAATTCTCAACGCAATCTCGCTTCCCGGTTTCATCTCTCCATCAACGAGATGTGCTTTGATAATTTTCTGTGCAACAGTAAGTCCCATCTTATTCTCCCAACATCCTTTTTTTTGCATTAACAACATGCTGGGTAACGGCTCTCGCCGTTTCCCTCTCGTCTTTGTTTTCAACAGCATTCAAAATTTCCTTGTGCTCGTGAATGCTGTGTTCCGCTTTTGATTTGTCATCAACTGCTATCCTCCTGTACTTGTGAAGCTTTTTGTGAACTTCTTTCAGGAATCTTGAATAGGTATTACTGCAGTATTTAAAAATCACATTATGAAATTCCGTATCCATACGGCTGATATTCTCCGTGTCGCATTTTGAAACATAATATTCCTGAAGATGATATGCTTCCCTGAGCTTTTCGAGGCCCTCCGGCGTTATATCTCTTGCCGCAGCAGCACAGGCTCGTCCCTCAAGCAGAATCCTTATATCAAGCAAATCGCGAACATCCTGCGCGCTTATGCCAAGTACACGTATGCTCTTATGGCGGCTGTCAATCAATCCTTCCTGATCAAGCATTGAGATTGCTTCGCGTATCGGCGTACGGCTTACTCCGTATTCCGCCGAAAGTTCATTTTCAGTTAAAAAAGTACCTGCGGGTATTTCTCCCTTGATGATAGACTGTTCCAGTTTGTCAAAAACCTGATGAGAAAGAGAAAAGCTTTTATCCAACATAATGAATATCCCTCCTTTAATCACAAATTAAACGTCCCGGATTTATCTGCTCGATTTTTCCCTCCAGTTCCGAACTGCTTAACGCCGCTACACGTCCGCTTTCATAAATTTTGTCAATCCATTCTTTCAAAGCTACAACAAGTGGATCTTTTTTATCTATTCTTTCATTCTCCGAAAGCTCATAATGCTCGTTAATCCAATATGCGATTCCGGCAAGCCCGGAAGTTTTGCTGACCGCAACGGACGCAGGACGATTGAGAATCTTCTCAGTGTCGAAGATATTATATATCTCTTCATCTTTAAGCAGACCGTCTGCATGGATTCCCGCTCTGGTAACGTTGAAATCTCTGCCAACAAACGGTGTTGCAGGCGGAATTTTATATCCAATTTCATGTTTAAAATATCTTGCAATATCCGTGATGGCAGTCGTATCCATTCCGTCAAGGCTCCCTCTGAGAGAAGCGTATTCAACCACCATTGCTTCAAGAGGAATATTGCCTGTTCTTTCACCGATTCCGAGCAGCGAACAGTTTACTGCGCTCGCGCCGTAAAGCCAGGCGGCGGTTGCATTGGAAACCGCTTTATAAAAATCATTGTGCCCATGCCACTCAAGAAGTTCACTCGGAACGCCTGCATAATGCTGAAGTCCGTAAATAATACCCGGCACGCTTCTGGGAAGCGCAACTTCACTGTAAGGCACACCATATCCCATCGTATCGCACGCTCTGATTTTAACCGGTATTCCCGCCTGAATGCTGAGTTCTTGAAGCGCGGAAACAAACGGAAGCACAAAACCGTAAAAATCGGCTCTCGTTATATCTTCCAGATGGCAACGCGGCCGTATCCCCGCTTCAAAAGCATCGGAAACCGTGGCAAGATACATTTCAAGCGCTTCCTTGCGGGTTTTCCCGAGCTTTTTAAAAATGTGATAATCCGAACAGCTTACGAGAATTCCGGTTTCTTTTATTTCCAAATCTTTAACAAGCTGAAAATCTTTTTTTGTCGCCCGAATCCACGTTGTAATTTCAGGGAATTTCAAATCCAGTTCTTTGCATTTTTCGATAGCTTTTCTGTCTTTCTCGCTGTAAACAAAAAATTCACTCTGCCTGATACGTCCGTACGGACCACCAAGCCTCGACATAAGTTTGAAAAGCTCTGTTATCTGCTCAACCGTATACGGTTCCACGGATTGCTGCCCGTCGCGGAACGAAGTGTCCGTAATCCAGATTTCTTCGGGCATCCCCAGCGGAACGCGCCTATGGTTAAAGGGTATTTTCGGCACGTCACTATAGGTGAAAACCTCTCTGTAAAGATTCGGGTTTGGTACGTCCTGAAGAGGAAAACGATATTCTGTTTTTTCAAGTAGATTTGTTTTCTCTGATATTTCGAGCATATTGGTCCCTCCTGCAAGCATCAAAATTAAGGGAGTTTGAATGTATATGCAGATTTAATCTTGTTTGCATAATTGTATGCATGTGTTTTTGTATACAATTATAAGGCTTTTTTCTAATTTGTCAACCAAACAAAGAGTCCCTTTTTGCACGACTAAACTAAAATAATACTGTAAATATTATATAAAATTTCGAAAAAATTGTATACATATTATATATTACCATGGATTTATTGTTAAATTGAAAATTTAATGTGAATAAATATTTAACATTATGAACAAATCTTCAATAAAACATATCTTTTTTGTTTCGAAATATATAAACAACACTTAAATTCCCGGCAAAAGGAATCTCTTCGTGTTTTAAAAACACTTTTATTGAATCCGCCTTTATTTTGTGCTAACATAGGTTTAAAGCGAAAAGAAATAAAAATTTTTTAACATTTGCTTCTTTTTGTTTTTTGGAATCACATTTTATTTAAGCCCAAACGAAAATATTTGAGGTATTCATATGGAAAACGCAAAAATTCACGTATATCACGGTGAGGGAAAGGGAAAAACCACCGCCGCCGCGGGTTTGGCTCTGAGGATGCTCGGCGCTTCAAAAAAAGTAACGTTCTGCCAATTTTTAAAAGACGGTTCAAGCTCCGAAATCAATGCGCTTAAAAAATTCAAAACTTCCTGCCGCACCATGTTTTATGCACAACCTATGAAATTCATCAATCTAATGAGCGAAGACGAAAAGCGCATCTGCCGAATGATTGAAACCGACTTGTTTATGAACGCCTGCAAAACTAAATGCGATTTATTGGTTCTTGACGAAGTTCTTGATCTTATAGACTGGGAAATTTTTGATGAACAACTCCTGCTTTACTATCTTGACAATCACAGAAATACTGAAGTTGTTCTTACAGGCAGAAATCCGAGCGAAGCCGTTTTAAACCGTGCCGATTACGTTACGGAGATGCAATGTATAAAACATCCGTTTGATCTCGGCGAACCCGCCAGAAAAGGCGTTGAATTTTAACCGTTTAAATTAAAGATTCCATTACGATTATCCAAAATTAAAATCAAATTGCAAATAACGTAAATAACAAAGATACCCTATCCTTCACAGGCGAGGGTATCTCTTGGTTTTTCAGCAAAAATTCAATTCTTTTGCTGAAATAAATTACGGAGTTTTTCCTTTAATTAACTCTCTGTCAGTTCCTTTTATCTATAAGTGCTTTACCCTCATATTTCTCTATAACCGATTTATAAAGCGCTTCATAACTATCATACGCGCCTAAAAATTCAGAGTTGTTTCCCATGCTGATTTTCCCGTCTTTTACCTGTGCGTTTTTATAGTGAGCCGCATAATATTTTACTTCCGAATCAAGTTTGCTGTCCGAAGTTTCTATACTGTATATAAAATAAAGATGCGCCGCCCCTTTATCCGGTTTAATATAAATCGTACTGCAGATTTTAGGATTGTCAAGCTCCTTGTTTTTTCCGCTCGCTTTATCACTGCCGAGCATCTTCTTCCAATTCTCCAAAATGTATTTTTCCGCCTGCGTATAAGCATCGGTATATGCCTGGGTTAAATCATCCTCGCTTACCTCTGATAAAATTTTAGGATCTTCCTCGAGCCCGTTTACTGTTATCGACTTTTTACTTTTCGGTATATTTACAAAATATTTTGACTCAATCTGTTCAAAGTAAGTATCATCAACCGATATTTCAATTATATCTCCGTTCTCGATTTTTTCCTGCTTGCTAATATAATACGGAATATCAAAATCCTCGTTCTCCCCGGTTTTATCGGTAAATGTCAGCCTCAAAACCTTCTGGTTGTCCGGATTGAATGCAAGGCTGTAAGCAATGTTCGTATCGCTTGCAACACCCTGTTCCGGAACGGTAATTTTCCCTGTAACGGTAGTCAGTGTAATTTGAGTGACTGCATATTTGTTAAAGCCGTCAAACGTCACTTTTATATTTTTGAGAATATCTATATCCGCAGGTTCAATCAAATTTTTAACTTCGTATCTCAAGTTCGCATTTTTAAATTTGAGTCCGTATTTTTGCGCCGCAACATTATCCACTACAACTGAAATTTCCGCAATATCGCCGTTTAAAAGCTTTCCGTTATTTGAAACGTTAACATTCAGCGCATCAAATATCTCTGAAATCTGCGCCTCGCTGTAATTATTATCATTATAATCTTTGCTTCCTATCGCCTTTTTATAAAGCTTTTCGCTTACAATATAATCAATCTCGCCGTAACCGGTACAGCCTTTCTCTTCAAATGTTATATAATTCAGAATATTGTTGCTTTCCTTATAATACTGATAGCCAAAAAGCGCACCCGCAACAATCAAAAAAATGCATATTGCGGCTAGAAGAAGGATAAGCCATTTGGGGATTTTCCCTTTTTGCTTTTTCTCGTTATAAAAACTGCCGGATTTTACCGAACCGCCATTTAAAGGTTCATCAAGCGCCAAAGTTTTTTCTGAACTCCCGTCATCAACCTGCGCTCCGCAAACTGCACAAAATTTATCATCGGCATTAAGTTTGCACCCGCACTTCCCGCAAAAAGAAGCCATACATCTATCTCCTTCATATTTAATTTATAATAATCGGTCTTGGTTTAACCTTTATTATACAACACAACAGTAGTTATAACAAGCAAAATATGTTTAAACAAAATACTCATAATTTTCGATTCACATGTAAAAAGATTTCGGAAGAAAAATCTTCTCCAAAATCTTTTATTTCTATCGGTTAAACGCTTAAATAGTATAACCCTGCGGTTTTACAATTCGCTGTTTTTAAAAAGAATATTCCTTTGTTTAAAACTCCGGACAGTAAAAAACCGCTGATATTCAAAACATCAGCGGTTATAATATTGCACCTTCAAAACTGAACAATGGAAGGGAGAGATAAAAGGAAACGAGACCAAAAATGGTCAAGCCCTCGACCTATTAGTATTGCCTAGCTGAATGCGTCACCGCACTTACACATGCAACCTATCAACCTTGTAGACTACAAGGGGTCTTACTAGCTTATGCTATGGGATACCTTATCTTGGAGACGGCTTCACGCTTAGATGCTTTCAGCGTTTATCCGATCCGCACTTAGCTGCCC
>CAZURV010000003.1:0-98194 GCA_964623515.1 uncultured Eubacteriales bacterium | reverse complement strand
TCGCTTCATCGGCTTTTTTCTGCGCCTGTTTCAAATATGCGTCCCATTTATCAAGTTGCCCCTGATATCCGTCAAGTTTCGTCTGCACCGAAGCAATTGCATTCTCTTTTAATCCGATTAAAATTTCCAGACACTTAACGGCGTTTTCCGCATGCAGATATACCTCGGGCTTAAAGAGAAGAGACGTAACCACATCTTTCAGAGAATAAAGAACTTCTGCAAGCTCATCGGTTCTGTCTTTAATAAGGCATTTAACAATATTTCCGCTGTTATCAGCATTTGTAATATTATCATACAAACCATCACACAAATGCAATGCTGCGGCTATAACAGGCGTATACAAGCCCATAACTCTCGGGCCGGCATATTCTGGAACGCCGTTTTCGTTTAATTCGACATAAAAACAAAGATTGCCCTCTTTATCATAAATTATATTCTGCTGAAATAAATCATAGGACATATAAGTGGTGTCTTCCCCATCAAGAAGTCCCATTACAAAATCCACAATTGCAGAAAGTCCTTCGGCATCCGAAAGCTTTTTCAGAAGTGTGGAAACCGGAGCCGTGTAAAGGTCATTCAGAAGATCAAACAGCAGATTTACAAGCGCCTGACCTACTCCGGGCGCACTTGCGATGGAACCGAGTTTATCGTCGTCCGCCAGGTCAATCTTAACAAACATATTTGCAACATCAAGCGGATTCGCATCGCCGAGATAATCTTTCCAGTTAAACCCGGCTTCGGCAATATCTGCAAGCGATTTGCCCGTTTTTTCCAGTTCCGCATACGCAAGAAGCTCCTCGGCTTTATCGGCAGAAAGGCTGACTAACGGGGAAATTTCACCACCGTGACCGTAAGCCTCAAGATTTTTATTGAGTTCGGCATAGTAGGAACCATCGTCCGCAATCCCTGCAAGATAAGCAAATGCAAGCGGTGAAGCATTGGTAAGCAATGCCGTTATATCAAGGTTTGTAAAATCAATTTTGTCAAATGAAAATGCGCTTAAAACAGGAATAAGAACAGCGATAATTCCCTCGTATGTAGGCTCCGGAGACACACCGAGCGCCTGCCCTATCATGTCTGCAACCGTTTTCATAATATCTGCATTCTTGAGCACGGAGGAATTCACGATTTCATCCAATTTTGAAAGCGTCAAATACTGTTCAAAATTCATATTCTGCATCAGGCTCAGAACTAACTGACTGACATCCTGAATAATATTGGTGCCTCCGTTTACACCCAGGTATCTTCCGAGCGCGTCGTTTATAACACCGTCAATACCGGCAAACACATCATTTGAAATGACCTCAAACTTCGGCCAGTTGATAGCCTCAATATCATCTATAAGTGGCTTTAGGTCATTTGCATATTTTACCGCGGCATCCAGAGGATTTTCCAGCAAATTATCATATAATGGTTCCCCTGCGTCAAACAGCTCCCGAACGAGCCTTTTCAGACCGTAACCTGCGTCAATGTATAACTGCTGTTCCGGAAGCTGTGCAAGCGCTTCCTGCGCATTTGCAAGCTTTTCTGCATTGCTGTTTACAAGACTTTGCAATTCTTTTATCTGTGCGGAAGGATCTGCCGACATCATCAGTTTTTCAATCTCGGTTTCTTTCGCATCAACCTGCGCCGCATAAGAACTGATTTCGGCTTTCAGCGCCGCCGTTTCCTCATAAACGGAAGCCAAAGACGCCTCGCACGCATCAACCTTTTCCTTTGCGGTGATATAATCCGTGTTTGCTTTGACAGCATCGGATTTTGTGCTATAGTCAGCCAAAGCGGTATCATAAGCGGTGCGTGCAGTTTCCAGTGCAGTTTCTGCCGCGGCAAGATCCGACTCATAGCTACTTCCGTAATCCGACGGATCGGTGTTGATAATATCGTCGTAAATCTCTTGCGCTTCATCCAATTCCGCTTTAACCTGATTCAAATCATCTTTCAGAGATTCAAGCTCGGCATTGAATGTATTGAAGATTTCATAATAACCTTTAAACTTATCTTTCTGCGCGGCAACAAAGCTGTCGTTCTGCTCGATAAGATCCTGCTTTTCGGCAATCGCCGCCGTTAAAACGGCAATTTCTTCACGAAGCTTCCTGATTTCTTCAGTATCCGTTATTTCCCCTGATTCCAGTTTTGATATTTTATCGTTTAAATATTCCGTTTCAATATTCAGGCAGTCGATTGTATTCTGAAGAGAAGACTGTTCATTTGAATAAACGTCCACAATTACGTTAACCGCTTCCGTCAGAATATTCTTCACCTCATCAAGGCGAAGGGAAAGTAGCGTTTTTGTTACGGAAGACTGAAGTTCTCCGTATATGCCGTTAAAGAAATCGAGAACGGCGTCAATCAGCTTATCGTAACGGCTGATAAGCGTAGGTCCGTTGTATGTATACGTTCCGTCTGCATTCGCCGTGACATAAGGAACGGGATTGCCGTTCAAATCCGTATAAATGCCTTTGCAAAACAAATCATAACTTGCGCAGCCTGCATCCACGGTAAGCTTGGAAACAAGGCGGAGCAGTTTTTTAAGTGAATCCTGATTGCTTGAATCAGAAAGCACTTTAATCAGTGAAGATACCGGAGTTCCTCCGTCAAATCCGTTCAAAACCTCATTGACGATTGCACATAATTTTGCCCTGTTTTCGTAGGTCAGATCATTTCCTGCGAACATCTTGTATACAGCAGGCAGTCTATCCGAATCAAAAGCAATAAATTTTACGGTTTCTTTCATAAAATCGGATACAGACAAATCTCCTATATAATCCGTATAGTCAAATCCTGCCATATTTATGCTTCCGGCTTCATATTGTGCATAATAATCAAGGAATTTTTCCTTTGCGGAGTCCGTCATATTGATAACCGGCTGAGCGCCGTAAGCATAGCTTTCATAACCGGCGGGAAGCGAAGCGTCTAGATTTTTACAGTATTCGCCGCCATCGAGATAAGCAAGATAATAAATCATATCAAGATTAATAACCTGAAGCACTTCAACGCCGTTGAATATCTGCGGAGAAATCCGACTTAAAACTGCGGCAATATATTTCACAAGGCTGTTATAGTCTGTGGGATAATCCGACTGCGGGATTCCGATAAGAGTCCATACATCTTCCAGCATAGGACTTACAGATTGAACCGCATAATCTTTATTATCGGAAACAAATTTGTCGGCTGACGCAAGATTCAGGTAATTCCCGTCCAGCATGCTGACGAGTTCCGTTCCGTCGGTAAAATACTTCTGTATTTCTGCCGGCAATACCGAAACAATAAGTTCGGCAATACTTTTTTTCTGCGTTTTCTGTGCCGCATAGGATGTAAGTGTCCCGGTAAATATCGTGCACATCATAACCGAAGCCAGCAATACACTTAAAACTTTTTTCAAATAATTTTTCATTTTAATTCTCCCTACAAATGTTATGCACAGTTTCATAAACTGCCCCAAAATACATTTAGTCGATTATATTATAATACTGTGAAAAAAAATAATAAAGTGGTAAGTTTGTAGAAATTAACAGTCTCTTTTACAGCATAATCACTAAATCCGGTGTCGGACGCAGGAAATCTGTAATTGTATATACTGTCTGCTTCGGACTTCTGCATCCTCAAAAAAAAATATCCGGTTTCCCGGATATTTTTTAACATAAATCCCGAACGGATTCTAGAGATTTTTCGCAGTATCATCGCAAATAATCCCATTAACCCTATTCGGGTTCAACTCCCGTCAACTTATACCTCTGCGACGAACGGAAATCCAAACTGCAACACCCGCGACGGCAAGCACAGCAATTCCAGAACATACATATATGGCAGGTCTGTTCACGTTGTCATAATCATACGCTTTTTTCTCTTCTTTCGGGACATCGGGAAGCGTTGTATTTGCAGATGTACTCTGCACCTGATAATTTATATTGAAATCATAAGCAATTTTGGCCGCTTCCTCCAGAATCGTCCTTGCACTTTTCGAATCCGAAACAAATATAACAAGAGCATATGGATTCTGCGTATTTACTATACCTGCATCGTTCGCCGCAGATGCGGAAAATCCATAGCGGTGCGTAACGCTGTATTCACCGCTGTATTTCCCCAAGTAATCTGCGGTATAGTTTTTTATAGGCTCAATCAGCATTTCGGCAAATTCAGCGCTACCTTCCATAGCCTCCCGGTAATAATTCTCCAGGAATTGTATACAGTATTCCACGCTTAAAATATCAGACTGCTCAAAATCCGACGGATAATCGCAGTCCGCATATTGCCTGATTTCACGCTTTACGGTTGCAAAACCGCCGAGCCTTTCTATAAAGATATCGGTTATGCTGAAATCTTCTTCCGAAATAGATTTTTTAAAGGCGCTTTTAAAATCAAGTCCGCCAATCTGCGCGGAAGCATCAAACGCACCTGATTTATATTTATCATAAACACAGTAGGAAACGGGAAGCTTCAACAGTTCATACGATCTGAAAAAAGCTTTGCTATTATATGTAAACGTTATTCCCCGCTTGAAATCATAATATCCAAAAGAAAAGTTTTCTTGATCCAGATTATTGTTTTTCATAAATTCCGTTATTCTTTTCTCAAATTCAAAATTGTTTTTTCTGTCTGTTTCCGATATATTCAGCTGTGATGAAGCATCAAATTCCGTGCTTCCCGCTGCGTTTGTGAAAACGCAAAGCAATACCGCAGTTGCAACGAATACTGCTGTAAATCTGAGAATTTTCATAACTTCACTCCGTTTTTTGATTGATAAAATCAGTTTGTCCGTATTATTATACAGTTTCACCCGGTAAAAATCAATCAAACGTCCGCAAAATTCATCATGATTTATCCGTTTTCTCTGATTGACAAATATAATCTTCTATTCTATAATACTAATTATCTACGTTTTATTATCATCTATGGAGATTGTCAAATGATTTTTTTCAAAAAGAAATATACGCAACCGGAAGAAATCGATGATTCGTTTGATTACGATAAAGACAAATTTACGGAATTTTCGAATAATCATAAAATTGAAACTCTGCGTTTTGTAACGGATATATGCCGTAAAAACAATCTTGAATATTTCTGCTTCGGCAGACTGCTTGAAGGTTGTGTGCATTACGGCGAATTCGGCAAACCGAACGGAGTATGGGACATAGGACTGCTGAGAAACGATTACGAAAAATTATATAAAATTTTAGATAATCCTGCTATTTCTCTCCCCGAAAACGTTTATTTTCAAAAATATTATGATGAAGATGAAAAACTACCGTATGAGATTATCAGACTGAATTATGATGATATCTATATCGAGGGAGAATATGAAAGGGAATGCAGATTTTCGGTTATGATTTCTCCCTTTGACAAAGTACCCGAACAGTTTGACCTGCAGAACAGCTATAAAAGGCGCACACGCCGTGCAAACAATTTATACCATTCGCTGGTAAAAATATTTCTCAACAGTAACCAACTGCTGAAATATAAAATCATCAAACCTCTCATATCCATTGTATGTAAACCGGTTTGGGCATATCATTTTTTGATAAAAAAAGCTACTGAATTTGCGGACGCGGAAAGCAATGTTTACGGCAGATCCGTTTTCAAAAAGACCGCTTATCTTACAAAAGACCAGATTTTCCCGACTGTTGAAAGAGACTTTTATGATTTTAAACTCGCTTGTCCGAATGATATAACCTCCTGGACGGAAGTTCAGACACCCGAGCTTCGGCATCAGATAAACTCCATTCAGAAGGCTGATTTAAAACTGCTTGAAGAATTTGACAGAATATGCGGGGAACTCGGCATCGGTTATTTCATCTGCGGCGGCACCATGCTCGGACAAATAAGACACGGCGGATTTATACCGTGGGACGATGATATCGACGTAGCGCTGTTGCGGAAGGATTATGATAGATTCATAACCGAATGCGGCGCTTATCTGAATACGGAAACATTTTTTCTCCAGACCAGGGAAAGCGATCCGGAAATCCCATACCTTTTTTCAAAAATCAGGATGAACAATACCGAATATATCACCAAATATAATGAAAGGCGCAATTTTCACAAAGGAATATGCCTTGATCTTTTCCCCTTTGACGCTGTGCCGGACGATGAAGAGCAACGCACGCGCTTTGTAAAAAAAGTAATAAAATATTCTAAAAAACATAATAAAGTCGTTAACATAGCAGGACCGGAACCGATATATGATTATCCACCGAAAAACTTTGAGGACTGGTTCTTTCGCCAGTTTGGCAAAGTTCACAGATGGATTTACAAGCAGATTCCGTTAGCACTTACTCAAAAAAGATATATTAAAGCGGCGACAAAATATAACAACAGGCTCGGCTCACCCGGTTTCACAACCGTTGCAAGTTTCGTGCCGACCTACACTTTCATCGCGCTTGATGATTTGCTGCCTTACAGAGACGTTCAATTTGAAAATCAACACGCTAAAATTCCGAATAAGGCTGAAGTATTTCTTGAAATGCAGTACGGAGACTACATGGAATTGCCTCCGCAACACAAGCAGATTGGTCACGGACTGATCGGATGGTCTCTCGACAACTGATAATTACACAGGAGTTTAATAATATGAACATTTTATTGCTTATGATGGGCGGAACCGGCACAAGATTCGGCGCAGATATACCAAAACAATATATTGAAGCGGACGGCCAACCGCTTTACACATATATTCTTAAAAAATATTCAGAACTGGATTTTATTGACAGAATTGTTATCGTTTCGCACAAAGACTGGATAGATTTTGTGCGCGAATGGAATAAAAAACTCAACATAAATAAAATTGTAGCCGTTGCGGCGGGCGGAGATACGCGCTCGGGGTCGGTACTGAACGGACTTGAAAAAATAAACGCTTTCGCTTCCGATGATGATGTTGTGCTGATTCATGACGCTACACATCCGTATGTTGACGAAAATGGTACAAAAGCAATCATCAACGCCGTAAAAAAGCACGGAGGCGCAACGCTCGGCGCTTGCCAGTATGACACGATGTACCGTATCGACGAAAACAATATGCTCACGGAAGTTATCCCCAGGCAGTACATAGTATCCGGCGCTTCTCCCGAGGCTTTTAAATTCCGTTTAATTTATGATATTTATAAAAATGCCGATCCGCAATATTTTGAAGCGATGACCTCCGCCGGGGCAATTGCGCTTGCGAACCATATACCCATGCAGGTTATACCGACGAATTTGGTTAACCTCAAAATCACACATAAAGAAGATTTAGAAGTGTGCAAAAAACTGCTGAACGCCTATTTCTTTAAATAAAGCAAGTATTTCGGAAGGAGATATACGAATGAATACGAACCCTCTCAAGGATATGGTAGAAAAAAGAAAAATCGGAATCCACTGTGGTATTCCCTCTTATTGCTGTGCAAACAAGCTCGTTATTGAAGCGGTGCTTGAACAGGCAAAAAGATTTCCTGGGCAGAGCGTTCTGATTGAAGCAACCTCAAACCAGGTAAATCAGGACGGAGGCTATACCAAAATGCTCCCGCAGGATTTCAAAGATTTTGTTTATAAAATTGCCGATAAAATAAACTTTGACAGAAATCTGATTGTTCTGGGCGGAGACCACCTCGGTCCTCTTCCCTGGGCCGACAAGCCGGCAAAAGAAGCTATGGAGCAGGCAGCAATTCTTGTTAAACTCTGCGCGGGCGCAGGCTACACAAAGATTCATCTTGACACAAGTATGAAACTCGGCGATGATCCCGAGGGCGAACTTGACCCGGAAGTTGTTGCGGAGAGAGGCGCTTTTCTGTACAAAGCGGCGGAAGAAGCGTACGAGGAATATCTCAAAGACAATCCCGGCGCGGTTCATCCTGTTTATGTTATAGGAAGTGAAGTTCCCATCCCCGGCGGCGACCAGGAAGAAGGCGACCACGTTAAAGTTACAACGCCCCGGGATTTTGAAAGAACGCTTTATGCATATAAAAAGAAATTTTCCGAACTCGGCCTCAGCGATGCATGGGAAAATATAATCGCCATTGTCGTTCAGCCCGGCGTTGAATTCGGAAACGCCGACATTCATCATTATAACAGACTTGACGCAATCGAGCTTTGCCGCAGCCTTAAAAAATATCCCGATATCGTATTTGAAGGCCATTCAACCGACTATCAGGCGCCACAGAGTCTGCGTGAAATGGTTCAGGACGGCATTGCTATTATCAAAGTAGGTCCGGCTCTCACTTTCTCTCTGCGCGAAGCTCTCTTCTCTCTTAGTATGATGGAACAGGAACTAATTACAGATAAAAGCAAATGGGCAAACTTTATTGACGTTCTGGACAAGGCAATGGTTGAAAACCCGAAATACTGGGAAAAATATTATGACGGAGACGAACATAAAAAGCACCTTTCCAGAAAATACGGGTTCTCCGACCGCAGCAGATATTATATGGCTCTGCCGGAAGTTGATGCCGCAATAACAAAGCTCTTTGAAAATCTCAACGGAGTTGAAATTCCCCTCAATATGCTCAGGCAATATATGCCCGAACAATTTATTAAAGTCAGAGAGGGCACGCTTGCTCCGTATGCCAAAGATTTGGCAAAAGATAAGGTTATAAGCCTTGTAGACGACTATAATTACGCTGTTATGCATAACTATATGACAGCGGGAATCTTTACAAAGTAATGCAGGTGATAAGAAGATGAAAGCAGCAGTTTTATACGGTGACGAAGACATCCGTTATGAAGAAATTGACGAACCGAAAGTTAAAGACGGGTATGTTAAAATCAGAGTGAAGGCGTGCGGAATCTGCGGCTCGGATATTCCGAGGGTTCTCGCAGGCGGCGCGCATTATTATCCGATTGTGTTAGGTCATGAATTCTCCGGATATGTAAGCGAAACAGGAAAAGGCGTAACATCGCTTAAAGAAGGAGACCACGTGGTAGGCATCCCGCTTGTTCCATGCCTAAAATGCGCAGACTGTACAAGAGGCAACTTTTCGCAGTGCAAAAACTATACATTTATAGGCTCGCGCGATCCGGGCGCATATGCGGACTATGTGATTGTTCCCGAAAAGAACGCGTTAAAAATTGATGAAAATATTCCGTATGATGATGCGGCACTTTTTGAACCCTGCACCGTTTCACTGCACGGGCTGAAAGTCGCAAAATACGAGGGCGGAAAAACCGTTGCAATTCTCGGCTGCGGCACAATCGGACTTTTTGCACTGGAATGGGCAAAAATTTTCGGAGCGAAAAAAATCGTTGCGTTTGACATTGAATCCGTTCCTCTCGCAACAGCACAGCGCGTAGGGGCCGATGCCGTTATCAATACACTTGACTCGGATTTTAAAGAAAAAGCGCTTGCTGAAACAGACGGAAACGGGTTTGATTATGTTTTTGAAACCGCCGGAAGTGTTCCCACAATAAAAATGGCTTTCGATTTGGCGGCAAATAAAGCAACTGTCGGTTTCATCGGCACGCCTATAAAGGATATCACTTTCACAAAACAACAGTGGGAAAACATTAACCGAAAAGAACTTACGCTTACAGGCTCCTGGATGTCCGGCGGAGACGCTCCGTTCCCCGGCAACGACTGGAAGCTTGCAGCGCATTATATTGCAAACGGGCAAATGATTATCGACCCGAAAATGGTATTCAAAAAGTTTAAACTCCAAAATGCTTACGAAGCTTTTCAAACAATTAAAAAAAGCGGCATAACAGGTAGAGTTTTGCTGATTAACGACTGATATGAAACATTTTTATGCCGGATTGATTTCCGGCAGTTTTGATTTCACCCGCATGGTGCGCAAAAGGCGAATAAAACACGAAATTACAGTTTTAATCATGTAACAGGAGTAAGGATATATGCAAAAAACAAAAGTAAGAAAATCGGGTATTGAACTGCTGAGAATGCTCATGATGCTCCAGGTTATATTCCTGCATGTTTGCGATTACGGAAAATTTACAGGAATTGCAACAAGCAGCGCCGACTGGTATGTTAAAGGAGTTTACTACGTAAGCTATTATTTAAGCAGATGCCCTGTTTTTGTGTTTGTTATTATAACCGGGTATTTCTGCATTAAAGCAGAAAACTATTACACCAACCACACAATGAAAGGCAGATTTTTGAAAACGTATCTGCCTATGCTGTTTTACTCTATTTTGATACCATTCTTCCTCGGGGTTACAGGCTTGTGGGATTTATCCTGGAGTGATATTATAAAAGCTTTTTTGCCTATTACCTCGGATACGTGGTATTTTATGACGCTTTATATTATTCTTTTGCTTCTGATTCCGTTTTTAAATATGTGCCTGCAGAAATGCGAAAAGAAACAGTATACGATTCTTATAGCTATCATGGCGTTTATGTTCTGTATATGGCAGCCTCTTGCCAAAACTGAATATGTCAAAGAAGTATTCAGAATCGGTCACGTATTCAATACAGAGGGAGGTAAAAGTCTTTATGACTTCATCTTTATGTATGCCCTCGGCGGTTATATCCGAAGATTTATTCCGCAAAGAGACAAACCGCGTTTTATCTACGCTCTGCTGTTCTTTGTATCCGGATTTATGAACGCGCTGTTGTATATTTTAAGCGGAAAAAATTATCCCGCCTCTTATAACGATAATCTTTTCGCCGTTATTCAGACGGTTTGTCTGTTGCTGTTCTTCAGAGATTTAAAATTCCAGTCAAAAGTTATCAATAAATTTGCTTCCTTTAATCTCGGTATATTTATGATTCACATGCACCCGATTTTGAGAAAAATCATCTGGGATGATGTATTCAAAGTTACACAGACCCGGTCATTCTACACAACATGGTATTTCCCGATACAGATTTTTTTAATCTGCCTTGCAATATACCTTGCCTGCTCTGTGCTTGATGAAATCCGCCAGCTTATCTTTAAAGGAATCGACAGTATAAAGAATAAACTAATCCGCCCGGAAAAATAAACTGTTTCGTTTAAAGATTTAAATCTAAATATATAAATCTAAATATATTAAAAAATCCTCCTGTTTTCAGGAGGATTTTTTGCGTATGGTGGAGATGGCGGTAATCGAAACCGCGTCCGAAAATTCGTCCGCACCGCTTTCTACGAGTGTAGTTTATTCTTTAAATTTCCCGATGCGCGCCGCCAACAAACAGGCTGTGAACACCGGTAGACCTTTGCTTGATGACGGAATACAGGTCTCTCCTCCGTTCACCTTTACCGCTAATCGACGCCTGAACCCCGGAACGCGGTAATCCGGTCAGACGGCACTGCTGTTAATTAAGCAGCGCAAAGAACAGTTTCGTTTTTGTCCTTTAAAATTTAAGTGCATATTGTTGAAGCGTTTATGCTCCGCTACCCGCTTACGGTGGTTCTGAATCCCCGTCGAAATCCTTTCATCCCCATATATTATCTGAAAGATTCCTTGATGGATCTGTCCATACTCCTTTTTGCACTGCGCTCCGCTTCCGAAGCGCGTTTATCATAATTCTTTTTACCTTTACAGAGTCCTACGGAAAGCTTGGCTCTGCCTTTTTTTAAGTATATATTCAGCGGAATCAGAGAATATCCCTGCTGTTTTACCTGTGCATAAAGCCTGTTGATTTCCTTTTTATGCATCAGCAGACGGCGCACTCTCATCGGGTCTCTGTTAAAAATATTTCCATGATCATATGGGCTGATATGAATGCCGTTCGCGAAAATTTCTCCGTTGACTATATTGCACCAGCTGTCTTTAAGATTGCATTTCCCCTGCCGCAGAGATTTAATCTCCGTTCCTTTCAGCTCAATCCCCGCCTCATATGTTTCCAAAACGAAATAATCGTGATAAGCCTTTTTATTTGTGGCTATATGCCCTTTTGTATCCATACATATCACGCTCCGTTCTTTATATCAAATCGCTTCATTCCGGCGTATGGCACATTTCTCTTTCCTTAAATGCTGCTCCTGCCTGCAAGCGCACGCGAAAGCGTAACTTCATCGGCATATTCAAGATCCGCGCCCACAGGTATACCGTAAGCCAAACGCGTTACTTTATATCCGAGCGGCTTCAGAAGCTTTGAAATATACATTGCGGTAGCTTCTCCCTCAACCGTCGGATTCGTAGCCATTATGATTTCTTTCGCTTCCTTATCCGTTTTAAGCCTTTCAAGCAGTTCCTTAATTTTAATGTCCTCCGCGCCGATTCCGTCCATCGGACAGATTACGCCGTGTAGAACATGATACATCCCCTTATATTCGCCGGTTTTTTCAAATGCCGCCACATCTCGCGGATCTTCAACAACGCAAATTGTGCTTCGGTCTCTCGATGTGCTTTCGCAAATCGGGCAAAGTTCACGCTCCGTAAGATTACAGCACTGTGCGCACTGATGAATATTTTTATGCGCATTGATGAGTGCATCCGCAAATTTATTAACCTGTTCATCATTCATCTTCAGAACATGAAAAGCAAGCCTCTGCGCCGTTTTATGCCCGATAGACGGCAAACGCTCGAACTGCTCAACAAGTTCCTGAAGAACTGCAACATTATAGCTCATAATTATAAACCCAATCCGGGAATATTAAGCCCTGCAATGGGGTTGTTGACCGTGCCCATCTTTGTGTCCAAATCTTCATCGGCTTTGCGCATCGCTTCATTTATCGCGCCCGTTATTAAATCGGAAAGCATTTCAATATCCTCAGGGTCAACAACTTCCTCTTTAATCTGAAGATTCACAATCTGATGCTTTCCGGTAACGGTTGCTTCAACCATTCCGCCGCCTGCGGAAGCACTGTATTCACTCGTTTCGCATGCCTGCTGAACATTAGCAAGTTCCTCCTGCATCTTCTGCGCCTGCTGGAGCATATTGTTCATATTGGGTTTTCCCTGATTCGGAATCCTGACTTTCATTTTTCCACCTCTACTTAAAATTAATCTTGATTCCGCTTTCCAGCGCTTTATTCATAAGATCGGAAACGGGATCACTCTTATCGTTTATTCTTTCAACAAAATTTACATCATCGCCCTTGCAGACAACCTTTATAAAATTTTCAGCGAGAATTTCAGAAGCAGTTTTTATAACAGCGTCTGCATATTCCGTTATCTGAAGGAAATCTTTAAGCGCCTTATTCGGAGAATCTATAATCAGTATATTCCCCGATTTTTCAGCAGAAGACCCTGCGCATACAGCCGCAACAGCAGGATTTGTTCGAAACATATCCTGAACCACCTCAGGCCACCGTTCTATACGGCTGATTCCGACGTCTGCGGGTGAATCCGGTGAAACTTCTGTGTCTTTTGCCGCGCTCTCCGTTTTGTTTTCTGCCTCCGGCTGCACATCATCCGATATTTCCTCCGATTCGGATGCGGTATGCTTCTGCTGTACGGAAACGCGGTTTTCCGGCTCGGAATACTGTTTCTGCTGAACAAAAATACCGTTTTTAACGATCTTTTCAAGCGCCGCTATCCTTTTTAAAAGCGACTCTTTTTCACTGTCCATTTCAGGGCTGGCAAGTTTTATAAATGCCATCTCAACGGCAGTTCTTCTGTTTGCTCCCGCTTTAATATCGTTATAGGCCTGCTGAAGTCCGCTTATAACCGAAAGCACTTCCGGGCGCGTAAAACTTTCCGCCATTTCGGAAATCTGTCTGATTTCCTCATCGGAACAAACCATAAGGTTTTTAAAATTTTTAACCGCCTGTGCTACCATAATATTTCTGAAAAAATGAATCGTCTCCGCACAAAAACGTTCCATATCACAAGACTTTTCATGAAGATCGGCAATAATCTCAAGCAGCTTTGCAGAATCTTTATTGTAAACAGCTTTTGCAGTTTCATATAAATAGGTTTTATCTGCCGTTCCGGACGCCTCTCTTACGACTTCCGCAGTAATTTCCCCGCTGAGTGCCGCGCACTGATCCAGAATGGAAAGTGCATCTCTCATCGATCCGTCTGCAAGCCTTGCTATAAACAGAGCTGCATCTTCCGTAACGGAAAAATCCTCATGCTTCGCTATATACAAAATCCGTTCAGCCATATCTTCGGACGAAATACGCTTAAAATCAAACCGCTGGCATCTCGAAAGGATTGTTGCCGGGAGCTTTTGAACTTCTGTTGTTGCCAAAATAAACTTTACATGTTCGGGCGGTTCTTCAAGCGTTTTCAGCAAAGCGTTGAACGCACCTGACGAAAGCATATGAACTTCATCAATAATATAAACACGGTATTTTGTTTCCGCAGGCATAAAATAAGCTTCTTCGCGCAATTCCCTGATATTGTCAACGCCGTTATTTGAAGCGGCGTCAATCTCCACAACATCAAGTAAAGAGCCATTGTCTATCCCGTGGCATATTTCACAGGTGTTGCAGGGATTCCCTCCCTGTGCATGCGGACAGTTGACCGCTTTTGCAAATATTTTTGCACAGCTTGTTTTCCCCGTTCCCCTTGAGCCGATAAAAAGATAGGCATGGGAAAGCCTCCCGCTGACAAGTTCGTTTTTTAGGGTTTCGGTTATATGCGGCTGTCCCGCAACGTCGTCAAACGTTTTAGGCCGCCATTTTCTGTACAGCGCTGTATACAAAACGACTTCATCCTTTCAACAAAATCTTATTCTGCAGGGTATGCCGGCGCATGGTAATTCATAAATAAAACAAATCTGCACAAACAGAGATTGCCCTCATACACTCAATCACATAGCATACAGGCTTTGCTGCATCGCACAGCACAGTCTTCTTAATGCTGCTCGGTTCCCCGCCTGACATGGTTCAAAGCGTGCTGCCGTGCAGGACCTGTATGCTACGTGATAAAATGTGTGAGGGCAAAAACAAACGGTTTATGCTAATATTGTACCCATTGTGCCGGGAACTACACATCCCGCATTGGATTCATCCGTATCAATATGCATAGCCCATGCATAAGAATCACTTACACGAACTATAACATCGCCGAATGTAATTTTTCTGTCACCCTCGCCGATTTCAACAGAAACAATCTGCTTATCTTTAAGACCGTACTTTTCAGCGTCCGCAGGTGTTGCGTGAATATGCCTTTTCGCCGCGATTACGCCCTCTGATATTTCAATCTCGCCCTTTGGCCCGATAATTTTGCAAGAACCTGAGCCTGCTATATCGCCGCTCTCGCGGATAGGCGCTTTTACTCCTATTGAACGAGCGTCCGTAAGTGAAAGCTCAACCTGCGTATCTTTCCGTACAGGACCGAGAATGGAAACGCCTGCGAGTTCTCTTTTGCTACCTACAATCGTAACTCTTTCAACACAGGCAAACTGCCCGGGTTGAGACAAATCTTTTTTATTTGTTAACTGATATCCCTTGCCGAACAATGTATCCAAATCCGCCTGCGATAAATGCACATGGCGGGCGGAAGTTTCAACTAAAACTTTTTTCTCCATAAAAACACCCTGCTTTCTGTAATCTCACTCATAATATAATACATGAAACTGCGTCCGGTTTCAAGTGTTTATTTTTATTTACGAAAATAATAGTATAAATTTTTGTTGCAAAAGTCTATAGGTTCAGATATAATTATATTATCATCAATTAAAATTACACGGTAATTTTCAGCGTGCGCAGAAAACTGCCGAAGACGGGAGAAACGGAAATGAGCGAACAAACAACTGTTAATCAAAAAAGCGCCTTTCAAAAGTGGACCGAAAAAAACGCACAGCTCTGGCAGGTTATCAAATTTACGCTTGCAAGCTGTTGTTCGGGGCTTACCGAATTTGTGGTTATGTTCCTGCTTTGCAACATTATATTGGTTCCGCTTTCAGGCCTTGAATTTAATTTTCTGTTCTTTAAGTATGACGGCTCGGATGTAAACAGCGGCGTTAATGCCATGATCGCATATCTTGTTTCCACAACAGTCGGGAATATGATAAGCTTCGTTATTAACAGGAAAAAGACATTTAAGAGCGCTACCAATCCTACTTTCAGCGTTGTGGCAACGCTTGTTATGATTGTGTTTATCATATGCGTAAGCACATATGTAGGTCCCGAATTTCAGGGCTGGATAAGCTCTCTTTTAAACGGAATGCAAAATGAAAGTCTTAAAAATACGCTCGTTACGCTTATCAGCAAGTCGGTAATCTGTTGTATCACATTTGTATTTGTATTCCTTATGGATAAATTCGTTATCCTGCGCGAACCGAAAAAAAGCGCAGAAGAAAAAGAAGCAGAGAAAAAGGCGCAGGAAGAAGCTGAAAGCAGAAATATCAAAGTTGTTAACAATAAACTCGCCGCAAAATTCCTCACTGCAGCAATCATACTGCTTGTTTTGGGAGTGGCAGGGCTGACAGCCGGAAGCATTATCGGTCTCGGTGCAAACTCCGCTCTGTGTATCGCCATGTATGCGCTGGGTTCGGTATGCCTTGGCATCGGAATCATTTCCCTTGTAGCATTTATCGTTGAAAAAACCGGTGATAAGCTTCCTCCGGAAGAAGCGGAAGCTTTGAGAGGAAAAAGCGGATATACCGTTGCCTGAACAAAAAACAGATACGGTTCAATCTATTTCATCTACTGCCCCGTTGTTCCGGCAAAACGCCGTAACTATGGGGCATTTTAAAAAAGGAGCGCAAGTATGAAAGTTGTTTATGAAACCAACACAGGGTTTACGGAAAAATATGCCAAACTTTTTGCCGAGCATTTCGGGCTGGAATGCTGGAATACATATATGGCAAAAATTAAAGTTAAAAAGCATGAAGATGTTATTTATTTCGGCTGGGTTCAGGCAGGCGTTATTCAGGGCTATAAAAAGGCAAACAAACGCTACAACATCATCTGCGTATGCCCGGTAGGTTTGACTGAACCGAACGCGGAACGAAGGCAGAAACTGATTGATATGAATAAAATAACCTGCAAAGCCGTTTTTCCCCTTCACGGAGGGTATGACGGTGAAAAAGTGATAGGACTTTCCAAAATTCTTATTGATATGATTGCAGACGAATTTGAAAAAAGAACTGCAGCGGGCGATGAACTCAGCAAGAGTGAAGCGCAGATGTATGCGGATTTAAAAACCGGAGCCGATTATTTCAGCGAAGATAACCTTAGGGCTGTTTATGATTGGTATAATGAAGCGTAAAAAACGATGAACGAGTTCTTTTTTAAAGCAAAAGAAGGCAGTGAAGAAGCACTAAAAAAAATTTATGCTTCTGTTATCCGCCGCATTTATGACTCGGTTTTCTTTATATTTGAAGATGAGAAAAAATCCGCGGAAATTTCAGAAGCACTGTTTATTTATGCGTTTTCATCTGCTTCCGATTTTGACGAGTTTTTTGATAAATTAAACAGCAAACTATTTGACGAAATCCATACAGATTCCGGCACCGAGTTGATTCATATTGAAAAAATAGAAAAAAGCGACATAACCCATGAAGACTTGGAAAATCAGCCGATTCCGGAAAGCCTGAAAAAATTTGGTGAAAAACTGATTTCCTTGCTTTCTTATTCTGCAGATGAAGCAAAAGGAGAGATCAAAGATTCCGCTGAAGATATACTGCATGAATTTTACAATTTAACATACGAGGAAAAAGAAATCGAAATCGGGAATGATGACGGCTTGGAAACTGCGCTCACAGGCGCGAATCCCGAATCCGAATCGAAAAAAAGCAAAATAAGATTTTTTACGCAGAAAACGAAAAAACTTTTTCATGATGATTTAAACACTGCTCTGCTGGACGAAAGCCCCGAAGCGGAAAAACCACAGCTTGAAACAAATACGAAAGGCATCGTCGTAGCATCGATTTTGATTCTGATGCTCGTTATCATGGCGGTATCGGTTTACTTTATTGCAAGGCGTGCGGATAGTCCGCTTCACAAAGTGTTTTTTCCCGAAACTTCAAGTTCGTATACAACGCAAGCCGAAACGACGGCAAAAACGTATAATCCAAACCAAATAAACGAAGCATTTACCGATTATTACAATAATGTTTTGTTAAAAAAATACGGTTCAATACCCACGGAACGAATCGTTGCCTATAATGAAAACGGAAAGCTCGGAGCGGATAAGTTCAACGGTCTGCTGTCTGCGCAGATTCTTGATGCGGACGGAGACGGCAGAAACGAAATGCTGTGCATACATATGCTGACAGACGCTTACACCTCAAGCCTCAATCAAACTGCATACAGCATCTCGTTTTTCGCCGATATATATGAGTTTGAAAGCGGAAAAGTTAAGGAAACCGCACCTGACAACTATATCATGAGCTATACCGCCGATGGGGTATATACGCCGGACGCACTGCAAGGTGATTTTACGTTTTCAGTAAAAATCATGCCAAATAAAAACGATCTGTCCTCCGGAATTTATTTTGAATTCAAGGGCGGAGATTTTACCAAATGCCGGTTGAGCGAATATAAAAACGAACAATTCAATACGGTCTGCGAATATTTTTCATATACATGGGAGAAAGAGAACTTTCTTTATGCACAGCTCTGTGAAGACGGAACATACGAAGCTCTCTTTGGCAGCTTGGCAGGCGCATATGCGCAAACAATTGCAGACATAGACGATTTCTTTATGGAAAGGAACGAAAAATACGGAATAACATACGCATCAGAAAGCATTCATTATTCTTCGTATAAAGCACTGCGAAATCATATCGACAAAAGTTTAAAAAACTGGGAACTTAAAACCGCGTCGGATATTGAATTGCTGTCATTTTCAGATTCAAAAAAAGGTTCTCTGCTCACACGCTTTCTTTCGAAGGAAGACGAAGAAGACGGTATATACAGAACTGTATTTCAGCTTAAAGATTATTCACAGGCAGAGGATTTGAAAAACGGTAAAATCCCGGCAGAAACAAAAATATCAACAAATGATACAACCACAAAGAAAAGCACGGATAAAAAGGATTAAAGATTGTTCGAACAGATAAAAGAAAATGATATATGGCACACCCTGAAAGCCGAAACCAAACCAATCGTTCTTTACGGCATGGGGAACGGCGCGGATAAAATTATTGAAATATGCGCCGAAAAAAGAATTGCTATATCGGATATTTTTGCAAGTGACGATTTTGTCAGAGGACACTGCTTTCACGGAATGCGTGTAAAAAAATTAAGTGAAATCGAAACACTTTACGAAGATTTTACCGTGCTTTTGAGTTTCGCCTCCAACAGGCATGAAGTGATTGACAATATTTTTTCCATCGCACGCAGGCATACCGTATTGGCCCCTGACGTACCTGTATCCGGAACAGGTTTATTCACAAAAGAATTTGTCCGTCTGCACGAAAAAGAATTTGATAAAGCCTATCATCTGCTTGCAGACGAACAGTCAAAACAGAATTATATAAATATTCTTAATTTCAAGATAAGCGGAAAACTGGATTATCTGATTCCCTTTACACCTAAAGAAACCGCATATTCCGAATACCTGAAACCAAGCGGTGAAACCATTGTTGATTTGGGCGCATATGACGGAGATACCGTAAAAGAATTTGCACTTGCCGACCCGGCATATCAAAAAATATTTGCGTTTGAACCCGATAATAAAAATTTTAAAAAACTGTGCAGAAACACAAAGGATATGCGCGATGTAACGGTGTTCAATACCGGAGCATGGAACAAAACGGAAAGCCTGTGCTTTGACAAAAAGAACGGCAGGAACTCCTCGGTTTCTCCAGGTGGAACGAAGGTAGCTATGGACACTGTTGACCACACTCTAAAAGAACCCGTTTCACTAATAAAAATGGACATAGAAGGCAGTGAACTAAAAGCAATAGAGGGTGCTACGCAGACCATAAAAAAATACCGTCCCAAGCTCTATATCTGTGCCTATCACAGAAACGAGGATATGTTTGCAATTCCGCTGAAAATTCATGAAATCTGCAATGATTACAGATTCTATTTCTGCCATCACCAATATATACCAGCGTGGGAGTCTAATTTTTACGGAATCATCAAAGGAGAATAATTTATGACGGAAGCCGATTATATCTTAATTCTCGGAGGTCCGATTAACGGTGATAACCCCAGCCCTCTGCTTGAAGAAAGAATCAAAACTGCGGCGAATTACTTAAAATCCCACCCGAATATGAAAGCCGTATGTTCCGGCGGAATTAAAGGAAAAGCGCAGACGCTCAGTGAAGCTGAAATTATGAAAAACGCACTTTTGAAGCTCGGCATTGAGGAACGGCGCATTATTCTTGAAATTCAGGCCAAAACCACACTTCAAAATTTTCAGTACACAAAAAAGCTACTCGGAGAAGAAGCAAAAGTTATATATGTAACCAGCGAATTTCATATTTGGCGCAGCACACTGATTATGGAAAAAGCGGGCGTTCATTATATACCCTTGCCTGCTCCGAACGGTGATAGATCGCTCGGTTTCAGAATCAGGGAAGCCTTTTTAAAACCGCTTGCAAAAGCAGGTATTATCTGGTAAATATTCTGATTCATGCAATATTATCTTTATGGTTAAACCATCCCTGACAGCTGTAAAATCCCGCCCGGAATATCTAACCGGACGGGATTTTTTGACGATTGGGATTTTTTGATTGAACCTTTTAATTTATATCCAGTTTCAACGTTTCGATAATGGCATCGTTTTTTATCTTTGCAACGGAATAAAGCATAGACAATCCTATAATCAGGAATACCGCAAGCGCGGCGCCGAGATATACAAACGGATTCGGTGCAAAAGCGATTTCTTCCGCCGAATTTTGAGAACCGCTTAACAGTGCCCAATATAGCGCGTAGCTAAGCACAAAACCGGCAGGCAAGCCGATAAGCAGAGATTTTATGCCGTAAAACATACTTTCAAATATAATCATTCTTTTAAAGCCTTTCGGCGTTACACCGACTGATTTCAGCATTGCAAACTCTTTTCTGCGTGAATTTATGCTGGTTGAAATCGTATTGAATATATTCGCAGTTGTAATCAGCGCAATCAAAACAATAAAGCCGTAAATGAAAACGCGCATCAAATTGATGGTTGCATACATCATTTCCACACTTGCATCAATATCCTGAACAACGGGAGGAGAATCTTTAAACTCTTCGCTTCCCAGAGATTTTGTCAGCTCGTCATATACTTGCTCATGCTCCTCTGTTATGATTCCCACAGACACGTTTGTTGTATTAAATTTCTCGATATTTTTTTTTGCACTGCTTAATGGCATAAATGCAGTCCGTACACCTTCGGAAGTTACAAAGCAGTACGCATTGTCCTTATTGTAGTCAATTAGTCCGCCTACCGTAAACGAAATGGTTGACAAATTATAATCCGAGATATCTGCGCTGAATGTTTTGCCGAGAGCAACGTCGCTGAAAATATCTGTGCCGTTTTGCTTGTGGTCTGCAGTACGAAGAAGCAGAACTTTATTTTTATTGTCGTAAAAGCTTTTCGGATTTATGCCGTTATCTTCACAAATTTTATCAAAGTCATCATCAAAAACAAAGATAAGATTCAAGTAATCCGAGTCTGCGTATTCGTCATATCCCTTGTCGGTATAATAACTCTTGTCAAGATTCACAGAGGAAAGAGAAGCTCCTCCGACCAGGAATACCGAATCTGCTTTATCCACTTCCGAAGCCGCATCCCTGATTTTATCCAGATCCTCTGATGCGGCACTTACCATGACATTGCACATATTCGCTTCTCTGTCTATTTCCTGCATAAACATCGAACAAAAATAGCTAACCGAGATAAAAGCCGCAACCGACACAATCAGAGAAAACGTTATAAGTGCAGATTTTTTACCGTTTCTCTTCTGATTTTTACTTGCCAGTTCACCTTCGTAACCGAATATTTTTCTGACAATTTTTGAGGCTTTCAGTTTCTTCGCTTTAACCTTAACAACGTTTGTCTGCCTGAGCGCATCAATCGGCGTGATTTTGGAAGCGCGCACTGCAGGAATAACAGATGAAATAAAGATTGTAAATGTACTGAGAACGACAACAAGCAGAATAATTCTCCAGTCAACATATGTTTTTATATATATATCATCCGTTACCGAAAGCCCGGATTTTAAAATCAAAGGTCTGATAAGCCTGAATGTTACAGCCATACCTCCTATACCGGCGGCAATGCCCAAGGGAATGCCCACAGCTCCTAAAATAAAACTTTCCGAATAAACAGACATCCTTTTCTGCTTTCCCGTACAGCCTACACTTGCCAGCATGCCGAGATACCGCTGGCGCTCCCGGAGCGACATGGCAAACGCATTGAATATCAAAACCACGGAAACGATAAAAACAATCGCAAGCATAAACAACGCTATTGTAAACAGAATCTGCATCGTGCTGTCCCCTGCAAGAACAACAAAACTTGTTCTGAACTGCAGAAAATTCATATTGTATTCCTGAATTCCCGCGTCCTTAAAAGCTTTTGAAATATTAACTGCCGCTTCAGACGTTTTTTCTTCCGTTTTAACGAAAACTTCCGCACCTTCAGTAAACTTATTGGTACCGCATAGAATGGGATTGTTTCTGTTTAAAGTTGGCTGATTATCTTCGGTTATACCGACAACGGTAAATTCCTTTTCGCTTTTTTTCACAAAATATTCGCCGATCTGACGGCTTCCGAAAAGCTCCCCTACCGAACCTTCTGCATTCTTATAATAGCGGCTTCCCATATCAAGCGTTACCTTGTCAAACAATTTCCAATTCAGGTTATTATCCTCAAGGAAGGTTTTATCCACAATGATTTCACTTTCATTGTTAGGATACCTGCCGGTGAAACCCGATGTTATAAAGTTTTTAAAATAATCTGCATTAGCCCCACCCATTGTGCCGACTGCAGAAAATTCTCCGTCTTTTTCTGAAGCGCTGAAACTGCATATATCGCAGACAGCCGAAACATCCGTAAGCCTTTTATCTTCGGCAAGCTTTTTTATGCTTTCCTCCGATGCAAAGGTATCTGCATAATAATCACCTTTTTTATAAGCGTCGCATTCGCTAAAATACCGGCACAATGACATAACGCTTACGCATACAGCGGTTACCATCGCCGTCGATATGATGATTCCTATAATGGTAACTATCGTTCTTTTTTTATTCTCTTTAATGTGCCGGAACGTGAGTCGATTTATAATATTCACTTCCTCATCACCTCATCCCGAACAATGCTTCCGTCTTCTATTGCAATAACTCTGTCCGCTGAAAGGGCAATTTTTTCATCATGCGTAATCATAATAACTGTTTGATTGTATTCTTCATTAAACTGCCTGAGAAGTTTTATAATTTCACGGCTGTTTTCACTATCCAAATTTCCCGTCGGCTCATCCGCAAGCAAAAGAGAGGGATTATTGATAAGCGCCCTGCCGATTGACACTCTCTGCTGCTGACCTCCCGAAAGCTGATTCGGAAGATAAGCAAGACGCTGTGAAAGGCCCAACGCGTTCACAATATGTTCAATACTGTTTTCATTGGGCTTCCTGCCGTCCAGAAGCAGAGGAAGTGTTATGTTTTCATATACCGTAAGAATCGGTATCAGATTATAAAACTGATAAATCAGCCCAATCTGCCTCCTGCGGAAAATCGCAAGCGCAGTTTCATCAAGAGAAGAAATATCCGTTTTATCGATCACTACATTTCCGGATGTTGCTTTATCTACGCCGCCCAAAATATGAAGAAGCGTCGATTTACCCGAGCCTGACGGACCTACAATCGCAACAAACTGTCCTTTTTCAACAGAAAAGGAAACATAATCAAGCGCCTTTACGGCGAGTGCTCCCTTTCCGTAAGTTTTTGTTAAGTTTTCAACTTTCAAAATATCCATTTTCCCTTAACTCCTTTCGGACATCATGTTACGCTGTTCACCTTACATTACGGTGAATTTAAAATAACAGTTTTGTCATGCACTTGCCAAGCAGACCGATTTATTAAATAATAACTTTATAAAATCTTACGTCAAACCGTGTGCCTCCGCTTCCGCTCGATACCGATATATCCGCCTTTTCCCTTGCAAAAACGGTTTTGGAAAGTGCAAGCCCTATGCCGATGCTTTCCGAAGAAGAATCTTTGCCTGTATAAAAGCGCTCGAATATATGCGGAAGATCTTCGGGTGAAATCCCGATTCCGCTGTCTTTAACGGAAATCTCATGATAAATATTGGTTGCACGGGTGCTTATCTCTATACGTCCGCCCTTCGGTGTATGTTCCACGCAGTTTTTGATGATATTGCCGAATGCTTCAACGCTCCAGTTAAAATCACCCGTAAAGCGAAATGCATTGTCTATCGCAATAATAATCTCTAACCCTTTTTCATGCATAACGGAAAGGAACGGTTCCGTCGCTTTTTTTATCACTTCGGCGGCGTAAATCTCTTTCAGATTGAAGCTGATTGTTCCGGCATCAAATTTTGCAAGTTTCAGAAGTGTTTTTATAAGCCAGTTCATTTTTTCGGCCTGGCTCTCAATAATATCAATCAGTTCATTCCTGTGCGCCTCGTCCGTTTCATCTTTAAGCAGATCTGCCATAATGATAACCGAACTCAGGGGCGTTTTAAGCTGATGCGATATATCTGCAAGCGAATCGGCAAGAAACAGCTTGTCCTGTTTCAATTTATCGTTTGAAGAACGCAGAAGAAGGATAACTTTATATAAATTGTTTTTTAAGATGGAAAGCTCGCCCTCTCTGTTATCTGGGATATCCAGGCTGTATTCTCCGGCGCATACGCGGAAAAGATAATTATTTACCTGAGAAAGCTCTTTGTACCGTTTTTTCGTTTCAACAATAAAAAGTGTATTTAAAAAAGCAGCCAGGCAAAAGCATATTGCGGCACAAGGCAAGCTTATAAACGCACAGGCCGCTGAAGCCGCCGCGCTGACGCACACGGATAAAATCAGTTTTCTTTTTACTCTGCTGTCATTCATTTTCAATCACATGCCCCAGTCCTTTTATTGTTTTTATAATTTTCGGTTTATTCGGTTCTGTTTCGATTTTATCCCGAAGCCGTTTAATGTAAACAGTCAGCGTATTATCATTCACAAAATCGCCATCTATATCCCAAAGATTTTCAATCAGGGCACTCCTTGAGAGTACCGTTCCCCTGTTATTGATAAGTATCATCAGCAGGCGGTATTCCATAGCGGTAAGTATGATTTCTCTGCCGTTTTTAATCCCTTTCATTTTACTGGTCAGAACCGTCAAATCCTGAACGCGGATTTCGCTTTCCGCGCCGTTTTTGTTATATCTTCTCAAAACGCTTTTGATACGCGCAGTAAGTTCTTTTATTCTGAAAGGCTTGGATATATAATCATCTGCGCCGAGCTCCAGACCCATAACCACGTTAACTTCATCATCATATGCAGTTAAAAATATGATTGGGTAATCGCCCATTGCATTAACGCGTTTACATATATCGTATCCGCTTCCGTCCGGCAGGGTCAAATCAAGTATATAAAGCTCAAATTCCGCTTCCGAAATGAGTTTTTTTGCTTCTTGCACGGTTTTTGCAAGCGTCACTTCATAGCCCTCTTTATTCAGAGAATACGTTAAACCTATTCCTATGGCGTTGTCGTCTTCAAGCACAAATATTTTCATACGATTCACCTCTTTTCCATTTTACCATACAACATCGATTTTTTATATTACAATATTGTAAGCTGAAAGGATTCTGTTTGCACAACCGAATATTTAAGCCAATAACAAACTTTTGTAAAATTTAACTATAATACGATTGAAAAATTACTTTTATTTGGGCTTATCAAATATTTTAAATAAAGGCTTTGTGTGGTATGATATAAACAGAAATTAAAAGGAGGCTGAATAATGGCAAACAAATATGATAAATATGTTTCACCTTTTTCAACAAGATACGCAAGCGATGAAATGCAGTATGTTTTCTCACAAAATTTTAAATTCAGAACCTGGAGAAGGCTCTGGATTGCGCTTGCAAAAGCCGAAAAAGCAAACGGTCTGCACATAACGGACGAGCAAATTCAGCAGCTTGAAGAACACAAAGACGATATAAATTATGATGTAGCCCAGGCAAGAGAAAAAGAATGCAGGCACGATGTTATGAGCCACGTTTACGCTTATGGCAAGCAGTGCCCCGCCGCAGAGCCGATTATTCACCTGGGAGCAACTTCTTGCTATGTGGGCGACAACACCGATATAATTATAATGCGTGAAGCCGGAAAGATTGTACTTAAAAAATCCGCGCAGGTGCTTAAAAACCTTATGAAATTTGCAGATCGATACAAAGATATGCCGTGCCTTGCCTACACACATCTGCAATGTGCACAGCTCACAACAGTCGGAAAACGCGCAACGCTTTGGATGAACGAACTGATTATGGATATTGAAAATATGCAGTATCAGCTAGACAAGCTTAAACTTCTCGGCTCAAAAGGAACCACCGGCACGCAGGCAAGTTTTATGGAGCTTTTCGGCGGAGACGAAGAAAAAGTGCTCTGCGTTGAAAATATGATAGCAAGAGATATGGGATTCAACGGCGTTGTTCCCGTCTCCGGTCAGACATATTCGCGCAAGACGGACAGTTATATTTTATCTGTGCTTTCGGGTTTTGCGCAGAGCGCTTACAAATTTGCCAACGATTTGCGCATCCTTCAGAATTTTGAAGAAATAGAAGAACCTTTTGAAAAAAATCAGATTGGTTCGTCCGCAATGCCCTATAAAAGGAATCCGATGCGCAGCGAAAGGATCTGCGCGCTTGCAAGATATGTAATTGCAGACACGATAAATCCGGCAATTACCGCAGGCACACAGTGGTTTGAAAGAACCCTCGATGACTCCGCAAACAAGAGGATTTCCGTTTCGGAAGCATTCCTTGCTGTTGACGCAATTCTCAATATTTATATCAATATAACTGACGGGCTTGTCGTATATCCTAAAGTTATCAACAGACGCGTTATGGAAAAGCTCCCGTTTATGGCAACTGAAAATATCATGATGGAAAGCGTTAAACGCGGCGGAAACAGACAGGAACTGCACGAAAAGCTCCGCGTTCACTCACACGCTGCAGCAAGCAAAGTTAAGCTTGAGGGTGGGAAAAACGATTTGATTGACCGAATAGCCGCAGACCCTGCTTTCCCGCTTACAAAAGAGGAAATTGAAAAAGAACTTGAGCCTAAAAAATATATCGGACGATGCGTCAGTCAGGTTAACTGTTTTATAGACGAAATCGTAAAGCCCCTGCTCACCGATATGGACTGCGACGATGTTTCTGTTGAAATAAACGTATAAAAATAAGGTTCAAACCAACGATAAAGACCTCCGGTTCAGCCGGAGGCCTTTATTTTAATGATTTGAATTTTGATACATAACCTCAATTTATTTTTTGTTTTTACACTTATAACATTTTTAAAGCTGTAACCGCTCAATCCCGAACTGTTGCGCACTCTGACAAGAAGCGGTAAATTTAAATCGGAGCAGTGCTCCATCAGCTCGCTTGAAACGGGGCTTGCGAACGATTGCAACCTGCACAGGGAGCGTTCGCGTCTCAGGGTTTCAGTGGGGAGATTATCACTCACGCTGAAATTCTAAAATGAACCCTGCCGCCTAAGAGGCGGGGACATCGGCGAATAGGGTATATTCGGCTTTTTTATTTTTAATCAGATGAAAAACAGATGTATTTGCAATTCCCGTATATTTTTTGGTTTGAGTATTATACTGATAGATTCTGCAACCCCGTTGCTCCCGTTTATCTTGCTCCATGAAAACTTTACCGAATATGCCCCGGCGGCTGTTTTTGCTTTCAGTTTCTGCAGAATATTGAATTTCAATCCGATTTTGTTGCATATTCTTCCGCATATAAGCCTTTTTCTCCTAAAATACACGCTATAGCCGCATCCGTAAAAGACGCTTTCGGTTATGCTCTTTGGGGAACAAATGCAAAATTGTATTTGATAGACAAACCAAGAAAACAAAACAACAAAAAACAGGAAATACAACAACTGGTATAATATTACGCGAAGATTCTAAACAAAATATTTATGAAAATCGCCGTTTTAGGCATAAGATAGTTGAACGCAATATGCCTAAACCGTTTTGCATTCAACAGGTGTATATCCCGCCTGTGAAACTGCGTCTGCCAGTTCCTTATCTGAAACGTCTTTCAAAAGCGTTACGGACGCAAGTTTATTTTCAAGATCAACCGTAACCTCGCTTACTCCGTCCACCGCAGATAAAGCGTTCTGAACGTGAGCCTGGCAATGCGCACACATCATTCCGTCCACATAAATTATTTTTTTCATTGTATTTTCTCCTTTCCGTTCCGGATTATCCGAAACGCTTTCCTTGATTTCATACTTCTTTTTTGCTTTAAAAAACCTTAACCGCAAGGCATTCAGAACAACGCATACCGAGCTCAAGCTCATCGCCGCCGCACCCAGCATCGGACTTAACAGCAATCCCCACAGCGAATAAAATACTCCTGCCGCAACAGGTATGCCCAAGCAATTATAGAAAAATGCCCAGAATAAATTCATATGAATATTGCGAATAACCGATTGACTTAAATTGACAGCGGTTACAACATCGTAAAGTGAATTTTTCATCAGGATAACGTCTGCGGAATCTATTGCAATATCTGTTCCCGCGCCGATAGCTATTCCTATATCCGCCCGTGACAAAGCAGGAGCATCGTTTATACCGTCGCCGACCATTGCAACCGTATGTCCGTTCTGCTGAAGCTCCCGTATACACTGCTCCTTATCGGCAGGCATAACATCGGCGATAACTTTTTCAATTCCAAGTTCCGTTCTGATAGCTTCCGCCGTAACTTTATTATCGCCGGTAAGCATAACTACATCTATACCGAGCTTTTTGAATTCCTGAACTGCTGCACGGCTTGATTCTCGCACCGTATCGGCAACGGCAATAATTCCCTCGGGCGCGCCGTTTTTATAAAACAAAAGCGGCGTTTTTCCCTCATTGGCCAATCTGCGGATATGAAGTTCCGTATTTTCATCGGATTCATATCCGTTTTCTCGCATAAATGCAGCATTTCCGCCCGCAAACTGATTTTCACCTATCTGCGCAGTTACTCCTCTGCCGGATACGGAAGAAAAATTATCCACCTTGGGAAGCATCAAATTTTCGCTTTGGGCGCGCTCCGTTACCGCCTGCGCAAGAGGATGCCCGCTTCCGATTTCAACAGCAGCGGCTTCTGAAAGAAATTCATCCGCAGAAACATTCGGATTCAAAGGAATAATATCCGTTACCGCCGGATGACCGGAGGTTATTGTGCCTGTTTTATCCAAAACGATTATATCCACCGAATGCAGATTTTCCAGACTTTCCGCATTTTTGACAAGAATACCGAATTCGGCTGCCTTTCCTGTTCCGACCATAATTGCAACAGGCGTAGCAAGCCCAAGCGCACACGGGCAGGATATAACCAGCACGGATATTGCATTCGTAACTGCAAACTCCGGGCCTTTTCCCGCAATCAACCATATAATCATAGTGATAAGCGCAATCACGATAACAGCCGGAACGAAAATACCGCTTACCTTATCTGCAACGCGGGCAATCGGGGCTTTTGTGCTTCCCGCTTCGTCCACAAGCTGAATGATTTTTGAAAGCGTTGTATTTTCGCCTACGTTCAGCGCTTTGAATTTAAACGTTCCGTTTTTATTGGCGGTGGCTGAAATTACGTTTTCACCAACTCCCTTTGCAACAGGTATGCTCTCTCCTGTAATTGCCGACTGATCCAAAAATCCGAATCCCTCGGTTATCACGCCGTCTACCGGAAGCGTATCTCCGGGACGTATCACAACGATATCCCCCCGTACCACCTGTTCGGCAGGTATCGTTATTTCATTTCCGTTTCTTATAACAGATGCTGTTTTGGGGGCAAGATTCACAAGTCTGCCGAGTGCGTCCGAAGTTTTTGCTTTTGATTTTGCTTCCAAATATTTACCAACGGTAACAAGCGTTAAAATCATAGCTGCGGATTCAAAATAAAGCGAATGCATATATTTATGAACAAGTTCCTCGTTATGATGCCCTAAACCGTATGCCATACAGAATATTGCGGCTATACCGTAAATCAACGCCGCAGCTGAACCTATCGCCACAAGTGAATCCATATTCGGTGCGCGTTTTGCCAACGCCTTAAACCCGGAAATATAAAATTTGCGGTTAATAAAGACAATCGGCACGGTTAAAAGGAACTGCGCAAAAGCGAAAATAAGGGAGTTCTCCATTCCCTTAAAGAACGGAAAAATCGGAAGCCCTGCCATCGAAGCCATCGCTATATACATAAGAGGAATCAGCAAAACAATCGAAGTTACAAGTCTTTTCTTCATAGCTTTTTGTTCATTTTCAGCTCTTTCTTGCCGCATATTCCACTGAGAACGGAAAGTGCTTTTGTCATTACCGGACGTATTCAGAGGCGAAACGCCGTATCCTATGGCTTCCACTGCGGACATAATCGCTCCCTCGTCCGTTTCTGTTTCATTATATTTTACATCCATACGTCCCGAAAGCAGATTTACGTTGACCGAATCAACACCGCCGAGCTTCTGAACCGCCCTTGTAACGTTCGCCTGACACGCAGCGCAGGTCATACCCGAAACATGAAATTTTTCGTTCTTCATTTCTTCACCCTGTTTGCTTTAAACTTATTTTAACTTTTTAATTAAATCCACAGCCTCATCCACAATTTCCGTATTGCCGTTTTTTATATTTTCAACAACACAGGTTTCCATATGATCCTGCAAAATCACATATCCAAAGGACTGAAGCGCACTTTCAACTGCGGCAATCTGCGTGAGAATGTCTCCGCAGTATCTGTTATCGTCAATCATCTTTTTTATTCCGTTAAGCTGACCTATCATTCTGTTCAGACGGTTCTGAAGCTGTTTATCAGCCCACTCGCTTCTCGGCGTTGCTTTGCGACGGCAGCACTCACCGTGCGTATTCTGATTACTGTTCATATTATCTCCTTCTTTTATGTAAATACAGATGGATCGTATAAAGGTATTCTTTTAATATTTTACCCTGATTGTATATTCCCTCGCGCACAAGTTGAATATACCCTATATGGGTATATTGAAATTATATACCCTTATGGGGTATCTGTCAAGCCGCCATTTACTCTGACGCAAAAAACAATCCGCTGATTTGAACAGTCTTCGCAGAGGAAAGAAGCAAACAAACCGGCGGAATTTTATTTAAAAAATAAAATTTATGTTTTAATCTAAATCATGCATCATCAATCGCAGATGATATTTCCCGTTTCGGGATCAAAAAAATGTGTGTGGCGCGAATCAAAATACAGCGAAATAACATCGCCGCTTTTCACCGTATGTCCCGAAGGAATCTTCACAATGATTCTTTCTTCTCCTATATTGCTGTAAATAAAAATTTCAGAGCCCATCAGTTCGGCAAGTTCTGCTTTGAGATTAACTGCGCAGTTTTCAGGCAGCGCCCCCTTGTTTATTCTGAAATTTTCAGCCCTTATACCACAGATTACATGTTTCCCCTCATACGCGGAAAGGTTCGGATTTTTCTGCATTCTCTCCGGCAGAGGAATATTATATTTATCAAAGGATACGCACATCACGCCATTGATTCTGATAATGCGCGATTTTATGAAGTTCATTTGCGGCGTACCGATAAATCCGGCGACAAACATATTGCACGGATGCGCATACAGCATTTCGGGAGAATCCACCTGATGGATGACACCGTCTTTCATGACAACAATGCGATCCGCCATGGTCATTGCTTCCGTTTGGTCGTGCGTTACATACACAAAAGTAGTCTGAAGCCTTTTGTGAAGCCGTGCAATCTGCGATCGCATTTCCGTTCTCAATTTTGCGTCTAAATTTGAAAGCGGTTCGTCAAGCAAGAAAACGGCAGGTTCCCTGACCATTGCGCGTCCCAGCGCAACGCGCTGACGCTGTCCGCCCGATAAGGCTCTCGGCTTTCTGTTGAGATAAGGCTCAATATTGAGTATCTTTGCCGCCTCACGCACCTTTTTATCAATTTCCGCCTTAGGTTCATGCCGCAGTTTCAAGGCAAAAGCCATGTTTTTATAAACCGTCATATGCGGATAAAGCGCATAACTCTGGAAGACCATTGCAATATCCCTGTCCTTTGCAGGAACATCGTTGACCTGTCTTTCCCCGATATACAGTTCTCCGCCGCTTATTTCCTCTAACCCCGCAATCATACGCAGGGTTGTGGATTTGCCGCAGCCTGACGGACCAACGAGGATTATAAACTCTTTATCTTTTATTTCAAGATTCAAATCCGGAACAACCGTATTTCCGTCTTCATATGTTTTTACAATATTTTTTAATGTGATTGATGCCATTCTGTTTCCTTTCCTGTTTTTAAGCTTCAAATCCGATAAGAGAATGTGTTGAACAATCCAATCTGCTTACCGGCAAAAACAATGATTAAAACTTAATAAAATGCCTGCTATCCCTTAACCGCGCCTGCAACAACCCCCTTGATGATATATTTCTGCGAAGCAATGTAAAATACAATGATGGGTATGATTGCAAGCACAAGCATTGCCATAAATCCGCCGTAATCGGTAGAACCGTATGCTCCCTGCATGGCAATCTGAATTGCCACAGGTATCGTTTTATCATCCGTACCGAGCACGAGGTACGGCAGAAGGTAATCGTTCCATATCCACATAACGTTAAGAATTGCAACAGTTATGGCGGTAGGCTTCAAAATCGGAAATACAACAAGGAAAAACGTTTGCAGCGGACTGCATCCGTCTATCATAGCCGCTTCCTCAATCTCAAGGGGAATGCTTTTTATAAAACCGCTAAGCATAAAAATCGAAAGCCCTGCCCCAAATCCGAGATAAACAACCGTAATTCCGAAAATATTATCAAACGAAGCGCGGTTAACAACATAAGTCATTGTGTACATAACCATCTGAAACGGAACAATCATACTGAATACAAATATATAATAAATAACTTTTGTAAATCCCGATTTTACCCTTGTAATGTACCACGCCGCCATGGAAGTGCACAAAACGATAAGCACAACCGAAACAACGGTTATAAAAACGCTTCTGCCGAAAGACGCTAAAAAATCACTGGTTGTAAGCCCGTTTATGTAATTTTCCAATCCGACAAACGTTTCCGAATCGGGAAGCTTAAACGGAGCGCTTGAAATATAAAGCCGTGATTTAAAGGAATTGATAAAGACAATAATAATCGGAACAAGAAAAAGCACCGCAAGCAATAAGAGCAAAATAAAAGTAAATACTTTGCCGCTGTTTCTTCGTTTTTTCATTACTGCTCAACCTCCCTGCTCCTTGTTACCCTGAGTTGAATAAACGCCAGCACCGCAACGATAATGAAGAATATAACCGCCTTCGCCTGGCCTACACCTTGCCAGCCGACTCTGCCGTAGAAAGTTTTATATATATTCAATGCTAGCATTTCGGTTGAATTCCCCGGCGCACCGGCAGTTAACGCCAAATTCTGATCAAACATTTTAAACGAATTGGTCAGCGTTAAAAACATACATATAGTTACAGACGGCATAACCATCGGTATCTTAATACGGAAAAGCGTTTTTGTGGGGGACGCCCCGTCTATCGCCGCTGCCTCCGTAAGCTCTCCCGGAATATTCTGTAATCCGGCAATATAAATCACCATCATATATCCTATCAGTTGCCAGTTTGTAAGAATAACAAGTCCCCAGAAGCCGTATTCCGATTTATATGTAATATCAACGCCAAAATATCCGAGAACTCCGTTAATCAGCAGATTCCATATATATCCAAGCACGATGCCGCCTATCAGATTCGGCATAAAAAATACCGATCGGAAAAGATTTGTGCCCCTTATTGCCCTCGTAAGCAGAAGCGCAAGGCAAAAAGCAAACACGTTTACCGTGATAACCGAAACAACTGTGAATGCGGCGGTAAATCCGAGTGCATGCAAAAAACTGCTGTCTCCCGCAAACACCTTGAAATAATTCCCAAAGCCTGTCCATTCGGCATTCGTTACAGTTGTGAATTTTGTGAAAGAAAGATAAATCCCCATAATAAACGGAATCGCAAACGCAAATAAAAATGCGAGCAGACTCGGCAAAAGAAAAACCGGGAAATATCTCCGCAAGTTTTTTTTCATAATAATCGCCATGCGATACAGGATATTCTCAAAAAGCAGATAAAGCATTGCTCCTTGAGCCGCACCGCGCCCTTTCTGATTATTTTTTTCACACTAATACCTCTTAAATTTCCGGAATGATAAAAACCGCGCTGTCCGTACAGGCAGGGCGGCTTTGCATAAATCATTTTATGAGGCGGAATTTTTGCTTTCGCTTGCCCAATCGGAAACAACATCCGATTTTACCTTATCCCAGTCCTTTGTTCCCTGTGCATATTGCAGAAGAGACGCCCCAAAATTGTTTTTAAACGTCTGCGACGGGAACAGCGTAAAATTCCATGGAACAGTTGTTACGCCGTCTTTATTCATCCATTCGATTACTTCTTTTGCTAATGGATCGGTCGGTTTTTCATCATCGGTAAACGTATCAAACGGCGCGATAAATCCAAGTTTATTCGTTATATACTCCTTCCCTTTGTCACTGGAATACATCCAATAAATGAAATCTGCCGCAGCTTCCTGTTCCTGAACATCGGCTGTTGCGTTTATCGCATAAAAGTTTTCCGTTCCGACACACAATCCCTGCTTTTCCTCGCTCTCAACACCCATATAGATGGGAAGATATTTGACGTTTTCGGCTAAAACTCTATTCCCGGAAACTTCACCGATTTGTCCCCACGCCCAGTTGCCATTCTGCACCATGGCACACTGTTCAAGCGCAAACTCACTCATGGAATCCACAACAGTTTTTGTTCCGACGGATTTTTTATCAATAACCGAATTGTTGATATATAAATCAAAGATATTCTTAAAATTATCTGCATAATCAAATGTGATTGTCTTTGTATCGTCTGAAGTAAGGTCTGCCTTTTTATCGGCAAATTCATAGTATATCGGAAGATTGGCAAGATGCGTCTGCCACCTCCAATCCTCGCCGGATTTGAGTGAAGTTGAAGCAAAAACGCCTTTTATGCCAAGTGCCTCGGCATTTTTCTGCATATCTTCGACTACTTCTTTCAGCTTTTCAAAATTATTAACTTCATCCATGGATACATACTCTACAGTTTTATCGGGTAACGCAAAATATTTATCGGTTATCGCCTTATTATAAATGATTCCATAACCTTCAACCACATAAGGAATCCCATATACCTTACCGTCGGCTCCCGTTACCGCAAGCGACTTATCTGTTAAATGCTTATACAGTTCACATCCGCTTAAATCAGCGCAGTAATCTTTCCAGTTGGCATAGCCTTTCGGTCCGTTAATCTGAAAGAGCGTAGGCGCTTCGTCCGTAGCCATTTTGGCAGTAAGCGTCGATTCATATTGATTATTCGCAGCCGTTTCAACAACAACTTTAACGCCTGTTTCAGCCTCATATGCCGCGGCAAGTTCTTTATAAATATCAGCTACTTCCGGTTTAAAATTCAAGTAACGGATAGTTATGGATGCATTGTTTTGTTTTGTGTTCTCCTGTGCTTTGCATGCGCTAAACATAAATATACATGTAAACACAAGCGATAAAGCAAGCACAGCGGCAAAAACTCTCCTTAATTTTTTCATGTTTTTCCTCCTTAAGATATTGTCTCATTCGGTTAATAAAATCCCTCAGAATAAAAATTTACAGTGAATTTCATCAACTTCTAAAAGTATAGCCCCGCCTTAACGTACTTTTTGGCGTTTCTTGTCATATGGTTGAAATCGGATGAAAATAAAAGGATAGAGGTAAAAATAAAAAACAGCCGGAACGGAATCCGGCTGTTCATAAATGAAATGCAATCGCATATTCAAAAAATAAAATGCTGTTTTATTATTTAAATCGGAGCAGTGCTCCATCAAACTCGCTTGAAACGGGGCTTGCGAACGATTGCAACCCGCGCAGGGAGCGTTCGCTCCTCAGGGTTTCAGCGGTCTCGCTGACATTTTGAAATGAACCCTGCCGCCTAAGAGACGCGGGGTACATCGGCGAATAGGTTATAGATTTTTATGCATTTGTCAATAGGTTTATTGATGCATTCAATACATTCAATGAAAAATACAACAAGATGAAGCTTTAACAAGTAAATACTTTATTCCGTCATTATCATTTCACTGATTGCATTCCCAATCTCTTTTATGCATCCCTTAGCATAAGGTAGCTTCAAGCCTGCCGATTCAACGAGCTCTTCAAAAGTTTTTGTGCCGCCTGCGTCCACGAATTTAAGGTAGCGCGCCCATGCGTCCTTATAGTTCTTCCTCGATGCAATCCAAAACTGAAACGCCACCGTCTGCGCCATGCAATAATCGATATAATATAAAGGATACAGATAAATATGAAGCTGTCTCTGCCAGCCACCGCCGCGTGCATAAAACGGAAGATTATCAAAATCCATATACGGTCTGTACTTCTTTTCTAATTTCAGCCAAATTTCATTCCTCTGTTCGGGAGTCAAATCTTCTTTTTCATACATAATATGCTGAAACTCATCAACCATACATCCGTATGGTATAAAATTCAGTGCGTCCGAACAGTGTGCAATCGCATATTTTTCAGTCTGCGTGCCGAAAAACTTTTCGTGATACGGTTCAGTAAGAAATTCCATGGACATCGAATGGCATTCGCATGCTTCAATCGTAGGAGAAACGTAATCCGAAATATATCCTTTTCTCATAGCCCTGAATCCGGCAAAGGCATGCCCTGCCTCGTGTGTCAAGACATCAACATCGCCGCTTGTGCCGTTAAAATTAGAAAAGATAAACGGCGCTTTATAATCGGATATTTCCGTACAGTAGCCGCCAGGTGCTTTACCCTCTTTTGAGAGTACGTCAAACAACTCATTATCAAACATAAATGTGATAAACTCTTTTGTTTCTTCGCTCATTGAGCAATACATTTCATATCCTGCTTTCAGGATATCCTCACTGCTTCCCTGCGGAACGGCATTTCCGTCAACAAACATAAAATCATTATCATAGTAGCAAAGCCTGTCAACACCGATACGTCTGCGTTGATTTTCCTTAACTTTTTGAACAATAGGCACAAGGTCTTCGGCAATCTGCGCACGGAACGCCTTAACGTCTTCGGGCCCATAGCAGTTTCTGCCCAGGCGGTCATACCCAAGCTGAATAAAATTATCATAACCGAGCTTCACCGCCTGTTTGTTGCGGACTTTAACCAGCTTGTCAAAAAGCGCGTCAAGCTCCTCTCTGTGAGAATCAAAAAATTCAGCGTCTTTAACAAATGCTTTTCTGCGCGTTTCCCTGTTTTGGCTCAGTTTATATTCACCGAGCATAGGCAGAGGTATGGTTTTCCCCTCCCATTCCACGCAGGCAGACGCATAAAGTTTATTATATTCGGAACACAAGCGGTTTTCTTCCTGCATAAGTTCCGTAATTTCAGGTGAAAAGGAACGCACGGCAATTTCGAGGTTTTTAAACAAAAGTTTTCCGAGTATATTTTCAAGTTCACTGCGGTACGGAGAATCCAATAACGTGCGATTCAATTTGTTTGCCAAATCGGTAATCTGCGGAGAAATTTCATCCATATAATCGTTTTCGGCATCATAAAACTCGTCTTTCGTATTTATCGTATGCCTTATCATCGCAAGTTCCGCCATTGTGGAACAATAATTGAAGATTTTATCTGCTTTTTTATACGCCTCAGCCTGCGCTTCGGCTGACGACGCACTTTTTACTGCATCTATAACAGCGTTTATCTGCTCCGTTACCTCATTCATATTGATTCTCTCATACGGCATATCGGAAAATTTCATAACACATCGCTCCTGTATATTTATTATGGCAAAACCAAACGGCATAAAACCGTTCGGATTATTTTATCCCTATCTGGTTTAAGCCTTGATTGTAAGATATTTTTCTCTGAATTTTTTAACGTTTTCATCTGAAAAGCCGACCGCTTCGCGGATAAAATTCTCCATAGAACCGTATTTCTCCTTTATTTCGGCAAAAACAGGCTCTATATAATCTTTTTTAGCGCTCATAACGCCGTCCATAAAATCAATCAGGAAAGGATCGGCTTTTTTTAATTTCAGTGCAAGTCGAATCAGTTTTTTACGGCTTTTCATATTTTTTTCAGTAAGATAATAATCCTCCAAAATTGTCTGTTCGGGGACTCCCAGAACGGAAAGAATAAGCACGGCTCCGAGCCCCGTTCTGTCTTTCCCCTGCGAACAATTAAAAAGAACAGCGCCATCGCAGGCAAGAACCTTTTCAAGAAATTCACGGTAATGCGCCATAGCGGTTTTATCATTCACAATATCAGAATAAATCTTCCGCATAAATTCATCGCCGCTTATGTTATCTTTCATAACCTTATCAACAAGGGCGTGCATAGAAGCCGAATCCCTTGTAACGCCGATGCTTTCCTCCGAAACAACCGAATGGTGCAGATATGTAACGCCTGCCATGTCGGGAAACGGTTTATCCTTGACCTCGGTATCGGTACGCAAATCAATGATTGTTTTCAGATTATAATCATAAACAAGTTTTTTGATTCCGGATTTTTTTATTTTGGCAAGGCTTCCGCTTCTTATAATCGACCTGCTTTTAATTTTCCTGCCGTCCGCAGTTTCATATCCTCCGAAATCTCTTATATTGGCAACGCCTTTTATTTTCATTTCCATAATATTATTTATCGCCTTTTCAATGTTATTCAAATGTCAGTTTAAATCAAGGGTTAAGTTAAATACGTTAAAAATAAACGAATGGGGCGGTTAAACCGCCCCTGAAATACATTGTGTTTTTATGCCATAAGTGATTTAAGAATTTCACGGCAGTCTTCCGCGTCCATCTCTTTCGGAACAGGATAAAGAGGATTGCCCTCTTTGATGATACGGCTGATAAGCTCGTCAAAATCCTTTTCCTCAAGCTTATCAAATTTAGCGGGGATGCCCATATCGGCATTCAGCTTACGGATAGATTCAATAAAGTTCTTTGCTTTTTCCTCCGTAGTATTTCCGCCTACTCCCGCTTCATCTGCAAGATCTGCAAGCGCGTCATAACAGCTCTCGCCAAAATATTCAAGCATAACGGGAAGTACTGTTGCACAAGCAGAACCGTGCGCAATACCGTACATACCGCCTATCGCATGGGCAATGGCATGAACGTACCCGACATAAGCCTGCGTGAACGCCACGCCTGCATAATACGAAGCCAAAAGCATTTGATTCCTTGCCTCCAGATTGCCGCCGTCTTTATAAACAACCGGAAGCCACTTATAAATCATATTCACAGCCTGCCGTGCCCTTTTGCTTGTATTTGCAGTGTTGCTGTGCCCTATGTATGCCTCAACCGCATGCGTGAGAGCGTCAAGACCTGTGGGCGCCGTAATAAACGGAGGAAGCCCAACGGTAAGCTCCGGATCGAGAACCGCATAAGGCGGACGGATTGAGGGATCCATAATCGTAAGCTTCGTGTGATTTTGACCCGTTATAACAGCCGCAATCGTTGTTTCCGAGCCTGTACCGGCAGTTGTAGGAACGGCAAATATAACCGGAAGTCCTCTGCCGACTTTCAGCACGCCGCGCATTTTTTCAATGTCCTTGTTCGGATGCGCAACTTTTGCCGCACAAATTTTCGCGCAGTCCATGGAAGAACCGCCGCCGAAAGCAATAATGCAGTCACAGTGATTATCCGTATAAACCTTATATGCCGCTTCTATATTCTCAATCGTAGGATTCGGCACAACATCGGAATACAGCGCATAACTGTATCCCTCTGCCTCTATACTCTGAAACAGAGCCTCAAGCAGATTCAGTTTCATAAGACCCGGGTCTGTAACAATAAGCGGTTTGCTGAAGCCTTTTCCCTTAATGCAGGCGGCAAGCTTCTTAACCGCACCCGCCCCGGTAAGAAGTTTGGGTTCATGCCAAGGCATAACGTGATTGACGATAAGGCGCATTACTCCCTGATACGTTCTGCAATAAGCCTTATTTAAAGGATTCATACTCATAATTATCTCCTATCCGGTTTAAACCTATAAACACTATAAATACTATACATAATAGTTTACACTATTTTTTCTGCAGTTTCAACCTTTAAATCGGAGCACTGCTCCATCAAGCTCTCTTGAAACGGGGCTTGTGAACGATTGCAACCTGCGCAGGGAGCGTTCGCTCCTCAGGGTCGCAGTGGGAGATTATCACTCCCGCTGAAATTCTGAAACGGACCCTGCCGCCTAAGAGGCGGGGACATCGGCGAATAGGTTATAATACTTTTTCGTCCGTCTCATATTTAATTTTTTCAATAAATTCATCAAGAATTACCGCGCCTTCATCCCCGTTTTTTCTGGAACGCACGGAAACAGTTGCCCCTTCAACATCTTTATCGCCCACAATAAGCATATAGGGAACTTTTTCAAGCTGTGCTTCACGGATTTTATATCCGATTTTTTCGCTTCTTGCGTCTACCTCACAGCGGATACCGCAAGATGCAAGCTTGTTCTTAACATCATATGCATAATCGTGATGCCGATCTGCAATCGGCAGAACCCTTACCTGCTCCGGCGCAAGCCAAACAGGAAGAGCACCCGCATATTTTTCTATGAGAAGAGCAAGGGTTCTTTCATAGCATCCGATTGAAGTACGGTGAATGATATACGGATTTTTCTTTACACCGTCTCTATCCACATATTCCATGCCGAATTTTTCCGCAAGCATCTGATCAATCTGAATGGTAACAAGCGTATCTTCCTTTCCGAAAACATTTTTAATCTGTATATCAAGCTTAGGTCCGTAAAACGCCGCTTCCCCGATACCGATTTTATAATCAAGCCCTATATCATCGAGAATATTTTTCATTACGCCCTGCGCTTCATTCCACTGCTCCTCCGTACCGATGTATTTGTCCCTGTTTTCGGGATCCCATTGCGAAAAACGATACGAAACGTCTTCATAAAGCCCTATGGTTTTAAGCATATAGATTGTAAGCTCCAGACAGTTTCTGAATTCGTCCTCAAGCTGTTCGGGTGTACACATTAAATGTCCTTCAGAAATCGTAAACTGACGGACGCGGATAAGACCGTGCATTTCTCCCGAAGCCTCGTTTCGAAACAGAGTTGAAGTTTCATTATATCTCAGCGGCAAATCCCTGTATGACCTGCCTCTGTTGAGATACGCCTGATACTGGAACGGACATGTCATCGGACGCAGAGCAAAAACCTCATCGCCTTTCTCCTCGTCCCCGAGAACAAACATACTGTCCCTGTAATGATCCCAGTGCCCGGAAATTTTATAAAGATCCGATTTCGCCATATACGGTGTTTTTGTAAGCAACCAGCCTCGTTTCTGTTCCTCATCTTCCACGAATCTTTGAAGAATCTGAATTACTCTTGCTCCTTTCGGCAGGAGAATCGGCAACCCCTGCCCTATATAATCACAGGTTGTGAAAAATTCAAGTTCCCGTCCGAGTTTATTGTGATCTCTCTTTTTCGCTTCCTCCATTTGGTTCAGATATTCCTCTAAATCAGATTTTCTTGTAAACGCAGTTCCGTAAATGCGCTGAAGCATTTTATTCTTCTCATCGCCGCGCCAGTATGCACCGGTTGCAGAGGTAAGTTTAAAAGCCTTGATTCTCGAAGTATCGGGAATGTGCGGCCCTGCACAGAGTTCCGTAAATTCCCCCTGCCTGTAAAAGCTGATGTTTTCTCCCTTATCGGCATGCTCTTTAACAAGCTCAACTTTATAAACTTCACCTTTTTCCTCGTAGTATTTTATCGCTTCATCCGGAGTCATTTCGAAATACACAAGAGGCAAAGCCTCTTTAACGATTTTTTTCATTTCTTGTTCTATCGCTTCAAGATCGTCCGGCGTAAAGTTGTGCTCCAAATCAAAATCATAATAAAATCCGTTGTCAATAGCCGGACCGATGGCCAGCTTCGCGTCAGGCCACAGCCTTTTCACCGCTTGCGCCATAACATGCGAAGCTGTATGCCTGAACGTATATTTACCGAATTCCTCATCAAACGTCAGCAAATTGAGTGTGCAGTCCTGATGAATCGGCGTGCGCAAATCGCAGTTTTCACCATCAATATTTGCCGCACATACGGCCTTATACAACCCCATACCTATTGATTTTGCAATTTCCAGCGGTGTAATGCCGTTATCATATTCATTAACAACTCCACCCTTTAAAGTTACCTTAACCATAATTACCTCCTTGTCCATCTAAGAACCTCGCCGAACTTACTATTTTATTTAACCAATAAAAAATCCCATATCCGCGAATACGGATATGGGATGAAGTTCAACTCCACGGTTCCACCCAAATTGCAGAAAATCTGCCGCTCTTATGCGCCCTGTAACGGAGGCTTCCGTGCCGCTTTTTCACGACCGCTCCGAGGTGGTACTCTTTCAGCCGTGCTTATGCCTGTTTCAGCCGGGCAGACATTCTCTGGAAAGCAGTTTGCCAAAAGCGATTCCTCATCAACGCTTTTTGATTTACTTGAATATTATCACCAAAAATCCAATCTGTCAAGCCTGTAAATCTCAGCCGGATTTGATTTTTCTGTGTACTTTGGAACTATTTGATTTTGATTGATTTTACGGACGACCAACTGCTGTAACTGCGTTTGCCGTTTATCAGCCTGTAAGCACACACTCTTACATAATATGTTTTGCCGGATTTCAAGTTGCGGTATGTTACCGAAGTAATGGTGTTCTTCTTTGCGCCGTAAGCAACAACACCGGATTTAAAATCTTTCCTTGTGCAGTATTGCACAACATATCCGCTCGCATAGCTTACCTTGCTCCAATTTATTTTCAGCCGCTTTTTGGCTACCGACTGAAGGCTACCGAGCGTGGGCGTCGGTGTTTTAACCGTTATTTTTTTTGTGGTTTTTTTCCCGTTCGATACAGTGGCGGTAATCGTTACTGTTCCCGCTTTTTTGCCCGTAACAACACCTGTTGAGGACACCGTTGCCACGGCTGTATTTGATGATTTATATGTTACTCGATCTACGATGCCGTTCGGTTTAAGGCTTGCGGTGATTTTACAGGTTTTGCCTACCTGAACGGTACTCGATACGCTGATTGTAACGCTTGACGGTCCCGTTGCTTTTACCAAATCCGTATAATAAACGAGTTTACAGGCTGAGCATGTGTGCTTTGTGTAGCCGAAATCCGTTGAAGTTGCAGCTTTTTTCACAGAGGAAAAATTGTGTCCTTTCGGATTAAAGAACTCCGTATATCCGCTTTCTCCGCACTCGGTGCATTCTTTATAAGTATAACCGTAATCGGTGCATGTCGCCGCTTTCGATTTTACGATATAAACGTGCCCTTTTGCTTTCACATAATCAGATATATATGTGTGTCCGCAGTTTTTGCAGGTATGCGTTGTATATCCGTTTTCAGTACAGGTTGCCTGCTTAACAGACGTTGTATAATCATGCCCTTTTGCAGGCGTTATAACCGCGCTTTTTGCGTCTCCGCATCTGGTGCACGCCGTAATAACCGCACCGCAACTATCACAGCCCGGATTTATAACTGTTTCTTGATAGTTATGGCCGAGAGGAGCGATGATGTCATCAAAACTTTGCCCACACCGTGTGCACACGCCGGCTTTTCTGCCGGATTCGGTACAAGTTGCTTCTTTATATTCTGTATAGCTTCCGTCCTCACAAATATGTCCCAAAGGCGGAATAACAACATCCGTTTCAATAATTTCATTGCATCGGCTACAAACGATATCTTTTACTCCGCTTGTTTCGCAAGTTGGTTCATCATAAACAATATCCGCAGGGTTATGCCCTAAAGCTTCAACGGTTTCTTCCTTTTCGGCCGCGCAGATTGTACACTTGTAAAGATATTCTCCCGCATCTGTGCATGTAGCGGGGACAACCGCTGTTCCCTCGTCCCAGATATGATCGCCGACGGTTACTTCAAACGAAGTTGTTTTTGTAACATTATTATCTGTAAAGGAAACCGTTACGGTTTTTACGCCGAGCGTTTCACTTTCAAATTCCGAAACCGTATATCCGGTTACCGTTGCAGTAATACCACTGCTGTACAAGGCAGTGATTACCAGTCCGGAAGTTTCAAGCGTTTCACCCTGACAGTAGCGCGTTTTTGACGGAAGCGAGGCCACAGAAATCGACTGGAGCATACTGTCCACAAGCTCATATTCAATATTATGACTTTCGCAGTATGTTACGGCGTATGAACCACTGTAACAGTAAACAAGAAAATTATCCGCACACGCTTCAAATGCGTCCACGCCGATGTACGTTACGCTTTTGGGAATCAAAATACTTTCAAGCGCCGAATCATCCTGAAAAGCTTTAGGTCCGATATATGTAAGCGTATCGGGTAAATTAATTGACTGAAGCGCATTGATATTGGAAAAAGCGTTTTCTCCTATCCTGGTAACTTTTCCCGTAAGAGAAATCGTTTTAATATTTGAAGCACCGATAAAAGCCAGCTCTGTAATGTCCGTAAATCCCGCGCCGACAATCAGAGAAGTAAGATTATCCGCGCCGTCAAAAGCATAATGTTCCACATATGTAACCGTATCCGGCACAAAAAAGCTTGTATCTTTTTTTGCAGACGGATATGCGTAAATCACTGTGCCGGATTTGTTGTACAAAACGCCGTTAATGTCTTTAAAATATTTGTTTTCAGAAGAAACGTTGATTGAGGAAAGCTTTGTTGTTCCGCTGAATACGTTTGTACCGAGCCTGTTCAATCCCGAACCGATGGAAACCGACGAAAGATTCACGCATTTAACAAACGCCTGATCATCGATAAACGTTACGGTTGACGGAACGCTTACGGATGATATTTTCGCCTCGGAAAAGCATACTTTGTCAATCGTTACAACTGTATATGATCCTATCTTCGACGGTATATTCACGGAACCCGTATTCGTTGTGTTATTATATTTTGTGATTACGGCGGAAGAGCCTTCAACGGAATATGTAAAATCACCGTAAGTTTCGGCAAAACCGTTTACAGCGGCAATCTGAATGATTCCCGTCAGCAAAACAGTGCTCAATATATAACAAAAAGCACGCTTTAATTTCTCCATAATCTATCACCTTTCCCAACTGTTATAACAGATTCCATGTATATTCTCTTAATTTTATTATAATATTTCGTTTTCGTTTAATCAAGATGAATTTAGAGGTAAAACAGATTGTGATAAAAAAGCACAGCGACCGTTAAGGTATTGCTGTGCTTTCAAATTTAATCCGAATTCTATACGGCTTTATTTTGCAAAATCCGTTGCGCGAGATTCCCTGATAACATTCACTTTGATCTGACCGGGATACTCGCACTCGCCTTCTATCTTTTTCGCAATTTCACGCGCGACTGTTGCCATGCCCTCGTCATTTATAACCTCGGGCTTAACCATAATTCTGATTTCACGGCCTGCCTGAATCGCATAGCTTGTTTCAACACCCTTGAATCCCGAAGCGATTTCTTCCAGTTGTTCCAGCCTCTTGATATAATTCTGGATATTTTCACGCCGTGCACCCGGTCTTGCCGCACTGACTGCATCCGCCGCTTTAACAATACATGCAATAACGGTTTTTGCTTCAACATCTCCGTGATGCGCTTCGATCGCATGCACAACTGCATCGCTTTCCTTATATCTTTTGGCGTACTCAACGCCGAGCGCGATATGCGTTCCCTCAAATTCATGGTCGAGCGCCTTGCCTATATCGTGAAGCAATCCTGCACGCTTTGCCGTCTTGATGCTCTGATTGCTCATATTGAGTTCGGATGCAAGAAGCCCGGAAATATAGGAAACTTCCAGAGAATGCTTCAGTACGTTCTGACCGTAGCTCGTGCGGTATTTCAGTTTGCCAAGCAGTTTTACAAGTTCCGGATGAACATTTCCGACTCCTGCATCAAGAACGGCTTTTTCGCCCTCCTGTTTGATGGTTTGATCAACTTCTCTGCTCGCTTTTTCAACAATATCTTCGATTCGCGCGGGATGTATCCTGCCATCGGAAATCAATTTTTCAAGCGCAACCCGCGCCTTTTCCCTGCGTACGGGATCAAAACAGGAAAGGGTGATAGCTTCCGGAGTGTCATCAATAATCAAATCACAGCCGGTCATCGTTTCTATCGTTCTGATATTTCTTCCCTCTCTGCCGATGATTCTGCCTTTCATTTCGTCATTTGGAAGGCTGACAACCGTAATGGTGGATTCCGCAACATAGTCTGCCGCGCATCTTTGAATGGCGTTGCCGAGAATATCGCGGGCAAGCTTATCCTGCTCTTCCCTCGTTCTCTGCTCATACTCCATAATTTTAACTGCTTTTTCGTGATTAAGTTCTTCGTCAAGCGAGTCAAGCAAATACTGTTTTGCCTGTTCTTTTGTGTATCCCGAAACTCTTTCAAGCATTTCAAACTGGCTTTTCTTGATGCTCTCTATTTCTTCAATTTTTTTATCAGCTTTCTTCAGCTTTTCCTGAAGAAGTCCGTCTTTTTTCTCAATATTATCAATCTTTTTATCAAGATTTTCCTCTTTTTGAATCAGACGTCTTTCAGATTTTTGAACTTCATTGCGTCTTTCCCTGATTTCTTTATCAGCGTCGGAACGAAGCAGATGAATCTCATCTTTAGCCTCTAAAAGCGTTTCTTTACGCTTCGTTTCAGCCTCGGCCATAGCATTATTGATTATATTGGCAGCTTCAAGATTGGCATTCCCGATTGTGGTTTTGCTTGTTTTTTTCAGAAGAACTCTTCCGAAAACAAAACACAGTGTGCCGAACACAACTGCACCTATCGCCAGACCGATTATCAAACTTACAAAATCCATAGAGCAGCACCTCCTTCTTCATAATTCTCGTTTAAGCCTATACGGCTCAGCACAACGAATACGACCCGAAAATAAAAGTTTAAATAAACAATACCGGCGTTTTCGCTTTGTTGTGCTTTTACTGTACCGATTTTGTTCGTTAAAAAATCGGCAATAACATCAGAAAAGAATCAGTTGGAACTGTTAAAAATTCGTGATTGTGAACATTGCACAATTTGAGCACACAAGTTCGTATATATTTTACAATATTTTATTATATTAGTCAAGTTAATATATAAATTTCCCGCTGAAGTGTACAACAATTAACACACATGCCAATGAAATTACTTGATTTTTATAATAAAGCTTATATAATAATAGATACGAACAAAACCTAAAAATATTCAATTGAGAAAGTTTAACCCGGAATCAGAACTAAAAAGAAAGATTGTAAGCTATGCGTGTTTTATTTATAGGCGACATTGTCGGTAAGCCCGGCTGTGATTTTCTAAGCAGACATCTGCCATCCGTAAAAAAATATTACGGCGTAGATTTTGTGATTGCAAACGGAGAAAACTCCGCACCCGGGAACGGTATCCTTCCCTGTAGCGCCGACTGCATCCTGGATTACGGAGCTGACGCAATCACGCTCGGTAATCACGGGCTCCGCAGAAAAGAAATATACGAATACCTCGATAATTTCAACAACCCTGTAATCAGGCCGTATAATCTTCATCCTTCGGCCCCCGGACGCGGTTCTCTCATTCTGCGCAAAGGAAAATATACGCTCGGAATCATCAATATGCTCGGTTCGGTTTTTATGGACGGCGCAGATAATCCGTTCAATACAGTCGACCAGGCCGTCAACGAGATTACCGATGAAGGCTGTAAATGCATTCTTATGGACTTTCACGCTGAAGCGACAGGTGAAAAACGGGCTATGGGGTTTTATCTGGACGGCAAAATCTCGGCGTTCATAGGTACGCACACCCATACTCCTACGGCAGACGAACAAATCCTGCCGAACGGAACAGCATATATAACCGATGCCGGAATGACCGGTCCGGCAGACTCTTGCCTCGGAATAACGAAGGAAATTGCAATTGAAAAAATGAAAACGCTTCTTCCCGTAAGATTTGACTATCCGGACACTGCCTGCACCATGCAGTGCGTGATGATTGACATAGATGAGAAAGACGGAAACGCTCTCGCCATTGAAAGGCTGGAAATCAAATGACCAAAAAAATTATTTGCCTGATTATTTCAGCGGCAATGCTGTTTATCCTGTGTGCCTGCGGAAACTCTGCCGAAAAAAGCAAATCGGCGGACACAACTGTAACGCAGACCTCTGCAAGAAATAACGCAACAATCAAACTGCCGTATAATCCCAAAGACAGTCTTGACCCATTTGTCTGCGAAAGCGATGTGAATCATTATTTAACAACACTTCTTTACGACAGTCTTTTTAAAATCGACACAGGTTATAACGCTGTACCCGCCGTTGCATCCAAATACAGTGCAAAAAACAAAACGCTCACAGTTAATTTGAAAGAATGTCTGTTCAGCGACGGCAGTTCGCTTACCGCAAACGACGTTGTGTATTCTTTCCGCAAAGCCGCGGCTTCCTCCTATTATAGTGACAGCCTCAAAACTTTTCTCTCTGCATCTGCAAAGGGAGATTATGTTATCAGATTTGCTCTTTCCAAATACGATGCCTATGCCGTGAATCTGCTGACATTTCCGATTGTCAGTTCAAAAAACGAAAAATTGTTTTCAGGCAAATACTGTTTTGATTCCTCGTCAAACCAATCCAAACTTGTTTTAAATGAAAATTACAGAGAAAAAAACAGTACATTTGAATATGTTGTTCTTGTTGAATGCACAGACTGCAGTTCCGCAGTAACCCTGCTGAACGAAAACAAAATTGATTATGCTTTCGACCTGATTGAAACCGGAAATCTCCGTTCAACCGCCGTTAAAACCGATGTTGGAATTACCAATAACCTTATATACATAGGCATAAATTCCCAAAAAAAATATCTAAAGAACGAATCCTTCAGGCAGGCACTTTCGTTGTGCATAGATCAGGAAAATATAGCCGCAAACGCATTTCAAGGGTACGCCTTCCCCACGTCAACGCCGTTTAATCCGAACTGGAGTGAAATGGGCACAATTGTTGTTAATTCAACCAAATCTAATTTCGGCGAAGCTGTAAAAACGTTGCAATCCGCCGGATATAAATTTGACGATATGGGCATCAAACTTTTGGATGGCTCTTCACAGATTACCCTTACACTTCTTGTAAACACAACAAATAATATGAAGCTCGCCGCCGCAGAAGCTATAAAAAATCAACTTTTGAATATGGGTGTGAACATAAACATCAAAAAAATGCCGATTGACGAATATAAAGTCGCCGTGGAAAACGGAAATTATGATATATATATCGGCGAAGTAAAGTTGCTCAATGATTTTAATATGGAGTGCTTGTTTGCAGGGGGAAGCGTAAGCTACGGCATCAACAGCCCCAAAGTTGAAAGTGCATATAAATCATATATTGCAGGCAAGGCGGGAATTCAGGATTTTGTTTCTGTTTTTTCGGAAGAAAATCCGATTATTCCCCTATGCTACAAAGGCGTTGAAATATGCGCTTCCGCTTCACTGAATGGCAGTTTAAAAGTCATTGACAACGATTTTTATGCAAATATTTCGGATTGGAGCTTTGAATGATAAGCACAAGCAGTAGCATTCAATATCTTAAAGGCGTCGGCGCAAAAAGGGCGGCGCTTTTTGCAGGGCTGGGCATTTTTACGGTTGACGATCTGCTCGGTTTTTACCCGCGCGCGTATGAAGACTGGAGCTCCCCCGTCCATATTTCGGAAGCTACCGTCAATGAAATTAATTGCGTCAAAGCAGTCTGCATAAAACCTGTAAACGAATATATATCGTCTAAAACAAAAATCAAGATTTTCACAACTACTGTAAGCGACGGAGCAGACAGTATGGAAATCGTGTTTTTCAACAATCCATATGCCGCGGCAAAAATTCAAATCGGAAAAGAATATTTGTTTTACGGCAAAGTTGAAGGCAATTTTATATCAAAGAAAATGGTGTCTCCGAATTTCAGTGATTCCGGTGAACATATTGCACTCAAACCTATTTACAAGCAAACGTACTCGCTCACTTCCAATATCATATCTAAAACGGTAAAAACAGCGCTTGCGGAAATTAAAAATATTCAAGAACCCCTGCCCGCCGGAATGCTTCGCGCATACGGATTGATAAACAAGGACGAGGCGGTGCGCACGATGCATTTTCCGAAAAGCCAAAAACAGCTTCAGCTTGCAAAGGACAGGCTGGCTTTTGAAAAACTCCTTTATTTAAGACTGGGTATGCTCAGCAGGAAACGCAGATGTGATTCCGGTCAAAGCAAAACAATTCAAACCGACTGCTCCGCAGAATTTGAAACGTTGCTTCCATTCAGCCTCACAGGCGCGCAGAAACGCGTGATTTCCGAAGCAGTCAATGATTTAAAATCGCTCCGCCCAATGAGCAGACTGATTCAGGGAGACGTCGGCTCGGGGAAAACAGCCGTTGCCTTATCACTTATGTATACCGCAGTTAAAAACAATATGCAGTGTGCAATGATGGCACCGACCGAAATCCTTGCGGAACAGCATTTTGAAAGCATAACGCGCACGCTTAAAAATACGGATATCAAAGTATCGCTCTTAATCGGTTCCATGCGTACGGCGGAAAAAACGAAAATCAAAAAATCTCTTAAAGACGGCAGTACGGATATTGTTATCGGAACGCACGCGCTGATTCAAAAAGACGTCGGCTTTAAAAATCTCGGCCTGATTATCGCCGATGAACAGCACAGATTTGGCGTTAAACAGCGCTCCTCGCTACTTGATAAAAGCGAACAGGCAAATCTGCTTGTTATGTCCGCAACGCCTATACCGCGAACACTTTCTATGATTATGTACGGTGATTTGGATATCAGCGTGCTTGATGAAATGCCTCCGGGGCGGCAAGCGATAAAAACATACTGCGTGCCGACTTCATATCATAACCGAATATATGATTTTATTAAAAAATATGCGGACGCCGGCAGGCAAACCTATATTGTCTGTCCGCTTGTTGAAGAAAGCGAAGAAACTTCACTTACAGCCGCCGTTCGGTATGCAAAAGAACTGAAAGACAAAGTTTTTTCCGATTATTCTCTCGGAATACTGCACGGCAAAATGAAAAACAGCGAAAAAGATGAAATTATGCGCCGTTTCAAAAATAATGAAATTCAGATTTTAGTTTCAACAACGGTTATTGAAGTCGGAATAGACGTTCCCAACGCAGTGATTATGGTTATAGAAAACGCGGAACGCTTCGGGCTTTCTCAGCTTCATCAGCTCCGCGGAAGAATCGGCAGAGGCAAGGAAGAAAGTTACTGCATACTGGTGAGCGATTCAGACGGAGAAATCAGCCAAGCGCGTTTCAAAGTAATATGCGATACCTGCGACGGGTTTAAAATAGCCGAGGCGGATTATGCAATACGCGGTCCGGGAGAATTTTTCGGTGAAAGCCAACACGGATTCAAAAATTCGGGCATAGCGGAACTGCTGGGCAATTCAAAACTGATCAAACAGGTTACCGACGCTTCCGAAATCATAATAGATGCGGATCCGAAGCTCTCATCAAAAAAATACAGTAGCTTGAAAGCGGAAGTAGAAAAGCTTTTCAGCAAATTTAATTTCAGCACAATGAATTGAGGAAAACACTATGGCAAAAATACTTTATATTTACGGTGGAAAGCCGTATCTGAACATCACAAACAAATGCCCGATGGCATGCGATTTCTGCATTAGAAAAAACGGAAAGGGTCTGGGAGATGCCGAAACGCTTTGGCACAAAAGCGATCCTTCTCTTGAAGATATTAAAAACGCGGTAAGAGCCTATGACTTTTCGAATACGAAGGAAATCATTTTCTGCGGTTACGGAGAGCCGATGGAAGCTTTTGATAATCTGATTGAAACAGCAAAATTCATAAAAGAAAACCACAATGTTAAAATCAGAATAAATACAAACGGACTGGGTGACCTAATCAATGGATTTCCAACGGCAGAAAAGCTCTGCAAATATGTTGATACGGTTTCAGTCAGCCTAAATGCGCCGACTGCGGAAAAATATCAGGCTCTGTGCCATTCAAAATACGGTGAAAAGAGCTTTGATGCCATGCTCCGGTATGTGCGCGACTGTGTTAAATACGGCGCGGACGTAAAAGTAAGCGTTGTTGATGTTATCAGTAAAGAAGATATTGAAGCATGTAGAGCCGTTGCACAAAGCCTCGGCGTTCCTCTCAGAGTGAGACAAAAAGGGTAAATGCTTTAGGAATAGCATATCTTTATATCATCAATGAACATTTTTTAAGAAAATAACATAAACATGTCTTTGAAAACAACTGAAAACCCACTTTGACACTTTCAAAACCGGAAAATGTCATTGTGGGTTTTCTTGCGTTTAAATCAAAATAGAAAAATCCTAAACCTTAATATAACTTATTCGCCGATGTCCCCCGCCTCTTAGGCGGCAGGGTTCATTTCAGAATTTCAGCGGGAGTGATAATCTCCCACTGAAACCCTGAGGAGCGGACGCTCCATGCGCAGGTTGCAATCGTTCGCAAGCCCCGTTTCAAGCGAGCTTGACGGGGCACTGCTCCGATTTAAATCTAGATAACCTTATATATATTCACTTCATAAGGTCTGAAATAATCCACCGTGCCCGTATAATTCCCAAGAACTCTTTCGCCGAAAGCGCTTCTCGGTCTTCTGACACGTTTATCGGTAAGATTCATCTCTATATAATACTTTGCACCATATCCCTCTCGGGTGTAGCAGAAAGTTTTGTCATTTGTTTTATAAGGCTTGAACTGTCCGTAAACCAGCACCCTGTTATCATGACGTAACTTAATCAGTTCCTTATAGAAATGAAGAACCGAATTGTTATCCTCTAAGCTTTGCTTAACATTGCATACTTTGTAATCATCATTCACACGTATCCACGGAGTACCGGTAGTGAAGCCGCCGTTTTCACTGTTGTCCCACTGAACGGGAGTACGAGCGTGATCGCGGCTACCTGCCAAAACGGTATTCCATGCTTCGTCCTTGCTTTTGCCTTTTTCGAGCAGTTCAGCATACTTATTTACAGACTCAACATCGCACATTTCATCGATATTTTTGAAATCACAGTTAATCTGCCCGATTTCCTGCCCCTGAAAAATAAACGGTGTTCCTCTTTCGGTAAGAAGGAATGCGGCGAGAAGCTTGCATAAATAGGTTCTGTATTTCATATTTTTGCTTACTTTTGAAGGAAATCTCGGATTATCATGATTCTCGATAAACAGAGTCGGCCAACTACTGCCATGCAGCGCGCGTTGATACTTGGTAAACATTTTTTTTAGATTGCTTAAATCATACTCGTAATCATCCCACCTGTTGTGCCCGGGAGTCTCAAGATGATGAAAAATAAACGTCGTGTTGATTTCCTTACGACTGGAATCCACAAGATATTTTGCCATTTCAACACCTATTCCGCCGGTTTCTCCTACACAGAACGCATTATATTTTGCAAAGCTGTTCTTCTGAAGTTCCGCAAGATACTCATGTAAATGCGGGCCCCAAAAATAATGCTCGCCGCCGTAGCCGATAAATTCTCCAACAAGCTCATTTCCGTCCGGCAGACCTTCTTTTTTGGAAATCATGCTGATAACATCCATACGGAAACCGTCAACGCCTTTTTCCAGCCACCAGCATACCATATCGGCAACATCCGCCCTGACTTCCGGATTATCCCAGTTCAAATCCATCTGCTTTTTTGAGAACAGGTGAAGCCCCCATTCATCAAGCTCCGAATAATAGTTCCATGCCGAACCGCTGAAAAGGGATGTCCAGTTATTGGGAGGCTCGGTGTTGTTGTTTTTACCTTTGCGGAAGATATAGTATTTTTTATATTTTTCATCACCTGCAAGCGCCTTTTTAAACCATTCATGCTCGTCGGAAGTATGATTTACCACGAGATCCATAACAAGCCGCATACCGCGCTTATGAATTTCTGCCAGCATTTTATCGAAATCTTTCATCGTTCCGAATTCTTTCATAATCTTGCGATAATCACGTATGTCATATCCCATATCGTCGTTGGGAGAATCATAAATCGGACTGAGCCAAAGCACATCAACGCCCAAATCTTTCAAATAATCAAGCTTGGAGGTAATGCCGTTCAAATCTCCGATTCCGTCTCCGTTCGAATCGCAGAAAGAACGCGGATAAATCTGATAAAAAACGGCTTCCTTCCACCACGCCTGCGTCTCCACATTTTTTACAACAATGGGATTGGGCTCACCGTTCACGAGATCGCACAGATAACCAACTGTTTCCTCCGAAACCTTGTTTTTTGTGAGCTTTGGAATTTTATCGAGTTTAACAAGATTCATTGCGGGATTATTCACTAACGAAACCGGTATTCCGCCGTAATATGTTACGGTGTCTACTAAATCCTTACCCACGGGAGTTTTCATAAAATCCTTTAAAGAACTTTCAGGAGTAATCAACAAAATCGCCTCTTTCTTCTTCATTGCGTACAGATAAAAACACACATCCGGTGTTGTTTATTTTTATATTACCATATTATTCTTATTTTTTCCATACATTAGTAATAAAAATTTTTTAAACCGCACAATCCGATAAAATTCTCTTTGCGTCTGCATTAATATCATTCCGTACCGACATACGCGGAAAACAATCTGATTATACAAAAAACGGATAAAACACCGGAAAACCGTATGGTATAAACAATATAAATGTAATTCGCTGTTCGGTTTTCCGAAAAGCAGATAAAGGGAAAGGTTTTAAAAATGAAAGGGACTGTGTACGAAAAAAACAGAAAAATAAAAAAAGGCATAAACATACCTTGGATAAAAACCGTTTTTGCCCAAAAAGCTGTTTATGTGATGATGCAGGCAGCCGCCGGTATTCTTTCTTTGCTGATGGCGCGCGCCACCGTTTTTAAATTCTGCAATCCATTCGCCCTTGCGCTTTGCAGTGCCGTTCCGATAGAATTTCTGCCGGTAAGTACCGTCGGTTCCGCGGCAGGCTATCTTATATCCGGTTATGAAATCATTCCGCTCCGATATATCTGTGCGCTGATTATCATCATTCTGCTTCGACGCGTGCTGGCTGCCTCTAAATTAAAGGAAAGCCCTTTTTCGTCGGGAATCTGCGGAACAGCGGCAAGCGCCGTAACGGGTATTGCGGCCTCGCTGATTACAGATGAAGTCAATACGACTCTTCTTATATATATTCTTGAAAGTCTGCTGATTGGCGCCGGTTCAGTTTTCTGGAATCAGGGCATAAAAAACATCGGACATATCCGAAAATTCAATCGCCTGAACACCGCAGACATTACCTGCATATTATTCTCGATTTATCTTGTTCTGTTGAGCCTCAGCTATATCAATATATATTCTGCCAGCCCTGCACGGATACTTTCGGTAATGCTGTGCCTGATTTGCGCATATTACGGAAAAGTAAGCGGCGGTGCAGTCGCCGGAATCAGTGCGGGAATATCCATGTCTCTCGGCAGTGATAATCCGTATTTCTGCTCCTGTTATGCCCTTGGAGGTCTGCTTGCTGGAATAGGTTTCGGATACCGCAAACTTGCGGCGTGCACGGGTATGCTTGTCTCCTGCGCGCTTCATATGCTGATAACAAGCGGAAACGAAATCGGATTTATACCGGCGGCGGAAACAGCAGCAGGATGTATTCTGTTTCTGATGATTCCGGAAAATTTTCTCAACAGATTTTCATTTGTAAACAAGGAAAGCGGTTCCGTTTCACTTGAAGGGATAAATACGCATGCGGCTTCAAGGCTCAGATTTGCTTCATCTGCACTCGGATACGTTTCCTCAAGTGTGAAATCAATTCACAATAAAATTGAGGATATAAAAGAACCCAAAAAACTTACGGTTTATAAAAACACGATGGTTAAAACCTGTGAAAATTGCGGGCTGAAATACTATTGCTGGGAACAACAGAAAAATTATACGGCTTCCGTATTTAAAAAAATTGAATCCCGACTTGAAGAGGAAAAAGGACTCACGAAAGATATGCTCCCGAATGATTTCGGGAAAAGGTGCATCAGAAGTGCAGAACTGATTGAAAATTTCACAGAATCTTACAGAAATTTTGTAACTTCTTCTCTGACAGATAAAAAAATGGACGATATAAGGAGTGTGATGGCCGTGCAGTACGATGCAATCAGCAAAATGCTTTATGATTTGTCATACGATATAGAAAGCAAAGAAATACCCGACAGCCAGCTGACTTCGATATTACAGGAAATTCTGGAATACTACGACGTGAAATACGATGCAGCGACAGTGGTTGCCGATGCGTCATCACATATCAAAATTTCCGTCAGCGTCTGCGGTGAAACAAAACGTTTTACCGATAAAAATATGATAAAAGATATTGAAGATGCATGCAGAAGAAACTTTGCTCCTGCCGACATAACCGAAACCGAAAGCGGAGCAATCGTAAATATACACGAAACACCCGCTCTCCGTGCCGATTTCGGCTTCTGTCAGATTAATGCGGAAAACGGCATTTACTGCGGAGACGCTTTTGAAAACTTTACCGACAGTAACGGAAGAAGCGTTATTGTGCTTTCAGACGGTATGGGGAAAGGCGGCTTCGCGCACATCGACAGCATGCTCGCATCGTCCGTTATGAAAAAACTTCTCTCTTCCGGTTTCAGTGCCGGCAGCGCAATTAAAGTCGTCAATTCCGCGCTGATGGTTAAAAGTGCCGATGAAAGTTTTGCCACAATAGATATGGCAGCAATCGATTTATTCTCAGGCAAAACCGTTTTTTACAAAGCAGGCGCAACTTGTTCTTTCATACGAAAAAAAGAAAAATGCGGACGCGTTGAGCTTTCAAGTCTGCCGGTCGGTATTCTGCGTGAAGCCGATTTTGCGTCAACAGGCATAAAACTCGGTGCAGGCGACATAATCGTAATGGTATCGGATGGCGTTACACAGGGTAATTGCCGCTGGATAAACGATAGAATTGAAAATTTTGATTCGGGAACTGCTAATGACCTCGCCAGGCTTATCGCTTCGGAAGCTTCAAGCCATCAGTACGGTTCCCATGAAGACGATATAACAGTATTGGTTTCAATTCTTCACAATATATAAGTAAAATCCCTGTCAGGCAGTGCAATAAATAATTCTATAAAAAAGCTGTTTCATAAAAAAGAAACAGCTTTTTTCATGTTATTCCATTATATCGCTTGCCGCGTTGCTTGCATCTGTTACAGCTTCACTGACTGCGTCGCTCGCGTCGGTAATCGCTTCGCTGACGCCTTCACTCACATCGTCTCCGAGAGTATCATCGTCTCCCTGAGCCGTATTTTCGGAAGTATCCGCAGCAGATGAAGACTGTGAAGCATTGTTGTTATCATTATTATTTTTATTGCCGCAGCCTGCAAACACTGCACATATCAGCATTGCGCTTAAAATAACTGCAATCATCTTTTTCATAATTAACCCTCCTTTAAAATTAGTATACCCGGATAAAGGCAACTTTATTTTGTAAGAACGCCTCTTTCATTTGAAACAAGAATTAAAATATCTTCTTCCTCGCCGGTCTGTGTGTTCACATATACAAGGATTTCGTCATCTTGGTCGCTGTCCGTTTTGCATCTAAACTCATAACACAGCTTTTCATCTCCGTTTTTCGGTATAACAGCAACTTTACGTGTTTCGACTTTTAAATGTCTGTTTAATTTTTCTTCTGCTTCCGACCAAGCAATTTTTGCTTGTTCATATACTCTGTCGGTATGACTGTTAAGATAGTTAACCGCGTCAAAAGCGCATACTTTTCCTGTACCCATATTCACGCTGACTTTAACAGAATCCGCATAACAGCTTATATCGCCGTCTTTATAGTTGAAATTGGCGGTAAATATTCCGTCAACCGACTCATAATAATTGCATTCCATATTTTTATATCCGCATTCCGCGATATATTTCTTTGCGGCTTCAAGACATTTTTTCATGGAATATACCGGATTTTTTACCGTCTGCGAACATGTTATGGAAACAAGCTTTCCGCCTTTTTGCGAAACTGTGATTACACTGTTCCCTTTTGTAAATGAATAACATGGCATATCGCCTTTTGTTTCATATGCATCGCTAAAATCTCCTTTGATATTTTCCGACGCTCTTCTTGCGATTTCGCGCGCCTCAACCTTCGAATAAGAACGCAGACCGTTTAATGCTTTGGACGTTTTTCCCGTATCCCCGTCGGAATACGGTCCGTCATAAATAAGCTGCGGAGCGTCGGCAAGTCCCTGTGAAAATTCCGTAAGTGTTTTGCTACTTGCTCCGCTTGCAAATTTAGATGTTCCCGCAAGAGAGATATTCGCTCCGCCCGTAATTTTAGCGTCAGAATTCACATATATGCTTCTAAGTTCGGAAACAGCAGACTTCATTTTACTTATATGCTGACCGATTTCCACAAGAGTCTGCCTTTCCTTTTCGGTTAGTTTTTCTCCTTTTGCAAGTTTGGATTCAAGGCTCTTGCAATACTCGGCAACTTTTGAAAGGAAATCATAAGTCTGTTTCAAATCCAAATCCTCCATGGGAAGGCTGCTCATAGCGCTCATCGCTTCATAGGAATCCCTCCACAGATTTGTGCACATATCCGATACCCTTGCTCCGCTCGCCGCATAGATTCCGCGATTCAGCGAATCGTCCATATCAGAAACATATTCCGCAAAGGAATTCAGGCTTTTTTCATAACCGGCTTCAAGCGCTGCTTCATACTTAAAAGCTCTTGCCGCGGCAATCGCACAAAAAATTATCAGAACCAAAAAGGCCGCCGTAATGAAGGTTATAATCCGAATATGTTTTCTGCTTAAAGTTTTCAATTCAATCACCTTTAATACTTTAATAATTTTATTGAAAGGAAATGGAAACACTGCTTCCTGCGGATACAGTTCATTATGCAAATGCTTCATTTCATAATTCAACACATAATTGGACGCTTTTTGCTCCCGAATTCGGTAATCTCTGTTCGTTTCAGGGCATATTGCGTTCAACTTTTCCATGTCTATATACTGTTCAAAATATAGTTTGCCCGATATTTTTAAAATATGAATATTATATGATTTTTCCGCATAAATAAAATCAGGTGAATACAATGTTTATATATAGTTTTAAAGCAAATAAAAAAGCAATAATCGGTCTTATCATCTTCATTGTGGGAATTGTTACGCTGTCCGTGATAATACCGAGCAAAGCAAAATCCGTTAATTCAGTTCTCAATGTTTCTCTCAAAGCCTCTGAAAACAAAGAACGTATTGCTTTTTTAAAAAATTTCAGTTATGATGTTGACGAAGAGCCGCTAGAGATAAAAGAAATCATCATTCCTTCGGAATTCAACGATACATATACAAAATATAACGAAATACAGCTTTCTCAAGGATTCGATCTTGAAAAATATAAAGGAGAATCCGCGAAGCTCTATACATACGCAGTAAAAAATTATCCCGGTATTAAAAACAGCAGGGACATTATCAGAGCAAATATGCTGATTATTGACGGCACTATTATCGGAGGTGATATATGCAGTATTGAGCTGAACGGATTTATGCATGCGTTCAATGGAAAGACTTGATAAAATCATTTCATCATCAATGAATATCACACGTTCACAGGCTAAAAGCTTAATCAAAAGCGGCTCTGTAAAAATAAACGGCAAAGCAACCGTTAAGCCCGATATAAAATGTGCTGCGAACGATGTGACGGTAAACGGAAAAAATATAAATTATAAAAAGCATGTTTATATTATGCTCAACAAACCTGTCGGCGTAGTGAGCACAAGCAAAAGCGAAAGTGACATAACAGTTACTGATATTCTTCCGGAAAAAATGAAAAGAAAGAATCTGTTCCCTGCCGGACGACTCGATAAAGATACTGTAGGGTTTGTGCTGATTACAGACGACGGAGATTTTGCGCACAGTATATTAAGTCCGCGCAGGCATATTGAAAAAACATACGAAGCAAGGCTGGATTCAAAAATAGATGAACGCACAGCGGAAAAATTCCGTTCCGGCATTACCCTTGCAGACGGAACAAAATGCCGCACAGCAAAACTTGAAATATCGGAAAGCGGCAACCATCAGCTTTGCAGAATTAAAATCAGCGAGGGAAAATATCATCAAATCAAAAGAATGTTTGCCGCAAACGGTATCCGCGTTACCTACCTGAAGCGCACGGCAATCGGAGGGCTCGCGCTCGACTCTTCCCTGAAAGAGGGAGAGGCACGCTATATAAGCGAGGAGGAACTCAAGCAGATAACCGGTAAAAATCACTGAATATCAGCCGGATACCGCTTGCTTTTCAACGGATTTACCGGTCTGTTTTCTAATCCGGCAAAAATAATAATTGATTATTTATAAAAAATAATATAGAATAAGATTGAATGACTGATTAGGAGATAAAAACATGCAAGAATATAACAGAGAAAATCCTTTTGAAAACATCAAAAAGATTTTCAGGAAAGACTATGTAGAAGTTGAGCCGCAGAAAAAAGGCGCTAAAATAGCAATAAGCTTAATTTTAACGCTGATTATTACAGCCGTGAGATATTATATCAGTTATCCTGCGCTTAATCCGCATGCAAAGGATTTTTGGTATTTTTTAATAGGAATCGCTATAACCTATGCTATTGTGTTTTTCATTGTGAGCGTTTTTATCGGCAGAAACCGTGATAATATAAAATACGCAACAAAGCATACGGTGAAAACCTCCGGAATCATTGTTGCAGTGTGCATTCTTGTGTTGCTTGCGGGAGCTATAATTTCAAGCACTTTCTTTAATGCGCACAAATACGCTGCTCTTTTAAACGTTACAGAAGGTAATTTTACGGAAGACGTTGATGAAATCAGCTTTGATGAAATTCCGATGCTGGACAGCGACAGCGCAATTAAACTCGGAAATGCAAAACTCGGCGAGCTTGCCGATATGGTCAGCCAGTTTGAAGTTGACGAAACCTATTACACGCAGATTAATTATAAGAAAAAACCCGTTAGAGTAACAACGCTTCGTTACGGCGACTTTTTTAAATGGTGGAAAAACAACAAAACGGGCCTTCCGGCATATATGATGGTTGATATGGTAACGCAGGAGGCAACCGCAGTCCGCCTTGAAAGCGGAATCCGTTACAGCGAAAGCGAATATTTCAACCATAAGCTTTCCAGATATATACAGTTCCATTATCCGACAAAAATAGTATCTTCATTTAATTTTGAAGTGGACGAAAACGGAACTCCATACTGGATTGTTCCCTGCATAGATTATACAATCGGTCTCTTCGGAGGCAAAGATATAAAAGAAATCATTATGCTCAATGCCTGCACGGGAGAAAGCAAACTTATTGCGCTTGAAGACGTTCCGGAATGGGTAGACCGCGCATATTCGGCGGATCTTATCATGCAACAGTATGATTATCACGGAACATATGCCAACGGCTTCTGGAATTCCATTTTCGGTCAAAAAGATGTTAAAAAGACAACGGACGGATATAACTATATCGCACAGAATGACGACGTGCTGATGTATACAGGCGTTACGTCCACCGGAAGCGATACGGCAAATATTGGTTTTTTGCTTTCCAATCAGCGTACAAAGGAAACAAAATTCTATTCTCTTTCGGGTGCTATAGAGTCCGTTGCAATGGATTCCGCGGAAGGTGAAGCGCAGAACTACAAATACTCGGCCACTTTCCCGCTTCTGCTCAACGTAAGCGGTCAGCCGACATACTTTATGGCAATGAAAGACACTTCAAATCTCGTTAAAGGCTACGCTATGGTTAACGTTAAGCAGTATCAGGTTGTATCCTTTGCAAACAACACCGATCCCGAAGTGTGCAAAGAAAAATATATTTCGCTTTTAAACAACAAGAATCTTGCCGAACCGATTGAAGTCGAAACCGACAGCGTTACCGGAACGGTTACCGATATAAAATCAGCGGTTATTGACGGCACAACCTACTTCTATTTTGAACTGGATTCAAAAGGCGTTTATTATAAAGTTTCCGTTTCCGGAAACGATATTGCCGTGTTTATAAAGAAAGGCGATAAAGTCACGATGGAAAAAGCAGTTTCCGATACGGATTCGAGCGAATCAATTATAAATGCAGACAATATTGCAAGGGGTTCATGATGAAAATAAAAAACGGTTTTGTTCTCAGGCATGTTGCCGATGAAAACGTCATCGTAGCAACAGGCGAAGCAACAAAAATATTCAACGGAATAGTCAATGTAAATGCAACGGGAGCATTTATATTTAACCTCCTGGAAAAAGAAACAACGCTTGATAAAATCGCATCTGCGGTCGCGTCTGAATACGGAATCGATGAAGAAACCGCGAAAGCCGATGCGTTGAAATTTATTTCCGGATTGAAAGAAGCCAACTGCATTGATGAATAACGTTTCGGTAAAAGCGCTTATAGAGGAAAAAGGTAGCGCCGTTCTTGTTCCGCACGGTTACAGTATGTGGCCGATTATCCGAAACCGCACGGATTGCGTGCTGGTAGAAAAAACCTGCGGCAGACTGAAAAAATACGATATTGCCGTTTATGTAAGCGGTGGAAAGCAGCTTATGCACAGGGTTATCCGGGTTAATGAAAACGATTACGTTATTCAGGGAGACAACTGCCGCCGCAAGGAATACGGTATAACCGACAAGGATATTTTCGGAATCGTCTCCGGATATTATAAAGGAGACAAATTTATCTCCTGCACAAGCAAAAGGAATATTTTCATTTCCCGCTTATGGGTTGCCGTACATCCCGTATATATCATTTTGCGGCGGGCGGATGAAATCGCGGAAGGCATTTTAGTAAAGTTAAAAATCAAAAAGAAATACAGAAAAAGAAACCATTAAGCAAAATCAAATCCCGGCAGTTCATTTACGAACTGCCGGGATATTTTTACCGCCTAAACAGACTGCCGTACTGTATATGAAACGGGATTATGTTTTTATTCTTCCGAATCACTGTTTGCCTCCGGTTCTTTCTGTTCCTCCGCCTGCGTTTCATCGCCCGTTTTTTCCGGAGTATTCCATATTTTAATCTTACCGTCGCTCTGAAGCGCTTTTATAACAATAATGCTTATCGGCACAAGGAACATACCTATTGCGCCCAAAAGCTTCAGGCCAATATACATACCCATAATGGTTACAAGCGGATTCAGGCCAACCTGTTTGCCCACAAGCTTCGGCTCGATATACTGCCTTACAACACTTATAACGGCCCACATAACAAGCAGTCCTATTCCCAGACCTATATTGCTCCGAATAAAACAGTATACGGCCCACGGCGCAACAATCGAACCGGTTCCGAGAACGGGAAGAATATCCACAACGGCGATAACAAGCGCAATAATAATGATATATCCGCCGTTATACAGCTTGCAGAGTTTCAAAATAGACAGCGATATCAAAAGTTCGATAAACGTTATGCAAATAATTTTCAGATAAGCAACCACATATTTGCATATGGTATCCGAAAACGCATGTTTGGTGTCGCGCACCAAGGTCCTGTTCCGCCTGGTAAACTGAGCAGATATGAACCGGATGACATTATCGTAGGAGCCTACCATAAAGTAGCAGGATATAATGCTGATAATTGTTGCGAAAGCAATGCTCGGAACATTCTTTGCAACACCCCAGACTCCTCCCAGCGCACCGGTCAGTAATCCCTGAATATCAATGCTTTGAAGAACATCCGAAGACATATATTTATTGATAAATTCTATAACTTTTGAACTGATCGCCTCCGGCCAGTTTTCAACCATTCGAATCAGCGTATTTCTAAAACTGATAAGATAAGCGGGCAAATCTTTGATTCTTCCCGCTATGGATTTCACGAAATCGGTTACATACGAAGTTATCTGTATTCCCGCAAAAACAATCACGCCGATAAGAACAATCAGAACAATTGTAACAAATATGCCGCCTATAAGTCCCTTTGACAGTTTGGGGATCTTTTTATGAACCGCCCTTATCGGTCTTTGAAGAACCGATGCAAAAATAAATGCAATAATGAACGGCATAATAAGAGGAAGTGCTTTCACTACCGCAAGATACAAAATGCCCAGCACGATTGCATAAAAAAATATATTGATAATAAAGTGCCGCCTGGCTTCGGTCTTAGAAATATCCATTTTTCTCTCCTTTTTCATAAAGGGGCAAGACCCTGTGCATGAATTGAATGACAGTAAATTTTTAAGCCGGGTTTATCTCAAATAGGGAAAAACCAAAAGGAAGTATTTCCGTAAAGGGCAATTCCATTTTAAAATCATTTTATCCTTGTCCGATTTAAACCTATGTCAATATTTTAACATACTACTTGATAAATTTCAAATATAATGATATGATTATTGAGAGATTTTCCGGCAGTTATTAGGAACTACAACACATTCTCAGGGGGAAATTATGAAAACAGCTATTATGGGTTACGGTACGGTAGGCTCGGGCGTTGCCGAAGTTCTCAACAAAAACGCCGAATCTATCAGCAGAAAATTAAACGGTGAAACGCTTGAACTGCAAAGAATCCTTGATTTGAGAGATTTTCCGGGCGATGAAAACGAAAACAAGCTCACAAAGGATTTTAACGATATTCTGAACGACAGCGAAATCAAAATCGTATGTGAAGCTATGGGTGGATGCAATCCTGCATATGATTTCACAAAAAAGCTTCTCTCGGCCGGTAAACATGTTGTAACTTCAAACAAAGAGCTTGTTGCTTCGCACGGAGCCGAACTTTTAAAAATTGCAGAGGAAAACAATGTTAACTATCTGTTTGAGGCTTCGGTAGGCGGCGGCGTTCCGATAATCAGGCCGCTTTCAACCTGCCTTGCCGCAAACAATATAAAAAGAATTTACGGTATTCTTAACGGCACAACAAACTTCATACTGACCAAAATGTACAACGATGATATGCCGTTTGACAAAGCGCTCGCCCTTGCTCAGGAACTCGGATATGCGGAAAAAGATCCCGCAGCAGATATCTGCGGACACGACGTATGCAGAAAAATATGCATTCTTGCTTCTCTGTGTTTCGGAAAGCATATATATCCAGAACAGGTTGAAACAAACGGAATAGAAAACCTTTCCGTAAGAGACGTTGCCTACGCAAAAGCGCATAAATGTGAAATAAAGCTTCTCGGCTATGCAGAAGATGTAGGCGGCGGTAAAGTTGACATTGTTGTGTCCCCGTTTATGGTCAGCAACGAATCGCAGCTCTCCCACGTTTACGATGTATTTAACGGAATCATCGTGCAGGGAGATATGGTAGGCGAAGTGTTCTTTTACGGACGCGGAGCCGGAAAACTCCCGACGGCGAGTGCCTGTGCCGCCGATATGATGGACTGCGCGCTTCACAGCGACAAACGCAAAATCTTCGGGTGGAAAAACAGCAGCAATACTGTAGCAGACCACAAACAGCAGGCCAACAACGCTTATTATGTCCGCGGAACAGGAAACATAAACAGCATCAAAGAGATATTCGGTTGCGTGGAATTTATAAGCCTGCAGGGTGCGCCGGGAAACGAAATTGCTTTTATTACGCCGCCGGACACGGAATCGGTTCTGGACAGAAAAATTAAATCTGCTAAAGATTTTCATGTTGAAGCAAAAATCCGTGTTCTTATTCATTGAATAAAAAGCGGAAATATGCAGGCAAATTGTATGTCTGTTTTCATTTTGTATAAAATTATCACATTTTATTTTGGATTTTTTTGTTGCTATCCTGTTCAAATATATTATAATTATTATTGAAAAACTATTTCGAATTATTGAAGGTATTTTTATGAAGCAATTATTTAAAAGAAATCTGGCGTTGGCATTAACTGCGGCAATGATTTTCTCCGCCTGCATTCTGCCCGTTAACGCATCAACCGAAGAAACAGAAACCGGCGAATCCACCATTACCGAAAAAATGGAGGCACTTGCGGCGGCAAGCGCCGCATCTTTCGATAAACCGACTGCGTCTGAATACAGCGCAGAAGACGCGGCGGCCGGCAACTATTATGTTAAAATCGCAATGTATTCAACCGGAAAATGCAAAAATACCTCGGGAACTATGTATCTTGAATATTATGCCAATAACGGGCAGTCTTCAACCATACAGCAAAAATGGTGGGACGGTGCGCTCGGTGAAAATATTTGGCAAAGTAATTCCGGCGCGTCTGCGGAAGCCACAGGCGTTGTCAGCGGATTTCCCGCTCACGCCTCCTGCCAGACGGAAATTTCGAAGGTATCCGTATTGTCCAGCCTTAGCAGTACCTATATTTTTCTGGCGCTTTATGTCTATAATATAAACACATCGGAATGGGTCCAGATCGGCGGAGGACAAGGCTGCGGCGGCGCTGCAGGCAGCTATAATCCTGACGTTGACGTTAACGAACAAGAAGACGCATACAACACGACATACACAAACTGTGCGCCTTATATTGCTTCGCATTCCGTGGAAGGAATCTCTGATATCACGTTCACGGGAAATACGGTTGAAACACTTTACATTCAAGGCGTAGCAAAAGATCAGTATGGCGTTACGTTTACGGTGCAGCCGGAAATCACGGTTGAACCGCAGTTGAGTAACACCGGAATTACGATTACCGAAAGTTCCAACTGCACGATTTTTGAAGCCAACAGCTCTGTAAAAACGCAGGACGTTAAAGTGACAAGTGTCTATTCGCTTGCGGCGCAGAGCTATCTGCATAACAGCGCTTCAACAAGTACAGCCAACGAAACATTCAAAATCACAAACAATACAAAAGTTGCTTACAAAACAACGTTTTATTATTACACAACAAATCCGGACGACCTGGATAACCCTACGCTTTCCTCGCTTGAGGGCGCTCCCGTTTACGAAAATGAAACCGTTACCATACCGGAAGCGCTCAATCCCGTTCCGACTTATTATACGTCCACGCATCACTATACCGGCGGAACGTTCGGCGAAATGACCGCAATTACGGGCGATACGGAATATACCGCTTACGGATACACGGAATCGGAACACACTTTTGAAAAATACGAAATTATTTCTCCCGAAAACAATAAGGATGGAACGATTTGCTTAAAATGCAGCGAATGCGGATATGAAGTGCTTGCAAAATACAATGAGGAAACAAACAAATTTGAACCGGACAGCAACGGAACGGAAACGCTCAGCGTTCCGGCACCGATTATAAATGCCTATGTAAACAACAGCACCGGATACGTTTATTCCAACCGCGGCGCAAGCCTGCGCGTTGATACAACGGACAGCGCGCATCAGTTCCTGCGATTCACCGCTTCGGCAAAACTTCCGCAGGGAGCTGAAGTTGTTGATTTCGGTTACCTTTACACCCAGAGCAAATATCTGTTTGACGGTGCGGAACCCGTAAACAACAAGCCGTATAACACCGATGTGTTCAATCAAAACACGGATAAAGTGTTCAAAATGTCCTGCTATCAGAATACGGACGGCAACTATACTCTGCACAACGGTGACACATACACTTACAACATTGTTATCAACGTTTCCGACACGAACTGGCAGGCGCATTATGCCGCAAGAGCATTTATCACTTATAACTATGGTGGATATGAATTTACCGTTTATGACGATACATATTCTTCCAGAACGGTTAAATGTATCGCCGAACGCGCTACCGCTTCAACATCTTCTGAAACGCAAACGGTGAAAGATTATCTCCAGTCCAAAATACTCAACAAATACAGCACGGATTTGAAGATGCTTGAACAGAGCGGCAGAGATATCGTTGATCCCGACGGAAATATTGTTCAGCTCACAGGCGTAAATATCGGAAACTGGCTGCTCCAGGAAGCCTGGATGTGCGCGCTGAACAAAGGAGACGCAGACTACTGGGGCGAGTGGGATACCGAAAACACGCTGACTACCCGCTTCGGCGAAGAACAAGCGCAGGAGCTTTTGGATACTTACCGCATAAACTTCTTTACCGAGGAAGATCTTGATTATCTTAAAAATCTCGGTGTCAACTGCATCAGAGTTCCTTTCTGGTACGAAAATTTTTCAACAAGCGATACCTCGCTTGTGTGGCGCACAGATGAAACGGGAAATAAGGATTTTTCCTATCTCGACTGGATAATCAGCCAGTGCGGTCAAAGGAATATATATGTTATTCTTGATCTCCACGGAGCTTTCGGATTCCAGAGTACGAACCATTCATGCGGAAAATGCAACTCCATGGAACTGTTTACCACTACAACAAATATTCTGGGCAATGTGAGCGGCGGTTCTACAAACACTACCTATGCAGAACTGAACGCACAACTCTGGACAGAAATTGCAACAAGATACAAAGACAATCCCGTAGTCGCGGGGTACGACCTTTTAAACGAACCTCTGAATAACGACGGCGTTACTTTCTCTTCGGGCGCACGGAAAAAGATATACACGGATTATTATAAAACCGTATACAATGCAATCCGAGCCGTTGATACAAACCATCTGTGCATCATGGAAGGCATTTGGGAAATCAGCGATCTTCCGACTGTTTCAGAAAATAGTTGGACCAATGTTGCCTATTCCTGCCACAACTATAATGAAGATGAAACAGACATTGACACAAAAATTTCTTCGTATCAATCATCTACCTCTTCATCGTCAAACTACGTTCCGATGATTGTCGGCGAGTTTCAACCGTACCAAATTTTAGATTATGTATGCGAGCATTATAACAACGCTTTTCAGTATACCACAACGAAATCAGAGGGCGGTTTCAGCTGGTTCACCTGGACGTATAAAAGCGCGAAATCCGGAACTTCCACTTGGTTTATGTGCAGTGCCAACGTGAGCACTTACATAGTTAATCCCGAAAGCGACAGCTTTGAAACCATCAAAACCAAATGGGGAAGAATGATTCGCACCAACGGCGGTTTGGTAGACTGGAAATATAACACAACAATGAATGAGGCACTGGCTCAATATTATAAACCCATTCCCGGCCTTCAGTAATCTTAAAAAAGCAACAAAAAAGCAACACTGCGTTATCTGATATAACGCAGTGTTATTTTTTTATATATTTTAAATCGGAGCAATGCTCATCAAGCCAGCTTGAAATGGGGTTTGCGAACGATTGCACCCTGCGCAGGGAGCGTTCGCTCCTCAGAGTTTCGCGGGAGATTATCACTCCCCGCTGAATTTCTGACACGGACTCTGCCGCCCAAGAGGCGGGGAACATCGGCGAACAGGTTATATTTTTTAGAATAATCCGGATATTTTGCCGTTTTCATCCACATCAATTCTTTCGGCCGCAGGTGATTTCGGGAGACCGGGCATCGTCATAATATTCCCCGTAAGCGCGACAATAAATCCCGCTCCGGCGCTAACTTTTACATTCCTTACCGTAACCGTAAAGCCTTCCGGCGCGCCGAGCTTCTGCAAATCGTCACTGAAAGAATACTGCGTTTTTGCCATACATACCGGGATTTTATCAAATCCGAGCTCCGTAAGTTTTGCAATTTCTTTTTTTGCATTCGGTGTGAATGCGGTATCGGCGCCGCGGTAAACTTTCTTTACAATTGCGTTTATTTTGTCTTCAATACTTCCGTTCAGTTCATATGCAAACGTAAAATCATTCTCCTCTTCACAAAGGCGGGCAACTTCTTCAGCAAGCGCAGTTCCGCCTTCGCCGCCCTTTGCCCAAACATCGGAAAGCACAGTATTCACGCCGAGTTCCCTGCACTTTTTCATGATAAGGTCAATTTCCGCATCTGTGTCTGTCGGGAATTTATTCACAGCAACAACGCTCGGAAGTTTGTAAACGTCTTTAATATTTGAAACGTGGCGAAGCAGATTCGGTATTCCCTTTTCAAGGGCTTCCAGGTTTTCATGATTAAGCTCTGTTTTCGGCATGCCGCCGTGCATTTTGAGCGCTCTGACTGTTGCCACAATTACGACTGCCGACGGTTTTAATCCCGCATATCGGCACTTGATATCCAGGAACTTTTCAGCGCCTAAATCAGCGCCGAAACCTGCTTCGGTAATAGCATAATCTCCAAGCTTCATGGCCATTTTTGTGGCGATTACCGAATTACAACCATGCGCAATATTTGCAAACGGACCGCCGTGAACAAAAGCCGGCGTTCCCTCAAGCGTTTGAACAAGATTGGGTTTGAGCGCATCTTTAAGCAAAGCGGCCATTGCCCCCGCCGCATGTAGTTCTCCCGCGGTTACGGGCTTTTCATCGTATGTATACCCCACAATAATTCTTGAAAGGCGCTCTTTAAGGTCCGTCATTGAATTTGCAAGACAAAGCACCGCCATGATTTCAGAAGCAACGGTAATATCATATCCGTCCTCCCTCGGCACGCCGTTAATGCGTCCTCCCAGTCCGTCGGTTACAAAACGGAGCTGCCTGTCATTCATATCCACACAGCGTTTCCATGTAATTCTGCGCGGATCGATATTCAACTTGTTCCCCTGATAAATGTGATTATCAAGCATCGCGGCAAGCAGATTATTCGCCGCACCAATCGCATGAAAGTCACCTGTAAAATGCAGATTGATATCTTCCATCGGCACAACCTGTGCATAGCCGCCGCCGGCAGCACCGCCCTTGATTCCGAAAACAGGGCCGAGCGAAGGCTCACGCAGGGCAACCATAACGTTTTTGCCTATTCTGCGAAGTCCGTCTGCAAGACCTATTGTTGTTGTGGTTTTCCCCTCGCCTGCAGGAGTCGGAGTGATAGCGGTAACAAGAACGAGCTTGCCGTCCTTTTTGCCTGCCGTATCCTTAAGCAGCGAAAGGTCGATTTTCGCCTTGTATTTTCCATACTGCTCAAGATATTTATTTTCAACACCTGCGGTTTCCGCAATTTCTGTTATGGGTTTCATTTTAACAGACTGCGCAATTTCAATGTCGCTTTTGATTTTCATAGCAATCTCCTTTCCGGCGGCGTTCTGCCGGCTAATAAATGATATTAAAATATTCGGCGTATGTGTCCTGCATTTGCTGCCTTACTCAAAATACTGCACTGCCGATGTGAAAATACCTATATTGTAATTCCCTTCAACATTTTTATAAAGACCGTTTCCGATTCTTTCCGAATGTCCCATTTTGCCAAACACACGTCCGTCAGGCGAAAGGATTCCTTCAACTGCAAAGGAAGAATTGTTTGGATTAAAACGAATGTCTGCGGTCGGGTTTCCGCCGAAATCAACATACTGCGTAGCAATCTGCCCATTCTCGGCAAGTTTCTCAATCAACATATTATCCGCATAGAATCTTCCCTCTCCGTGAGAAATCGGAACAGAATAGATTTCACCGGGCTGTGTATTCATAAGCCACGGCGATTTGTTGGAGGCAATCCTCGTTCGCACAATTCTTGACTGATGGCGAGATATTTTATTATAAGTAAGTGTCGGACAGGATTCATCCGTATCCATAATCTCGCCGTAAGGCACCAAACCTAGCTTAATCAATGCCTGAAAACCGTTACAGATACCGCAAATCAAACCGTCTCTGTTTTTAAGCAATTCGTTTACCTGCTCTTTTACCGCGCCGTTTCTGAAAAACGCAGTGATAAACTTACCGGAACCGTCCGGCTCGTCTCCGCCTGAAAATCCGCCCGGAATAAACAAAATTTGGCTGTTTTTCAGTTTTTCTGCAAATGAACGTACACTTTGTGAAATACCCACAGACGATAGATTGTTTATAACAAATATTTCGGGTTCCGCGCCTGCGTCTGAAAGTGCCTTCGCCGTGTCATACTCGCAGTTTGTTCCGGGGAACACAGGTATCAAAACGCGCGGTTTTGCGATTTTAACTGATGCGTGCTTTCTCTCAGCGCAGGTATAAGTAAACGCAGGTATATCTTTTCCGCCGCCCTGTTTGATGTTGCAGGAATAAATCGGCTCAAGTGTACCCTCGTATATATCGAGCAATTCGTCCAGCTGAACGGATTTACCATCATATACGATATGTTTATCGGCTGTTGTTCTGCCGAGAAGAATACCGTCCGTTTCATCTGTTGTTTCCACAATAAATGCGCCGTAATTGTAACCGAAAATTTCTTCCGGTGAAATTTCACCGCTGTATGCAAATCCTATACCATTTCCAAATCCCATTTTCATCACGGCTTCCGCTATGCCGCCGTATCCCGGCGTGTAAACCGAAACGGCTGTTCCTTTCCGAATAAGATTGGTTACTTCAGAAAAAACTTTAAGCTGTGAATCGGTAACGGGAAGTCCGTTTTCATCATATTCGGGCTTGAAAAGATAAACTCTGTTCCCTGCGGACTTAAACTCCGGAGAAATAACTTCCTTTACACTGCCTGTTGTTACAGCGAATGAAACCAGCGTGGGCGGAACATCAATATTTTCAAACGTGCCGCTCATAGAATCTTTTCCGCCTATTGCGGCAATTTTATATTCTTTCTGCGCCTTAAACGCACCCAGCAGTGCAGCAAGGGGCTGCCCCCAGCGTTTTCCGTCTTTTCCCGGGCGGTTGAAATACTCCTGGAATGTGAGATAAACATCTTTAAATTCCGCTCCGGCAGCTATCAATTTTGAAACCGATTCCACCACGGCAAGGTAAGCGCCGTGATACGGACTTTTTTCCGATATCATCGGATTATATCCCCAAGCCATATACGAAACGTTATCGGTATGCGCCTTTTCAACGCTGATTTTATGTACCATAGCCTGTATCGGCGTAAGCTGATTTTTTCCGCCGAACGGCATCAGCACCGTTCCTGCTCCAATCGTTGAATCAAAACGTTCGGAGAGTCCGCGTTTTGAACATACATTTAAATTGCCTGCAAGATTTTTATATTCCGATTCAAAATCTCCGCTTGTTTTTTTCTCAAAAGGTTCGATTTTACCGGCAGTTATATCAATATGCTTTTCCGCTCCGTTTGAATTTAAAAATTCTCTGGAAATGTCCACTATTGCTTTTCCGTTCCAGGTCATAGTAAGCCTCGGCTCCTCCTTTACCTTTGCAACAACAGTTGCCTCCAGATTTTCGGATAAAGCAATCTCTTGAAAGCGTTTTGCATCTTTAGGAGCGACAACAACCGCCATTCTTTCCTGACTCTCACTGATTGCAAGCTCCGTGCCGTCAAGTCCGTCATACTTTTTGGGCACAGCGTTCAAATCTATATCCAGTCCGTCCGCAAGCTCACCTATCGCTACGGAAACACCTCCTGCACCAAAATCGTTGCAGCGCTTGATAAGGCGGGACGCTTCCTCATTTCTAAAAAGGCGCTGAAGCTTTCTTTCCTCCGGCGCATTACCCTTCTGCACTTCCGCGCCGCACGTTTCAAGAGATTCAATCGTGTGTGATTTTGAAGAACCTGTTGCTCCTCCGCATCCGTCTCTGCCGGTTTTCCCTCCGAGAAGAATCACAATATCACCGGCTACAGGACGTTCCCGGCGGACATTTTTTGCAGGTGCAGCGGCGATTACCGCGCCTATCTCCATTCTTTTGGCTGCATAGCCCGGATGATACAGTTCGTCAACCTGCCCTGTGGCAAGTCCGATTTGATTGCCGTATGAAGAATATCCCGCCGCTGCTGTTGTCACAATCTTTCTCTGCGGAAGCTTGCCCTCCATCGTTTTTTCAACAGGTTTCAGCGGATTTGCCGCACCTGTTACGCGCATCGCGGCATATACATAGCTTCTGCCCGAAAGCGGATCCCTGATTGCGCCTCCTATACAGGTTGCCGCACCGCCGAATGGCTCAATTTCGGTAGGATGATTATGCGTTTCATTTTTAAAGAGAAGAAGCCAGTCCTGATCTTCTCCGTCCGCATTTACCGTCATTTTAACCGTGCAGGCGTTAATTTCCTCTGACTCGTCAAGCTTTTCAAGCATACCCTTGCTCTTAAGATATCTAACCGCAATCGTTCCTATATCCATAAGGTTAACAGGCTTTGTTCTGCCGGTTTCACGGCGTACGGCGATATATTCGTCGTATGTCTGCTGAAGCAGTTCATCTTCAAATTTTACGGAATCAATCGTCGTTAAAAATGTGGTATGACGGCAATGATCCGACCAGTATGTATCAATCATACGGATTTCCGTTATGGTTGGATCTCTTCGTTCGCTTCTGAAATAATCCCGGCAGAATTTAATATCATCATTGTCCATTGCAAGACCGTATGTTTTCACAAACTCTGCAAGCGCGGCATCGTCCAGTCCGTTAAACCCGTCAAGCGTTTCCACAGACTGAGGAATATCATAAACCGTTTTTAAAGTTTTATATTCTCCCAAAGGCGCTTCACGGCTATCAACCGGGTTGATTACATGTTTTTTTAACGCAGATATATCCGCTGCAGAAAGCTCACCGCAAAGCACATAAATCCTTGCCGAACGGACAAGCGGACGCTCTCCCTGTGAAATAATCTGAATACATTGCGCTGCTGAATCTGCGCGCTGATCAAACTGTCCCGGAAGATATTCAACCGCAAAAACATATGCCTTATCCGAAGTGTTTAGTTTATAAAAGACATTGTCCAGCTGCGGCTCGGAAAAAACCGTTTTAACCGCATAATCGAACAGCGGTTTCTCTATATTTTCAACATCATATCTATTGATGATTCTTAAACTTTCAAGCCCGTTTATTCGCAAAAGCGAAACTGCCTCGTTTTTTAGTGATTCCGCTTCATTGGCAAGCTCTTTTTTCTTTTCAACATAAACCCTGTAAACCATAAATACCTCCGACGGCCTGTTATTTTGAAGCCGCAAGCGCTCTCCTGCCTATATCTTTTCTGTAAAAAGCATTTTCAAAAGTTACTTTTTCAGCACATTCGTATGATTTTTTAACAGCATATTCAAGTGTTGAAGCCGTTGCCGTTATCCCTAAAACACGACCTCCCGCCGTTACAAGCTCTCCGTTTTTAATCTTTGCACCCGCATAGAATATTTCAGCGTTTGCAGCGCTGCATCTTATCGGAAATCCCGTTTTATATTTTTGAGGATAGCCTTTGCTCGCCAAAATCAGACAGCATGCGCTGTCAGCCGAAAATGCAACCTCTGTTTCGGCAAGCGAACCGTTTTCGCAGGCTTCCATTATCGTTAACAAATCACTTTTAAGAAGCGGCAGAACAACTTGCGTTTCTGGATCTCCGAAACGGCAGTTATATTCTATAACTTTCGGACCGCTTTCGGTAATCATCAATCCGAAATAAAGGCATCCTTTAAAAGTTCTGTTTTCTTGATTCATAGCAGAAATCGTTGGCAGAAAAATTTTGTCCATACACTCCCGCGCAACATCTGCTGTATAATACGGATTCGGTGCAATCGTACCCATCCCGCCGGTATTCAATCCTCTATCGCCGTCAAGCGCGCGCTTATGATCCATGGAAGACACCATAGGCTTAACGGTTTTGCCGTCTGTAAACGAGAGAACGGATACTTCCGGTCCTGTAAGAAATTCTTCAATAACTATACTGTTTCCGCTTTCACCGAAAATTTTATCCTGCATCATGGATTTTACTGCCGCTTTGGCGTCCTCGCGTGTTTCAGCAATCACAACGCCTTTGCCGAGTGCAAGTCCGTCCGCTTTAATGACTGTCGGTATCGGCGCGCTGTCCAAATATGCAAGTGCGGCGTTCATATCGGTAAAAGTTTCATATTTCGCAGTGGGAATACCGTATTTTTTCATAAGGTTTTTTGAAAAAACCTTGCTTCCCTCAATGATTGCGGCTTTTGCCTCCGGACCGAAACAGGGAATACCTTTTTTGTGAAGTGCGTCAACGCACCCGAGCACAAGCGGATCATCCGGCGCAACAACCGCAAAGTCAATCTGATTTTTTACGGCAAAATCAACGATATTATCTATATCCTTGGCGCCTATATTCACACATTCCGCATCCGCCGCAATTCCGCCGTTCCCAGGCAAAGCGTATATTTTGGATATCTCTCTGTTTTCTTTCAGCTTTTTTATTATGGCGTGCTCTCTGCCTCCGCCGCCGACTACCATTATTTTCATAATCTTTTCTCCGTTTGCTATGATCCGTATTACTGTTAGTTATTAGTGATGGAAAAGCCTCATTCCGGTGAAGCACATAGACAACCCATACTTATCGCAGGTTGCAATAACCTGATCGTCTCTTATAGAACCGCCCGGTTCCGCAATATAGCTTACGCCGCTTTTTTTCGCTCGTTCAATATTATCTCCAAATGGGAAAAATGCGTCTGAACCGAGAGCAACGCCGCTTATAGCATCAAGATAAACTCTCTTTTCTTCTTTTGTTAAAATCTCCGGCTTTGCGGTAAAGAATTTCTGCCATTCGCCGTCTGCAAGAATATCCTCGTAATCCTCTGAAATATATACGTCAATGCAATTATCTCTGTCCGGTCTGCCGATTTCTTCTTTAAACGGGAGCGAAAGCACCTTTTCATGCTGACGAAGATGCCATACATCCGCTTTGTTTCCTGCCAGACGGGTACAGTGAATCCTTGACTGCTGCCCTGCGCCTACACCGATGGCCTGTCCGTCAACCGCATAACATACGGAATTTGACTGCGTATATTTAAGCGTAATCAATGAAATGATTAAGTCTCTTTTTGCGCTTTCGGGAATATCTTTATTCTTCGTTACAACGTTTTGAAGCAGTTCGTCATCTATTTTGAAATTGTTTCTTCCCTGCTCAAAAGTTATACCGTAAACCTGCTTCGTTTCCCGCTGAGCCGGAACATAGCCGGAATCAATCTGAACAATATTATAATTGCCTCTCTTTTTGCTCTTTAAAATATCAAGCGCTTTCGGTTCATATCCGGGGGCTATAATGCCATCGGACACTTCACGCTTTATAAGCTTTGCCGTAACAACGTCGCATACATCGGAAAGCGCAACCCAATCGCCGAAACTGCACATGCGGTCTGTTCCTCGCGCCCTTGCATAAGCACAGGCAAGCACAGAATCGTCAAGGCCTTCAATATCGTCAACAAAACAAGCCTTTTTCAGCGAATCACTCAGAGGAATCCCTATTGCAGCCGATGTAGGGCTTACATGCTTGAATGAAGCCGCCGCAGGCATATGCAACGCCGCTTTGATTTCCTTAACTAGTTGCCATGAATTGAATGCATCCAGAAAGTTAATATATCCCGGACGCCCGTTTAAAATTTCTATCGGGAGATTGCCGCCGTCCGACATATATATTTTAGACGGTTTCTGATTGGGATTGCAGCCGTATTTCAGTTCAAATTCTTTCATTTTCATTCTCCTCAGCAGTTTTTATTTATGATTTTTTCTTCAACTGCGCCGTCTTCAAGTGAAGTAAAGCGCACATACAATGAAATCTTATTGTTTTCATTCAGATGATTCCAAACAGACGCCGTAAACTCGTCTATTCCTCCTTTTACAGCAATTCGCTCCGGTTCGCCCGTAAACGTCGGTATCGGATTGCCGTCATGATTATAGGTATGAATAAAAGTGCCTGTGCCCGCAAAAGGAACATAATTAAAAGTATATCTATTACACGCAGTACCTTCGGCGTCGGCGCTTTTCAGAATACTCATTTTATATGTAAAATCTTTCTTTTCAAAAGTGAGCATACCGCTTATTCTGGGCGTAAAATTAGGCTTGTCCGGCTCAAATTCCCTTGTTTCCAACGCCTGTTCGAACGTTTTGCCGTCTTTTATAAAATCATAAACCGTATCGGTCTGATCACCGTTGGTTACAATCATGTTATTATCAATATCCCTTACAGCATTATAGATAATCAGCGAAGGATCTTCTACCTTGGACGAATCGAATGGAGCAGTAATAAGTGCTCCGCTTTCACTTTTTTCAAAAATACGGTTCCTGCTGTTTTCACTCCTGCCCATAATGAAATATGCGCAGACAGCATGTTTCCCGTCTTCGCTTTTGCCGATAATAATTCCTCTGCCGGGATATGTATTTTCAGCCAAAAGTTTTTCTATATTTTCAAGGTCGTAAACACTCATTTTGGTTCTCCTTTTCTTCTGCTATTTTTTTGCATACAAGTTCCGCCGCTTGAGGAAGAATCTTCCACTCCGCCTGCTCCATAACTCTTTTCTGAAGCGTCTGCGGCGTATCTCCCGGAAGAATATCAACGGCTTTCTGCATAATGATTTCGCCGCCGTCCGGTATTTCATTCACAAAATGAACGGTTGCACCCGTAACCTTAACGCCGTATTCAAGCGCTTTTTCATGCACGGTCAGTCCGTAATAGCCCTTGCCGCAGAACGATGGAATTAAGGACGGATGAACATTTATAATCCGCTTATCATACTTGCCTGTAAAATCAGCGCTTAAAATGCTCATAAATCCTGCAAGAACAATCAAATCAATATTGTTTGCTTGCAACAATTCGGAAATTCGCTTTTCAAAAGCCTCCCGGGATCCAAGCTGCTTTTTCAGCACAAATTCGTACGGTATTCCGGCTTTCTTTGCCCGCTCAACAGCATAAGCTTCCGATTGATTGGCAATCACAAGAGCTATTTCGCCGCTGTGAATGATGCCCGAAGCCTGTGCGTCAATGAGCGCCTGAAGATTCGTTCCGCCGCCCGAAACAAGCACAGCAATTTTTGTTTTTAACATAATATGACTCCCTCGTCCGATTTAACGGTTTCTCCAATGATATAGGCTTCTTCCCCGTTTTCTTTTAGTATTTCAAGAGCCAAATCGGCATCTTCTTTTGAAACAACAACGCTCATACCTACGCCCATATTAAATGTATTGAACATATCTCTTTCCGGAATGTTTCCGGTTTGGGCGATAAACTCAAAAATAGGCAGAATGCTTATCGCGCTCCTATTTATTTTTGCGCTGAAGCCTTTCGGAAGGCTTCTCGGTATATTTTCATAAAACCCGCCGCCTGTAATATGTGAAACCGCTTTAACGTTTATCTTATCAAAAAGCGCCAGTATCGGTTTAACATAAATTTTTGTAGGCGTCAAAAGCACTTCGCCGATTGTTTTGCCTCCGAGCTCCGCAACAGGTGTTTGAATATCTGCGTTCTCCACATTGAAAACTTTTCTGACAAGAGAAAATCCGTTTGAATGCACGCCGCTTGACGGCAGGCCGATGATCAAGTCACCGGCACAAACAGTAGAATTATCCGGCATCTTCCTCCTTTCAACAATGCCAACGCTGAAGCCTGCAAGGTCGTATTCATCAACAGGATAAAACCCCGGCATCTCAGCCGTTTCGCCGCCCACTATCTGCGCACCTGCCTGAACACAGCCATCAGCTACGCCTTCAACAATCTGCGCGATTTTTTCCGGCTCGTTTTTACCGCAGGCAATATAATCGAGGAAAAACAAGGGCTTTGCTCCGCAACAAATGATATCGTTCACGCACATAGCCACGCAATCAATGCCAATGGTGTTGTGTTTATCCATAAGAAATGCCATTTTCAGTTTTGTGCCGACTCCGTCGGTTCCGCTGACAAGCACAGGATTGCTCATCCCTGCAGTATCCAGTTCAAAACAGCCGCCAAATCCGCCTATTTCGCCCGCGCCCTGAATGCCCGTGCGTGCAATATGTTTTTTCATTAAATCAACCGCCTTGTATCCCGCGGTAATATCAACGCCTGCCTGTTTATAACTTTCACTGTAACTTTTCATTATTTTTTATCCTCATTTTCAGAAATTTTGCCTTCAAACCTGTTTTTCTTTGCTTTCGCGGAAGTTGCGGTCGGATATTTTTCATTAAAACATCCAACGCAAAAATCGCCGGATTTATCATCCCCTGCGATTCGCTGAACGTTTTCAACGCTTAGATATCCTAAAGAATCCACGCCGATGATATTCGCAATCTCCTCAACGGTATGATTGCTTGCAATCAGATTATTCTTTGAATCTATATCGGTGCCGTAATAACACGGCGCAATAAACGGAGGCGCAGAAACGCGCATGTGCACTTCTTTTGCTCCCGCTTCACGCAGAAGCTTTACGATTCTTGCGCTTGTTGTTCCGCGCACAATGGAATCATCAATCAAAACAACGCGCCTGTTTTTAACAACGGTTGAAATGGGGTTCAGTTTAATTCTTACCTTATCTTCTCTCGCCTTTTGACCGGGAGCAATAAAAGTACGCGCCACATATTTGTTTTTAATAAATCCCATGCTGTAATGAATCCCGGATTTTCTCGAATAGCCTATCGCAGCGTCTATGCCGCTGTCCGGAACGCCGATAACCACATCTGCGCAAACAGGATGTTCCTCGGCAAGAAATTCACCCGCGCGGATTCTCGCCTGATGCACACAGCATCCGTCCATAACAGAATCGGGACGCGCAAAATAAATATACTCAAACACGCACATGGATTTATGTGTTTTATTGCAGTGGTCGGTTAGGCTCCTATACCCGTTTTTCTCAAAAATAATAATTTCACCCGGTTCAACGTCGCGGATAAATTTTGCGCCGACAGCATCAAGCGCACAGCTTTCAGAAGCAACAACATAACTGCCGTCCTCTGTCTGACCGAAACAAAGCGGTCTGAATCCGTTTTCATCCCTAACCGCAATCAGTTTTGCCGGACTCATAATAACGAGAGAATACGCGCCCTTTATTCTGTCCATCGCTTTACTCACCGCATATTCAATGGAAGACGCCGTCAAACGTTCCTCCGTGATGATATAGGATATCACCTCGGTATCGCTGGTTGTATGGAATATGGAACCTTTAAGCTCAAGTTGCTCCCTAAGTTCAAAGGAATTAGTAAGATTACCGTTATGGGCAAGCGCCATTCTGCCTTTTACATGATTGACAACAATCGGTTGCGCGTTGAGACGGCGATCTGTTCCGGTCGTTCCGTAGCGTACGTGACCGATAGCCATATTCCCTTCACCGAGCTCCTCCAGTTCCTGCGTTTTAATTGCGTCATTTACAATACCGACGGCCTTGTAAGAACGGAACAGTCCGTCATCGTTAACAACGATTCCGCACGATTCCTGCCCTCTGTGCTGAAGGGCAAACAAGCCATAATACACACTGGATGCAACGTTTGCCTTTTTATCTCCGCAGATGCCGAACACACCGCATTCTTCGTGTAAATTACTCATATGCTTTTATTCTCCGAAAACTCTTTTCATCATTTCCTGATATGCGCCTTCAACGCCGCCCATATCTCTGCGGAAACGGTCTTTATCCAGTTTTTCATGCGTTTGTGCATCCCAGAAACGACAGGTATCGGGTGAAATCTCATCTGCAAGAACGATTGTTCCGTCCGCTGTTTTTCCGAACTCTATTTTAAAGTCAACAAGTTCAACGTTTATCTTCGCAAAAAACGATTTCAAAAAATCGTTAACCATAAAAGTATATTTGCTGATTGTGTCCAGGTCTTCCTGGCTTGCCCAGCCACACGCAAGAATATGGTATGAATTTACCATCGGATCTCCCAAATCATCGTCTTTATAACAATATTCAAGCGTGGGACAAAGGAGCTTGGTTCCCTCTTCAACACCGAATCTTTTTGAAAAAGACCCTGCCGCAATGTTTCTGACAATCACTTCGAGCGGAATGATTTTTACTTTTTTAACAACTGTTTCACGATCGTTCAGTTCTTCAACAAAATGCGTCGGAACGCCCTGCTTTTCAAGAAGCTGCATCAGATAATTGCTCATCTTATTGTTCACAACGCCCTTGCCGGCAATCGTTCCTTTTTTCAATCCGTTAAAAGCTGTTGCGTCATCTTTGTATGAAACAATGCAATAATCTGGATTTCCGGCAGAGAAAACTTTTTTTGCTTTTCCTTCGTACATAAGTTCTTTCTTTTCCATAACGTTTACTCCCTTTTATTTATTGAATTTTTCTTCCATTTTTTTATTTTTTTCCAAAACTTTTTCCGCCGCTTTTCTGCGCGACACTTTAAGTTTTTCGGAAAGTGCACTGTCGCTTACCGCAAGAATCTGTACAGAAAGTAAAGCGGCGTTGACTGCACTGTCTATCCCGACAGTTGCAACCGGTATCCCCGGAGGCATCATAACGGTAGACAAAAGTGCATCAACACCCTCTAATTTTGATTTGATTGGTATGCCTATAACCGGTAAAACGGTATTCGCCGCAATCGCACCGGCAAGATGAGCAGCCATTCCGGCAGCCGCGATAATCGCGCCGAATCCGTTCCCCTGTGCGTTAACGGCAAAATCTTTGGCTTCATCAGGCGTTCTGTGCGCAGAAAATACATGCACCTCATATGGTATCTCAAATTCTTTCAAAGTTTTTATGGCTTTTTCAACAACAGGCAAATCACTGTCGCTCCCCATAATAATGCCCACTTTTTTCATTACTTGACCTCCGTTTGGATATAACCGCAACTTTTCCGTGCCGGACCAAGCTTGATTTGTTCAAATTGCTTGGAAACGCACCGATTTTTCTGCATTACCGATAAAAAACCGGGCAGTCCTATTCCTTTGAATAAGACTGCCCAGACGGTCGGCTGAATATTTTACCTTTGTTCCCCTGTGGTTCCTTCCACAATCAATCTGCAACATACAGACCTTTCCGTCAGTTTCAAAGGTTGAGGGTTGGTTTAACCCTTTGATTTCATTATAAAGTTAATATAAAGTTTCGTCAATAGCACAATTCGCCAAAATATTATATGAAATCAGATTACTTTTGTATATATTCGGTTTAACCTTATGTTTATCCGCAGTTAACCTCATACTGGCTTCTGCGTTTTTTGATAATCAGCAGAATCACAACCGTTATTGCCGCAACAACTATGAAAGCGCCTGCCGCCGCATATATATAAAAGCCTTTGATTCTGCATATTGCGGCATCGTTTTCCGTATAAGCACTTCCGTCATCATATTCATTGAATGCTCTCACGAGAACTCTGTACGTTTTCATCGGCGAAAGCTTGCCGCCTATGGTATATGTGGTTTGTTCCGGATCTGTTATTTCCTCAACAATCGTATATCCTTCTTTATCGCCAGAAGCGATAAACACAGTGTAATATTTTGCACCCTCAACTTGTTCCCATTCCACATCTATCGACCGCCAGGAAGCAACAGCGCTGAATTTCGGCGCACGGCATATTGTTGAAGTTTTTATCAGATATTTTTCGTCATACTGTGTTTCCACACCGCTCGAATCAACGGAACTGACAAAAAACACAAGGTCTACGCCTGTTTGGAGATTTGAATAAAGATATTCCGTCTCTGTACTCTCTTTCAGCAGTTTCCGTTTTCCTTTTTCAATGCGGTAAATCCTATATGATTTTGCGCCGTCAATGCTGTCCCAGGTAAGGCGCACCGAATCTGTTCCGTAATATGCTTTTACTCTTGGTCTGTCGCAAAGCGTCCTTGCCGTTAAAATATAAAGCTCATTAAATTCGCTGGCTTCTCCTGTCTCTTCGTCCCCAATTGCTCTCACATAATATTTATACTCGCTGTTTCCGTCCAATCCGGTAACATCATAACTAAGTTTCTCTGTTGAAGCGATTTTAATTTTTTCTCCACTGTCCGAAACACGGTAAATATAGTATTCCTCGGCGTTTTCCACCTTTTCCCAGCTCAGATGAAGCTGATTTGGTTTAAGCGCAGATATTTTAGCTTCCGGAATGGGGAGCAGTAACGTTATTTGTATATCGTTGTTGAGCGCATACTGCTGCGCATAGGAATCCTTGTAGCAACGCAATTTAAAATCGGATGAATTAACGGAAAAAGCATCATATCCGATGTAAACAACCGAGTCCGGAACAACCGCAAAAGACAGATGCGTGCAGTTTTTAAAGCAATTATCTCCAATTTCACGAACGCTCCCTGGAATTGAAACGCCGGTAATGTCGCTTTCGGCAAAAGCGCTGTCTTCCAGTCTTACAACGTCTTTACCGCCTACGCTTGAGGGAATCGTTACCTTACCGCCGCTTCCGGCATATTTTGTTAAAACCAATTCTCCGTTGCTTGTTTCATATTCAAAATCCCCTGTTACAACAGCGCCGGCGGCAGATGTGCAGACGCTACATAGTAAAAGCGCAGCAAGAACAAACGAAAGAATCTTTCTCATTTATATTTCCCCTTTAAAATGTTTTCCCGTAATAATCCGCAAGCATAACTTTAGATAAGTCGGCAGCGTCAATCAATCCGTCCCCCGTAGTATCGCTTCTCGCATTATCAGCAGCTGAAGCGCTATAACCGTAATTGTCAATGATAAGAATTACAGATATATCCGCCACGTCCACGATACCGTTGCAGTCAACATCGCATGGATGGAACGTTTTTTCCTCAACGGTTATGGTATATTTGTCCGAATATAAAACGTTATCTATAACGCAGGAAACCGTTATCGTTTTTTCACCCGCAAATGACATATCAACATCAGATACTGAAATATCCGAAGTTATATCTTTATATGTGCCATTGGAATATACCGCATTTACGGCTATACCGGAAATATCAGGCACATCGCCGACAGTGTAAACCAGTTTATCGGGAAGCGATGATATAACTATTCCCGTAATACGCGGATCACCGACTGTAATTTCAAATTCAGCCGACTTCGTAACACCGATATATGTATAATCAACACGCAACAGATAAACCCCCGGCGTCATCATATCAAAAGAAGACGAATCCGGCACAATTTGATCTGAAACATCCGCCATGCTGCCATCTGTAAACACTGCGACTGCCACGATTCCCGACAAGTCAAGTTCATCCCCTGCGGTATAATTAAGCTTTGAGGGTTTTGATGCTACAGTAAGCGATTCCAGTTTAGGATCAAGGTATTCAACAGTATAAAGGCTTTGATCAAGTGCTTCATCTGCCGGTGTTCCGTAATAGCAGTAAAACGTTCCGGGACAATTTTTGAAAGCATTGTTTCCAATGGTCGTTTCTTTACCGTAAATATAAACGGATTCAACTTTCGGAGCCCTTGCTGCGGACGCCGCAAAAAACGCACATTCGGGAATATTTATAACCGATGCTTCAAATACAACGCAGAACGGCTGTTCATCGGTTCCGCTTCCGTACCAAAGATTTGCATTCGCCGCAAGATCATTCACATTCAACGCATTCCATTCAACCTTTTTAAGCGCGGAAATATTTCGGAAAGCATTATTCCCTATTGTTTTAACATTTTCTCCAATCATAATCTCTGTTATATTCGGCGTATATGTTGCATTCATATAAAAGCAGGAAGACGGGATAACAGCACAAGTTCCGCCGAATTCCACTCTCGTTCCGTTTTCGGTTTCAGAACCGAGATATGCAAATATATTATCAGTATCCGAAACGGAATCAATCTCCGTAGCGTTCCAATAAAGATGTTCAACTTTCTTCAGTCCGTAAAACGCCATTGTTCCGATAGATGTAACATTTTGCGGAATCGTGATTTCTGTCAGATTATCGCAACCGTAAAAGGCTTTAGATGCGATAGATGTAATGCTGTCAGTCATACGAACCGATTGAAGCCCTGTACTGCCGTAAAAACACTGTTCGCCGATTTCCGTTACGGGAACCCCTCCAAGCATTTCGGGGATGATAGCTTCTGTATCCTCGCCGTTATAAGCCGTTACAACGGCATATGTGCCGTCTGCCGACAGTTCATAATCCCAGTTATCGGCATTATACTTCAGATAAACGCTGAAGCTCACCTCGTGCTCCATATACAAAACGGTTATAATATTTTCACCATGCGTAAGTGACAGGGCATGTTCGCTGTTTTTATAATCAAAATAGTTCACGGAAACGCCGTAATCATCTTCAATTTTTATATTCTCCGACGTTCCGTTTGTATAATTGACTTTAAGAATCATATTCTTTACCGACACATTAAAAAGCGTTATCTCCTCTGTGCCTGTATTGACGGTAAACCCATCTTCATCATAATAGTTGATATTCTCCGGAAGCTGAATGACGGAAACCGAATCAACCGGATTATCTATAACATTTATATCAAAAGAGCTTGTGATTCCCATATAGGAATACGGCACAGTATGTGTTCCCTGTGCCAGTTGATATGAAGTTTCACAGGAAAATCCTCTGATTTTTGAATACATTGTATAACTGAATAGTTCATACTCTCCGTTGCTGTAATTCACTCTGAATTTAAATCCGAGCATATTCAAATCAACCTGATATAAATCTTCGCCGACAGGTTTGCATTCAACATTTTGAATATAATCTGTTTTTGACGGAGCGGCAAAAGTTTCAACCGAGCTGATTGCACGAGTTCGATACATAAAAAGATTTATGCTGATTTTGTCCTTGCTGGTCGTTGAATACCCGAAATAATAAATTTCGCCGGCATTTAAATCTGCGGTAATTTCAAAATTCGCACCGTCTCCGCTGTCCATATCATATCCGATCTGACGCCAGTACTGATCAAATAAATAACCGTCCGTATCATATTCGCTCACACAGCGAAACACATATGTTCCGGAAATATCCGGAGTATATGTATAAAATTCCGTTTCATTGTCAAGACATATGGATGTTGTAACCGGAGTTCTCTGTTCAACCTGATCTTGTGTGAACGGCGTTATTATTCCGGAATTTGCCTCAAATTTTACAAGACTTACGGTATAAATTCCCGTTTCACCGCTGATAATCGTTGACCCGAGATAATATTCAACTCCTTTTTTCATATTATATGTGCAGGCAAAATTACCGCTCTGCCCGCCGTCATCAAACATATTTTCATTGCTTGCTTCATTCTCGGCAAGCGCTATATATCCCAAAGTGTCATAATTGCCCGATGAAGAAAAAATGTAAATGCCGTCTTCATTCGGTATAAAAGTGCGTACATCCCAGTTCCCGATTTTCGTGCAGTTTACCGCAACAGGCGTATCTAAAGCAATCGTTCCGCTCACCTCAGCAAAAGAATGAACGGCATAGCACGAAATCAAACTCAGTAAAACCGCACCCGCAGTGAATAATGAAACAAACTTTTTCATATTAAACTCCAAATCAAATTCTTAACGCAAACCGATAATACATCACTTTATATTATAATATATAAAGTCATAAAGATAAAGTGTTTTTTTATGATTCCCGATTTTAAACTATATTGCAAATTTCTCGCACATTAACTGTTTTAAAAAATCCGCAGTAAGCACATATACACTGCGGATAAAATCGGAATCTTGTTATTTTTTATCAATAAAATCAACTGTATAATTCGCCCGTCTCGCCTCTGTAGAGTTCTGCGGACTCCTCATCCGCCATTGCTGCAACAGCGGACGTTATTTTGTAAATCGAATCTTTATAAACTATCCCCGCCGCAGTCATGATGGCAGCAGAAACTGCAAGGCTTATCAAAAATGCTCTGACTATTAATCGTGCCGCCGAAAGTTTTTTCATAACAGCCTCCTATTTGTGATATTTTGTATGGTTAAGGATAGAAAACGCTCTGTATATTTGCTCAAGCAACATAATCCGCATAAGCTGATGCGGAAATGTCATAGACGAAAAAGAAATTTGTTGACTACTTTGCTGTTTGATTTCTTCATCCAGTCCGAAAGACGAACCGATGATAAAAACCATATTGCTTATACCGGCAATCGCCGCGCGGTCAATTTTTTCACTAAATTCCACACTTGAAAAAGCTCTGCCCTCCACACACATCGAAAAAACAAAAGAATCGGAAGGTATTTCTTTTAAAATTGAGGACGCTTCCTTTTTCAGCGCACTTTTAATCTCAGCACGGGACGGCTTGCCGCCTATGCGCGCCTCCGCAATCTCCGTTATCTGAATTTTGCAAAAAGGAGTCAGCCTTTTTACATATTCCAACTGCGCGGCGCGAAGGTATTCTTCCTTTAGCCTGCCCACTGCAATTATCTTTATATGCATCATCAGAAAACAAGTACCTTTTCGCTGCTAACGGGAGGACAGGCGCTGATGCTGTAATCAAAATCTTTTCTATATCCCGCCCGGGTAAGTGCGCAAACTGCACTTTCCAGTGCGAGTTCCGGCGTATTGTTTTCCCTGCTCAAATGCCCGAGAAAAATTCTCGACGTCCCCTTATCCGCAAGGCGGACAAGCTCCTGCGAGCATGCTTCATTACAGAGATGCCCTTTTTCCCCCAATATTCTTCGTTTTAAATAATATGGATACGGTCCGTTTTCGAGCATCCGCACATCATGATTGCTTTCGAGCAAAACAAGATCGCAACCCTCAACAGCACACCGCACCTCATCGGTCATAACGCCCAAGTCCGTGCATATCGCCGCTTTTCTGCCGTCAGCAAACTCAGCAATATATCCGCAGGGTTCAATTGTATCATGGCTTGTATGAAAGAACGAAATCCGTATACCATTCATCTCCGCGCCGTTATTTTTATTTACCGAATGCAATTCAACCCTGTCGTCAACCATATGCGCCGTTTTCATTCCGAGTATTGTTCCGTCCGTAGCGTAAACAGGGATAGAATTTCTCCCCGCAAAAACCTGTAACCCTCTCGTATGATCGATATGTTCATGCGTAACAAATATCGCGCGGATAGATGAAACCGGGATATCCCTGCTTTTTAAAGCCTCGGTTATCTGTTTTGCGCTTCTGCCTGCATCTATCAAAATTCCGTTTTTCCCCGTACCTATGTAAACGCAGTTTCCGTCGCTTCCTGAAAACAGCGGACAAAATTTAGCCATAAAATCTCCAAATATCTTTATATTCATCAATAGGTTTAACCCTATATCTACATATTGATTAAATATTTAAATTATTTAAATCGGAGCATTGCTCCATCAAACTCGTTTGAAACGGGGCTTGCGAACGATTGCAACCTGCGCAGGGAGCGTTCACTCCTCAGGATTTCAGCGGGAAATTATCACTCCCGCTGAAATTCTGAAATGGCCCCTGCCGCCTTAGAGGCGGGGGACATCGGCGAATAATAAATAATATATATATTATATCAATACATTAAAAATAAATCAAGCAAGCCGGAAAAACTCCACAATTATTTTACATTACCGTCAAAAATACTGCCGAGCATATTCGCAAAAAAAGCGATCCGCCGGGATCGCTTAATGTTTGCTTTTATGCTCTTATCTGAAGTTCTGCATCATCAGGATAGAATCTTTTTTCAATATTGGCGCCGAGCGCACGTAGTTTTGAAACAATTTCTTCATATCCGCGTTCTATATGGTATATATCTTCAATTTCCGTTTCTCCCTCTGCACACAATCCGGCTATTACCATAGCCGCGCCTGCTCTGAGGTCGGTTGCGTTCACACAGGCTCCCTTAAAATTCTTAACACCCTGTATAACAGCCATTTTCCCGCCTTCAACTTTCACATTTGCTCCGAGCCTTGAAAGCTCGTCAACATACCTGAATCTGCTTTCCCACACACTCTCCGTTACAATACTTGTTCCGTTTGCAAGAGACAGCAGGGTAACAATCTGCGGTTGCATATCGGTAGGGAATCCGGGATGCGGCATTGTTTTAATATTACATGGTTTGAGAGGTTCATTTCTCCGAACACGGATTTCATCATCAAATTCCTCAACGTCAACTCCGCATTCAATGAGTTTTGCCGTAATACTTTCCAAATGCTTCGGTGTAACATTCTTAATAAGAATATCGCCGCCGGTTGCCGCCGCCGCTACCATATACGTCCCGGCTTCAATCTGATCCGGAATAACAGAATAGGTACAGCCGTGCAGGTTTTCCACGCCTTTGATTTTTATAACGTCCGTTCCCGCGCCACGCACGTTTGCACCCATACGGTTAAGAAAATTGGCAAGATCAACGATATGCGGCTCCCTTGCCGCATTTTCAATTATTGTTAATCCCCTGGCCTTAACTGCCGCAAGCATAACATTTATCGTAGCTCCGACAGAAACCTCATCCATATAAATAGATGAACCTGTCAATCCGTCTTCAGCAATCGTTTTAACCATACCGTTTACAACCTCAACTTTTGCGCCGAGGCTTCTGAACCCTTTTATATGCAAATCAATCGGCCTTACACCAAAATCACATCCGCCCGGCAAGGCAACATCGGCTTTGTTAAAAGCGCCGAGCATGGAACCAATAAGATAATAAGAAGCCCTTAAACGTTTCGCAATATCATTCGGTACGGACTGCGGTCCGATATGTGTTGTATCTATACGGTAAGTTGTTTTATCAACCCTGTTAACTATGGCTCCGAGCCTTGACATAACGTCAAGCATAATATTAACATCTCTGATTGACGGTACATTTTCAAGCGTTACAACATCACGCGCCAAAAGCGTAGCGGGGAGCAATGCAACAACTGCATTTTTAGCGCCGCCTATTGTAACCTCGCCTGTTAAACGATTGCCGCCCTGAATAACAATTTTATCCACGAGCAACCTCCCATACAAAAATATCTTTTAATTTACAAGAAGTGAAACAACGATTTCCAACGCTGTTTCCAAACAGTTTCGATCTGCCTTATCCTGCATTTTGACTGTCTTTTATTATTCTCTCAACTAATCAGAAGAATATAACATCAACAAATAATAATTATATTACTTTTTTAAAAGAAAGAAAAGATGAACTGTCAGTTTGTAACATTTTTGTAATATTCATACAATTTGAATATCCGCAGTTTTGCCTGATTTATCAGTCAAGGCCTTTATCTTTGTACATGCAGCACTTTTTATACTTCTTCCCACTTCCACATGGACAGGGATCATTGGGGCCGATTTTTTTGCCTTTCCTTACGGGTTTCGCTTTTTCAGTTCCGTCCGAACCGCCCGAAGTTGCCGTAACTTTGGCAACCTGCTTGCGTTCAATCGGAGTTTCCCGGCGCAGTCTGATATTGAACATCATCCGCACGGTATCTTCTCTGATTGCGGCAGTCATTTCATCAAACATATCAAAACCCTCAAGTCTGAACTCAACCACCGGATCATGCTGCGCCATAGCTCTCAGCCCTATACCGCGCTTAAGCTCCTCCATAGCGTCAATATGATCCATCCAGTGCGTATCGACATTTCGCAGGAGAACCATTCTTTCAAGCTCGCGCATTTGATCGCTTCCGAATTCTTTTTCTCTCTGTTCATACCGTTCATGCCCGCGCTCGGTAAGCATTTCGATTATATCTGAAGAAATGAGTCCTTTCAGTTCGGTGTCGCTGTAATTAAAATCATTATCATCCGTAAGCCAGCCGAAATACTTTTCCTTCAAACCCTGAATGTTCCACTCCGTAGGACTTACGCTGTCGTTACAGTAACTGACGACGGTATCCGCAATGTTTTCATCAAGCATTTTAAGAATCGTTTCTTTCAGGTCCATATCATCAAGCACCTGATTTCTCTGGTCGTATATGATTTCTCTCTGCTTGTTCATAACATCGTCATATTTCAGAACCTGTTTACGGATTGCAAAATTTCTGCCCTCAACTTTTTTCTGCGCGTTCTCAATCGCATTTGACAGCATTTTATTTTCGATGGGCATATCCTCTTCCACGTTCAGCATATCCATCATATTGTCAATCCGCGTGCCACCGAAAAGCCTGAGCAAATCATCTTCAAGGCTGAGGAAGAAACGGCTTTCACCAGGGTCTCCCTGACGGCCCGATCGTCCGCGGAGCTGGTTGTCAATACGGCGGGATTCATGGCGCTCCGTACCGAGAATATACAAACCCCCCGCTTCTCTGACCTTATCCGCTTCTTCTTTTATATCATCTTTATATTTTTGCTCAAGTTCACGGTAAGCTTTACGCGCATTGAGAATCTCTTCATCCTCTGTTTCAAAATACGCCGTTGCAGCGGATATTATTTCCTCTTCATACCCCTGTTTTGCCATTTCGGTTTTTGCAAGAAATTCCGCATTTCCGCCAAGCATAATATCGGTTCCGCGCCCTGCCATATTTGTTGCTATCGTAACTGCACCGTATTTACCTGCCTGTGCAATGATAGCCGCTTCACGATCGTGCTGTTTCGCATTGAGTACCTCATGCTTGATTTTAGCTTTTTTGAGATATTTGGAAAGCAGTTCTGATTTTTCGATATTGATTGTGCCGACAAGTACCGGCTGTCCTTTTTCATGACATTCCCTGATTTGATTTATAACGGCGTTGAATTTTGCTTTCTCCGTTCTGTAAATAACATCAGGATTATCTATTCTTTTAACAGGCTTATTTGTCGGAGTTTCCACAACGTCCAGGCTGTAAATCTCCTGAAATTCCTCACTCTCCGTCTGCGCTGTACCCGTCATACCCGCAAGTTTATCATAAAGGCGGAAATAATTCTGAAAAGTGATGGTTGCAAGCGTCTTGCTTTCGCTTTCAACCTTAACGCCCTCTTTTGCTTCAATTGCCTGATGCAGACCTTCGTTATAACGTCTGCCAAGCATAATACGGCCGGTAAATTCATCAACGATAAGCACTTCGCCGTCTTTCACAACATAATCAACGTCTCTGGTCATAACGCCGTTGGCTTTGATTGCCTGGTTAATATGATGAAGGAGCGTGGTATTTTCGGCATCCATAAGATTATTAACTTGAAAATGCTCTTCCGCTTTTGCTGTTCCGCGTCTTGTAAGCGTTGCGGTTTTTGCCTTTTCGTCTACGATATAATCTGCGTCTTCATAGATATCGTCCGCATCTTGTTTTTCTTCCATCTCCTTGATTTTAACTTTATGCAGGCTTTTTGCAAAACGGTCCGCCAGTGTATACAGTTCGCTCGATTCATCCCCCTTGCCGCTGATAATAAGAGGCGTTCTCGCCTCATCTATCAGTATGGAGTCAACCTCGTCGACAATGGCATAATTATGACCCTTTTGCTGGACTTTACGCTTTTTATGAACAACCATATTGTCTCGAAGATAATCAAATCCCATTTCATTGTTTGTTCCGTAAGTAATGTCTGCGCCATATGCTTCTCTGCGCTGGTCATCGTCTTTTTCGTGGATGATAAGCCCTACGCTCAACCCGAGCCAGTTATACAGCTTGCCCATCCATTCCGAGTCTCTGCGCGCAAGATAATCGTTAACGGTAACAATATGAACGCCGTTACCGGTAAGGCCGTTCAAATATGCCGGGAGCGTTGCCACAAGCGTTTTGCCTTCTCCTGTTTTCATCTCGGCAATACGCCCCTGATGCAAGATAATACCACCTACAACCTGAACAGGAAAATGCTTCATTCCCAAAACACGCCACGAAGCCTCACGGCATACTGCAAACGCATCGGGCAGAATATCGTCAAGCGTTTCACCGCTGTTTAAACGGTTCTTCAAAATATTGGTCTGCGCCTGCAGTTCGGAATCGGTCATAGCCTGATATTTTTCTTCAAGCGCCAGAACCTTATCTCTTACCGGAAGTATTCTTTTAACTTCCTTTTTAGAATAGTTCCCGAATAATTTTTCCATTAAACCCATTATATATAACCTCGTTTTTATAAAAATTGCTCCATAATTTAAGCCAAATAGGGAAAATCCTAAAGGCGTATTTGCATTTTCATAAGAAAGAACTTCCCAAAATTTACAGATTCGGCGCAGAACTGTGTTAAAAATTCGTAATTATAAGTATGCCTGCGTTTTTGCCCTGGTCTGCATCCAAGTTCGTTGAGCCTTGGATGTGAAACAGTTTTGTAAAACAAAAATTTTTAGATGCAGTTAAAAGCGCGGGAATACTGACGTATTTCAAGGCTTTAAAACAAATATTCGTTTTGTTTTCCAAAACCTTTTTATCCGTATCCGATGCGACCAATAAAGCGCTTTCCGCAAAAAATTGTACCCACGCGGAAAATTAAAAATGCCATTGCTTCAGGAAGGGAATACTTCTTAATTTAAATATATTAAAAAATATTTTAACACATTATTTCCCAAATAACAATAAAATCTTGAAACTATATAAAGTTTGTGTTATTTTATTTTATATAGAATCATATTCGATTTAAACTAAATAGGAACAAAGAGGAACAGCCTGATAAAAATGCATTTCAGATGCAGGCGGTTTTGTAAAGCAAGAACTTTTCCTCAGGCACAGTTGGGCAAACACGGCATGTTGCCCGTATTCCAAAGCTTTTAAACAAGCATAAGGGAATCTTTAGCCCTTTTATCCCTTTTGGTTTAAAATTTGAGGTGCAAAATGTCAAAAAGAACAGATTACATAAGTTGGGATGAATATTTCATGGGCATCGCTCTGATGAGCAGTATGCGTTCAAAGGACCCGGGCACACAGGTAGGGTGCTGTATTGTGAATCAAGAAAAGCGGATTATGAGTGTCGGATACAACGGTATGCCTGCAGGATGCAACGATGACGAATATCCGTGGGAACGTAGCGGAGAAACGCTTGAAACCAAATATCCGTATGTATGTCATGCGGAACTGAACGCCATACTCAATAACCGTAGCGGTTCACTGGACGGATGCACCGCATATGTATCTCTGTTCCCCTGCAATGAATGCGCAAAAGCAATTATTCAAAGCGGTATAAAAAAAATCATTTATCTGGAAGATAAATATGCGGAAGCAGACAACGTTATCGCTTCAAAACGTATGCTTCACTCAGCCGGGATTGAATTGGAACGCTTTTCGGGAAATATAGATGAAATAACAATAAAATATAAAAAATAAGCCAAAAAACGAAAAGACGTCGGCGGAATATATTCCGCCGACGTCTTTCAGGTTTATGAATACGAATCGGACAATACGAAAACTTAACCTTATTTTATAAAAGCGGAAACGATATCAAGTCCCGCGTTGATTATCAGCATAATTCCAACCACAACCGCTGTTGCCGCTTTAAATTTATCAATAAATAAAAACATTAAAACAGCCGCTATAACGAGTGCTATGCCGAAGAACAAAGTAATCTTCCAGTTCACCACATTCGCTTGTTTATCTTCATAAGCAAAATAAAGCATGATACAACCGTGTACCAAAACATAAGTTGCAAAAATATATCCTGCAAAATTAACTACAGCGTTATTCTTTACCAGAACAATAATTCCTGCAAGAATCACTATTATGCCAAGTGCAAGGCTGAACGTGCTCTTGGCCCCCTTACACGAAAGAAAAGCGACAACAACCGAAATTCCGAGAATCAGCAGCAGTCCGCCCAAAATAATGCCGAAAACATTAAGCGCCGTTTTATTAAATATGATAAACGCAAGCCCCACCAAAGCGCATATTGCCGAATACAGCAGTACGGGCCACTTTTTTCTTCTGGTTACCACAACTATTTCATCCATTTTATTTTCTCCTTAAGATTTTATGTAAATAACGCATCAATTTGTTTTCAGGTGTACAAAAAGCCACAATATCTTCTTCCCTTTTCTTTGCAATTTCAGACGCTCTGTCATAAATAATGCTTCCTTTTCCGATATCAAACGCTTTTATCTCGCCTACGTCAAGATTAATATTGAAATCACTTTTGCGGATTTGCAGTTCGAGCATTTCCGCAGACATAATACTATAAGCCCTTTTCAATGTACGTGCCGCGCTTCTTGACTGAAACTCTTCCATCTTCGCACGCATTGTAAGGCTCATAACGCGTTTGGCTCCCATATCCCTGAGAGGTTCAACGGGCAGATTCATTCTCACGCCGCCGTCAATCAACTGCATATCTCCGTATTCCTTTGCATTCAGCACTCCCGGAAAAGCACACGATGCACGAATTGCCTCGCTGATTTTGGCATTATATACAACTTGAGTATTCTCCCTGCCCGGCGATAAATCTTCCACATTGGTAAAATAAACCAGCCTTCCGCTCACAGAATCTACAGAAACAATAACGAGCGGTTTTTTTATATCGTTCATCATTTCTGCGCCATACTGCGCAAACAGATCGTCGACCATCTTTTCAAGAGGTGCGCCATCCACAAAACCGTTTATCTTATTCTTTGTAGGTTTTATCGCACTTATAGTTGGATGAACAAAAGTTTTATCTTCAATAAATCTTTTTTCAAAATCGCCGAATATTGTATAAATTTCTTCGGAACTGAGTTCCATTGCCACAAGCGCCGCAACAAAAGAACCTATGGACGTTCCCGAAACCATAGACGGTACAAAACCGTGCTTTTCAAGAATTTCAAATATCGGAATCTGTGCAAATCCCCTTATGCCGCCTCCCGCAAGTGCAAGTGCAAACGATTTACCACCGATTTTATAATCAGAAAGTTTCCCCATAATTTCTCCCAAAACAATATATACGAAAAGTGAATATGAACTCCGCCGCCTTTGAGGCAAGAACACCTTGGCCTAAGTGATGTTTCTTCCGCCCGGTTCAAGCAACTATGAATATACTTTTTTTATTACGCTCAACAGGCTGTCTTTTCCGTCGGCGTCCTGTGAAAGCTCCCAACACATAATTCCACCGTATTCAAGCGAAAATTCCGCTTTTTGCTTAATTGTATCCGGTCCGTTATAAGCATAGCCGTTTGAATAATCACCGTTTTTCGCTCCGTTGTCTTTTGAAAGTATATATCTGTAAGACGCACCGGAGTTCCAGTCCATCTCGCCGGAATCCGTATATTTATATCCATAAAACGGAACGCCAAGTACAAGGCGTTTTTTTTCTATAGAACGCTGCTCTGTATAATATTGCATTTCTTTTACAGCATAATCATACAGCGAATGATTTTCAGACGAAGCATTATTATCATAAGCCATCACGCATATATAATCAAAGCAGTCCATCGCCTTGTCCGTAATGTTGTCTCCGTACCATGAAGCAACCGCCGCAGAAAGGATAAGATTATTTTTATCGCACATCTTCCGCAGTGCAATCATCCAGTCTTCAAAATATTCCCATGCAGGGCTTGACGCAATAAATTCAAAATCGATGTCCACGCCGTCCAAATCGTATTTGTTTACATAATCGAGTATCTTTTTATTTATTTCTTGTATACCTGAGGGATTGTTGCGCATCAACTTATTGTAATTCGTGCTTGAAATAGCGCCGCCTCCGAATGACGCAATTGCATAAACGTTGTTGTCATGGCATTTCTTCACAATATTTTTAAGCGTTTCTTCACCTATGTTGTTGTAAAGTCTGCCGTTTTCATCGGGATTTGTAAAAGCAATGTTCAAATGTGTAATTGCTGAAAAATCCACGCTGTCAATATATTCCGTTGAATAATACGGAAGGTATCCTATCACTTTGCCTTTGAGATTTTTATTGGATGACAAAGCATGATTTGAAATTACGCAGTAAAGTACGATAACCGCCGCAACTATAAAAACGGCGGGAAAAATAATTTTTAAGACTTTCTTTTTTCTCATACTGAACCCACAAACCCTAAATCATTTAAACCGCTGAAAAACAATTTCAATAATCATATCATATTTTATATGTTTTTTCAAATTGAACGCAGTGGTTTAAGTCAAACCCTGCATTTCTTTCATCATGATTTAAATCGGAGCAGTGCTCCATCAAGCTCGCTTGAAACGGGGCTTGCGAACGATTGCAACCTGCGCAGGGAGCGTTCGCTCCTCAGGGTTTCAGTGGGAGATTGTCACTCCCACTGAAATCTGAAAAAGACCCTGCCGCCTAAGAGGCGGGGGACATCGGCGAATAGATTATATCAACACTCAGCTAAACAAACACAATCTCATCGGCTGCAATAAAAAAAGAGCCAATAGATTGCTCAAGTCTCTCGGACTCCAATCGTCCGAGGTAGAAGCATCTATCGACTACACTGATATTATATCCAATAATATTAAAAATGTCAATACATTGGTCGAAAAAAAGGAAAGAGTAATAAAATGGAAACAACTAAACAATATGATGAAAAAAGAACTCAATTACATAATCAAATTAAATCTTTAATAGATGAATGGAAAAATCACCCTGAAGGAATAACAGAATTTTTAAAATTTTCATCTCGGTTTTATGAATATTCGCTTGATAACCGTATTCTGATTGCACAGCGAAACGAGGGAGCGCAATTTGTCGGAAGCTTCAATAAATTTAAATCAATGGGTTATTCCGTTTTAAAAGGTCAAAAAGGGATGAAAATCTTTGTACCAACGACCGTAACTTTATATAAAGATCCCGAAAATAACGATTGGCGGAAAATTTCTAAAGCACCGAAAAAAATTAAAGAAGAAATAAAAAAAGGAAATATAAAAACAAAACAGCCTTTGCGTTTTAAAATCGGCTCTGTTTTTGATATTTCTCAAACAAATTGTCCTCCGGAGAATTACCCTGAAATTCTGGGTATAGGGACTGCTTCAGAAAAACATTCTCTGCTTTGTGAAGGAGTTGAAAAATACTGTAACAGTATCGGCGTAGCTGTTGAGTATTCGCCGTTAAATGCAGGACAGCGCGGATATTATAATAGATTAAATAATACCGTTACAATTTCAAATCTTTTAGAAGACAGCGGCAGGCTTTCCACGCTTACGCACGAACTCTCTCACGCATTGATGCATTATAGTTTTTATTCAGTTTGCTATAATTTGCGTGAACCCCTCCGGTAGCAGGCAAAATCAAAAAATATGGGAAAAATCAAAAGGTGTTAAAGATACAACTTGCCAGGCAAAGCTTGCGCAGATTTCTACCTTCTTTCTGACAATCTCTGCTCT
>CAZURV010000002.1:0-148403 GCA_964623515.1 uncultured Eubacteriales bacterium | reverse complement strand
GCGCGCTCTCTTTTTGAGCGCTCGTATATTATATCACAATCTATGCGTTTGTCAATAATTATTTATCAAATTTTATAAAATTTTTGAATAAACTGTAAACGCCTCCAGGTGTTTCACTAATTTCACTTTTTTCTTTAACACTCATAATCAATAATAATGTAATTAATATATAAAAGCAGGAATAATTCCTGCTTTTAAATTTATCTTGCAAAAACGTGGCTCCCGATTGTTGTTATAACCTCGCGTGTTCTTATCCATTTATCATTCGTTTTTGAAGGGTTATAATAATATATTGCTCCCCCGGTAGGATCCCATCCGTTAATTGCGTCCACCGCGGCTTTCTTAGCGCTGTCCGTTACTGCCGCCGACCAATTCGAATCAACGACGGCCGAAAATGCTCCGGATTGATAGATTACTTCCGATATCGTATTCGGAAACGACGAATGCGCGACCCTGTTAAGCACAACTGCGCCTACTGCAACTTGGCCAATATAACTTTCGCCACGCGCTTCTGCGGAAATGACTTTTGCCAGCAACGCAACATCATTACTTGAATAACCTCCTGCAGAACTTAATTCTTCTCCGCTGTCTAATCCGAGATAAAGCAAAGTTTTCGCTCCGCACACGCCGTCCTGTGTGAGTCCGCAGTCTTTTTGAAAAGTCCGCACAGCATTTTTGGTTTGGCTTCCGTAAATTCCATCAACCGTTCCTTTATAGTACCCCAGTTTTTTGAGAACGCTTTGTATTTCCCGCACTTCGCTTCCGGTTGAACCGACTTGTGAAAGAGTTGGAATAACGCTGTAATCATCATGGATAATTGCCGTGAGGCCCAAACCGAAAACCGCGACAACAAGGGTTATTGCTATAAATTCTTTAAATATCTTCATATTTCCACCTCAATAGGAGTCTTTCCTTTTAAAATTGAAATATTCATATTTTCGTATATAATCATAGTAATGATTTTGAAAGCAAACTATATGACCGTGACTTTGCCGCAATCTTTTTCATCGCTTTATAATCCTTGCGTTTTGTTTTACAGATACGAAAAAGCGAAAAGCCTATCGCAGGAACTGCTCCGAAACAAATGCCCTGCTCCTGAAAAGCAAATACGAAGGATTCGTTTTAGACCGGCGCACCGCACCGTTGCCATAAACGGAAGTCAAATGCCCCCGAAATATTATCACCTCTTTCTTTTTTATACGACACAAAAAACGATCTTCCTTTCAGTGAAAATACCATTATTGTTGAACCGAAACACTAAAGCAAAAACAATCATGCAGAAAGTTCCTTTGTTGTGCGCGGAAAGAATGGAGGTGGCATTAAACATCTCTGCACTTCGGTAAACGCTTTTTGCAAAACAGCCAAAAAGCAATTTACTGCTGCCATATAACAAAAAAAAGACCGGCATCTTCCAACCGAGATGCCGGTTTCCCGTTTATATGCGCTTTCTCTTTATTTCCTTTTTTCGACAGCTTCGCCTATCGCCGACAGCACAACTGCGGCAACAAACCCGGCAGTCCAAATTGGTATTGCAAGATGCATATCCGCCTTAAACAAAACCACTCCTGCTGCAATGCAAACCCCGAAAATAACAGCAGCGGCAATAAAAATGATTCTTGCTTTTTTCTTTTTGTTTTTTTCGTTTACTTTAAGCGTTTCTGCATTGTTGTCCAAAAGACAATTTCCGCAAAATTTAAATCCCTGTATCTTGGCAGGGACAACACTGTCCTCATATCTTTTATGACATTTATCACATTTCCAGCTCATCAGCGGCCTCCTGTAAATTTATCCAAATCATCAAGCTTCGTTTTAAAAAGGGGCTTTTTCCGTTATTCAACGCGGCCCCAAAGGACGGCGCGTTCGTTGTCTGAGAAAGCAAGAGCGCTTTGTCTCCCTTCGCTACTTTAAAACCCGGCATCCGCCGCTTTAGCGGTGAGAGACATCTTTGCCCGAGTTGTATTTTTCGCGCAGTACGTTGTAAACCCTTTCGCAAATCGTCATATCCTCCACAGGAACAAAACTGTCATATTCTTCGGAAACATTGTCGTATCGCATAATCACGACTTCATCGTCATCGTTTTCAAGAGGCATAAACATAGCATATTTTTCTCCGTCAACAACAGCGGAGTCAATATATTCTATTTCAACCTCGTTTCCGAGTTCGTCTTCGAGCACAATAACTTTATCAATGTCGTAATCCATACTTCCTCCGGACAAACCAGTCTGTGGTTTAAAGATTAAACCGAATTTTTGTTATAAGTTTAGAATAACATATTCTCTTTTCACATGCAAGAAAAATCGGGTTTCGGACAAACCGAAACCCGATTGATTTATCAATTTTATTTGAGGACATAAACCGTTACATTTTTCAGCCCCCATTGAACACACTCATTCTCTGTATTAAAAAACACATCGACAAGCCTTCCACCGCCGTTTACGCCCCATCCGGTGTCTGCGGCAACAGCATATCCGTATCCTGTAATATAAAGCTTTGTTCCGTAAGGAATAATATTCGGATTAACGCCGACTCTGCCCACACCTGCTTTTAAGCCGCTTGCGGTTACCGCTCCCGAAGGCGCCGTATACGCAGAAGCAATGCCTGTATATTTAGCTGAATATTTAAGTCCCGATGCAGTTGTGCCTGCCGTTTTGCTGGAATTAACCGAAACTGCTTTCGCCGTCCCTTTTATAACAACTCTGTTAACCGCTTCCTTTATTATTTTTTCATTGGTAAGCTTTTTTTCACCGGTCGTTTTTCCGTTAACATATTTTATTTGATAAACCAACTGTTTTTCTCCGTCCGCTCCTGCGGTCTGAACAACTGTTTTCCCCTCTGCCATGGACGAATCTGTTTTTGTTACCGTCTTGTATTTCAGTTTGACGGTTTCACTTTCCTGTTTGTAAGTTACGCGGGAAACAACAATCTTTCCGCCATCTTTTACAACAGTATCCAAATCCGGCGAGACTTCGTCGTCCGAACTCAACGAAACATTGTTTTCTTCTAAAATTTCACTTACGGTTTTATCAGACGTTATAACGGTTGTGGTTTTATCGTCTACATACAGCTGGGCCGTTCCCGCTTTTATATACTTAACCGTATCGCCGTCAGCAACAACGGTGTTAAGCGATGGCTCAACAACATCATTTTTTTCCACTCCGAGACAAAGATAGGAAAGGACGTCTTTCACCGTGCGGGCAACAACTGTTTTTTCAACGGCGCTGTTTCCGTCGTCAAGCTTGATTTTCATCTCTCTCTTTATAAGCAAAACAGAATTATCCATATTAAACTGCGACTGATCCAGCACATCATTCTCTCCGAGCAAGATGCCCTGTGATGCCAGAATTTCTTCCGGATCGTCGCTGTTCGTCATAATACTGATATGTTTAGTTCCGTCAAGAATCGTAACCTCATGCGGAGCGTTTGCAAATGCAAACACTGCAATTGTGGATATTAACAGTAAGGAAACGATTATCAATGATAAAAGTATCTTCCCGCGGCTTGATTTGATAAATCTTCCGAATTGTTTTGACTTTAAAATCATATAAATCTCCTTTTTGCAAACTCCGATCAACAAAGCGTAGCTATTATATCTGCATGCCTCCGTTTAGTCAAATTTTGAATTTTAAAAATTTTGTACATTTGCACAACAAACGTGAGTTTAAATCACGAAAACAAGCCCTTTTTTTTACGAAACCCGAAAATAAGACTTGTTTTTTTGGTTACTTTTGCAGAAAAACGCCTCGTTTGTTACAAAAAGGTTACAAAATTTTGTAATCTTTTGTAATTTTGCCGAAAAAATCCTTTAACTACGCGCTTTACAAAATAAAACTTCCAAAATAAAATGATTTTTAACCGCTTTGTATACTGTGATTATCGGCGGATTTTCCTGATTTTATACAAAAAAAATATACCCTGCAGACACTTTGCAAAGTATATTTTCCCTGTAAAAGTTACAAAAAGGTTACGCTCCAATTAATAAAGAACCGCATCGTCTCCTAAGACTTTTGCTTTTGCAGCAAGCTGTTCATAATTCTTATCAAGATCTTTTATCAGCATTGTCATAATTTCCGCGCGTTTTTCAGCACTGTCATATTTCTCCTTATGACACAACTTCGCGCCTTTTTCATCAATAAATACGGTTATCAGATGATTTTCTTTAACCGTGCCTTCGCTTATTTGAATATCATAAATTCTGAAAGCATCGTATTCTTTTGCCTTGCTGAACTTATCAAGCCGGACATCGCCGTCTTCTTTTTTCAGCTTTCGGATAAACGCCGCTTCAACGTCCGTATCCGGAGCACCGCTGACATTGGATTCAACCCGTTTCCATTCTTTTTCGATGCCGGAAATATCGGTTTTTGAATTTAATGCGACTTTCTGCTGAGAACTGCCTGAAGTGCCGACAAAATAAATCCCGAGGAAGACAATTCCTGCGGCAAAAAGGCAAACGGCTAATATAATTAAAATCTTTTTTTTCTTTTTACTCATTTTATTTTAAAACTCTTGTTTTCAGCACACCGTTTATACCGGAAACATCAAGTGTCCCTTCAAGAGCTATATAGGAGAAGCCGTTTTTACTTCCTTCTCCGAGAACTTTTCCGAGCGCCTTGACTTCTTCTGCGGCAGAATCTGTGCAAAATACTGTTGTTTTTTCTCCTGCTTCAAGCGGAACGTTTGCCATATTGACCGAATTTATAATCGCCCCTGTTTCAAGATAAGCGACGAGCTGACTTGCTGCCATAACCGCGCAGTTCTCTTCGCTTTCGGCGCTGGAAGCGCCGAGGTGCGGAATCGCAATCACCCCGTCTACATCAAGCATTTCATCCGACGGAAAATCCACGACATACGCGCTTACCTTTCCGCATGCAACCGCTTTCAGCATGGAATCGCTCTCAACAATTCCGCCTCTTGCAAAATTGAGAATCTTAACGCCGGCTTTACACTTACTAAGTGCTTCTGTGTTTATCATTCCCTTTGTATTCGCATTCAGCGGACAGTGAAGCGTAATATAATCCGACTCGGCATACACAGAATCTATATCGCCTGTAATTTCTATGCCGTTAACGTTTCCGCTTAAAAACGGATCATATGCGGCAATTTTCATTCCAAGGGATTCTGCCGCTTTTGCAACAAGCATTCCGATTGCACCGCACCCGATAACGCCGAGCGTTTTGCCTTTGATTTCACAGCCCGCAAAATTACTCTTGCCTTTTTCAACAAGTTTGCCTACCGCTTCGCCCTCACCTTTGAGCGTTTTTGCCCATTCGATACCCTTGGTTACTCTTCTTGAAGCAAGTAGCAATCCGCAGATAACAAGTTCTTTAACCGCATTCGCATTCGCACCCGGCGTATTGAAAACAAGAATTCCGTTTTTCGAACATTTATCAATCGGGATATTGTTTGTTCCGGCACCTGCGCGCGCAATTGCCAAAAGGTTCTTCTGAAGAGCCATATCATGCATGGAAGCGCTACGGACAATCACCGCGTCCGGATTTTCGTGCATACCCGAACAGCTGTATTTACCGACGTCAAGCTTAGAAAGCCCGGCTTCCGAAATTTTATTTAATGTTAAAATATTAAACATCATAACCACCTCTGTGCAAAATAATATCATTATTATAATATTATTAAAAAACAAAGTCAATTATAAAGGGTCTTTTTTCCAATTATATTTTCAGCGCGCCGCCGTATACTATTATTACAAAATTCTTTCAGGAGGAATAAAAATGACAAATAAGAACAAAAGAACAATCGGCGCTATGAGCATCGGAATGGTTGCGGGCGCTTCTATCAGCATGCTCGGCAGTTATATGCTCGGGCATAAAAGTTCAGTTAAAAAATCTGCAAAGAAAGCAACAAAATTTCTTTCGAATGTTATCGACAACATTGAAGGCATGATGTAAACACATACGCAACAAAGGGAAAAGCGAACCGCAAGGGTTCGCTTTTCCCTTCTTAATGTATGAGGGGGATTTGTTTCTAATGAAACTTTAGGAGGATACTCAAGGTTTGTTTCTCCCCGAGTACATTAACATATTATCGGCAATTTGTGTATTTGTAATGTAAAAACTATGAACTTTTTGAAAACAAAATTGAACTCTGCGTGAAAAATATGCATAAATAATAATTTTTAGCCGAAAACTATGCTTAGAGGGTATAAAACCGTTATCTTGGGAACTGAATCTAACAAATACCGGGGCACAAACAAGCCGTCAGACCCACTATCGGTTCGGTTTTCTTCTCTTTTAAATTCGATGCTCGCGGAAAGGATGTAATTTTTCATGGAAGAAAATAATGAAAATCAGGAAAGAAGCATATCTTTGTATTCAAGATTTTATAATTCAAAATTATTTTATCCGATTATGCTCACCGTTATTGCAGGCTTGTGCGTAAGCGTTTGGGCGGTCAGCAGAAGCCGAAACATATCGGCGGAAAGCACAACCACAACCGCATATGAACAGGCGGCAAAAGTCGTTACGGATGTTGCTGACGAAAGAACGGAATCCGTAAAAACAACAAATGAAACAACAACAAAAAAAATAACCACCACTTACGCATATGAAACAAACAAGCCGTATGAGGGCGATTATCTTATGCCTGTGGCAAAAGGAGAAATCAGCAAAGACTATTCAAACGGAGCGCTCGTAGAAAGCAAAACAATGGGGGATTTCCGCGTTCATAACGGTTCTGATTTTCCCGGAAAAGAAGGAGAGTCCGTTCTCGCAATAAACAGCGGCGTCGTTGAAGATGTATACACAGACGCTTTCTGGGGCGTTGTTCTGGTCATAAATCACGGAGGTGGTATGAAAGCAAAATACTGCGGACTTATGAACGGCAGTACTGCAGCAAAAAACACCGTTGTTGCAAAAGGCGACATTATCGGCAAAATCGGAACAATCCCCTGTGAGAAAAAAGACGGTGTCCATATTCATCTCGAAATCACTGTTGATGAAGAAATTGTAGATCCGCTTATCGCAATGAACAAAATAAACGGAAATGAATAAGACGCCGAACGCAGTCTGTTTTATCGGATTCCCTGCTTAACGGAAGCGGCCGTTTGCCGCTTCCGCTTTCTGTTTTGCCTTTTTTATAATGTTGCAAATTCATCAGATTTGTAGTTTAATATATAGGGAACTTGATAAAGGCATTAAGGAAGTGCAAAATGGATAAATCACCGAATACAAAATGGATAGATATTTCACGCGGGCTGATTTCTTCTTCGGTATATCCGGGAGATCCGGTTCCTTATATAAGTAAGCTGTATGAAATCGAAAAAGGCGATGATTACACGCTTTCTGCACTTTCGGCAGGTCTTCATGCGGGCACGCATATTGACGCGCCGATGCATTTTATCCCCGGCGGAAAATCAATCGACAAATATCCCGTTTCCGCATTTGCAGGGCCCTGCCGCGTTGTGAAAGCCAAGGGATTCCTTACCGGCGCCTGGATAGAGCAAATGTTTCTTTATAAATGTGAAAAACTTTTAATTAAAGGAGAAGGCGCAGGCAAGCTGGACCGTTCAGCCGCAGAAGAAATAATCGCGAACGGCGTTAAACTGATAGGAATTGATTCAAACACCATCGGTATGCAGGGGCAAGAAGCGGACGTTCATAGGATTCTTCTCGGAAACGGCTGTTTGATTCTTGAGAATCTCAACCTTTCAGATGTTGAGCCCGACGATTATTTTCTTATGGCCTTCCCGATTAAAATAGAAGATGCGGAGGCGGCGCCGTGCAGAGCTGTGCTTGCAAAAGATTTTCTGGTTTGGAGCAAATAGAAACCGGTCCGACATCAAATAAAATTTAAGTTGAAAAAAGATAGAGAAAGGCATATAATATGTTCGTGATTGGTATATCACGGAGGTTAATATGGATTTTACAAAGCGAACCTTTGATATTCTGGCAAGTTTTTTGCTATTGGCAATATTATTGATTCCTTTTATAATTATAGGAATTATTTCCGCAATATGCGATGGTTGGCCTGTTTTTCTGCGTCAGGAAAGATACGGAAAAAGCGGCAGCGTTTTTAAAATTATAAAATTCAGAACCATGAAAAACGGCGCGCCGACCGTTGCCAGCAACGATATAAACGAGCAGTATATAACAAAGTGGGGCCGCTTTTTAAGAAAAACCAGCATTGATGAACTTCCACAACTTATCAATGTTCTCAAAGGTGATATGAGCATAGTGGGTCCGCGCCCGCTTCTGCTCAAAGAAGATAAAATCCATAAACTCAGGCAGAAAAATAACATTTACAGTGTGCGTCCCGGAATTACGGGCTGGGCGCAAATTAACGGACGCGACAATGTTTCGGCAGAAGAAAAAACCAAACTGGATCGGGAATACATTGATAAACGTTCCCTCTTTTTTGATTTAAAGATTATTTTGCACACATTTATTCCTGTTATTAAACAGGAAAACGTTAAGCAGTAACGCATATAACAGATTCAACGGCGCAACTCGTGTTTTTGAAAAATATTTTAACCGATACTTCTTGTATCGGCTTTTTATATTTTCCGGCAATATTACGCATTGTTCCTTTCGGATAGAAAAATTTTGCCCTGCAAAACTGCCCTGCCCCTGAAACAGATACGTTTTTGACGACAAACAAGCAAAAAGCGCAGTTAAGTCCGGTACACTTGACGTGCCGTAACGCAATATATCGACAAATTCATTCATTATCGGAAAATTTCTCCCTTTTTGTTTACAACAAAAATTACAAAAGGGTAAAAATAAATTACAAAACCGTTATCCCTATTGAGATACGGCTTAAAAAGTATTAAAATTTCCCTGTTTAAATAATAATATAATAATTATATGTATACGAAAAAGCAGCCTCCGATATTACGCAGCGGACTATGCGCAATTGTAAATCGGGAACCAGATTCTCGCTGAATAAAGATGAATAACGGAGGGCTTCTCCTTATTGAAAGAGGTAAAATATGGGTTTATTTACACAAGATGTCGGTATTGATTTGGGAACGGCAAATACGCTCGTGTGCGTAAAAGGCGAGGGAATCGTTGTAAGAGAACCGAGTGTTGTGGCGGTTGATTTAAAGACAAGCCGTGTCGTTGCCGTAGGAAGCGAAGCAAAAGACATGATCGGCAGAACTCCCGGCTCCATAAAGGCTGTAAGACCTTTAAAAGACGGCGTTATCGCAAATTTTGAAGTTGCTTCCGATATGCTCAAAGCATTTATCGGAAAAGCGGTAAAAACAAATTTTTTCACAAAAACAAGGGTAATTATTTGCGTACCTGCAGGCGTAACGGAAGTAGAACGACGCGCGGTGGACAACGCGGCAAGGGCAAGCGGCGCAAAATATGTGAGCGTTATCGAAGAGCCTATGGCGGCAGCCATCGGCGCAAAGCTTCCGATAAGTGAAGCGACAGGCTCTATGGTCGTAGACATCGGCGGCGGCACATCCGATATAGCCATTATCTCTCTGGGCGATATCGTCACCTCAAAAACAGTACGTGTTGCCGGAGATGCTTTTGACGAAGCAATAATATCCTATGTCAAAAAGAAATTCAAACTTCTCATCGGTGAGAGAACCGCCGAAGATATAAAAATCGCCATCGGTTCGGCATTCCCTTACGAAGGCGAAGGCGCAATGGAAATAAAGGGCCGTAATATTGAAGACGGCCTTCCGAAGAATATAGAAATAACCTCCGAACAAGTGCGTGAGGCGCTCCAGGAACCGCTTGATACAATTATTGACGCCGTAAAAACAGTTCTTGAAAGAACGCCGCCTGAGCTTGCCGGCGATATTTACGACAAGGGAATTGTTCTCACGGGCGGCGGTGCTCTTCTGCGGAACATTGACCAGCTTGTTGCTTTTGAAACAAAGATGCCCGTTATAATCTCTGAAAGCCCTTTGGATTCGGTTGTTGACGGTACGCTCATTTGTCTTGAATCAAATCTCACCAATCTTTACGGAAACAGAAACAAACAATCCTTTTAACATATCAGGTACATAACTATGCCTTTTTTTAAAAAACGACAATTTAAAATAATCTGTGCCGTTGCAGGACTTCTTCTTCTCGGAATGATTTTAAGCGCGATTTCGGGGAGTTCTTTTTCAGCGGAAAACTCTGTTATAAGTTTCATTTTCTATCCCGCAGAAAAACTCGCAACCTCCGTCAGTTCAAAAATTACCGCAATGAGAGACAATGTCAGCGGCAAAAGCAGTTACGACGATGAAATAACGGCGCTCAAACTCGAAATCGCAAATTTGCAGGAAAACCTCGTGGATTACGAAAATATCAAACGGGAAAACGAATATTATAAAGACTTTCTTGAAGTGAAAGAGGAAAATATGGATTTTGCGCTTGTTCACGGTTCGGTAATCGCGAGAGACAGTGCAAATATGTTCTCTTCTTTCACAATAAATGCAGGCTCGCTCCAGGGAATAAACGTGAACGACTGCGTTATTTACGGCAAATACCTTGTGGGGCTTGTGGTTAAAGTTTTTCCGGCAAGTTCCGTTGTTAAAACGATTCTCGATCCCGATATATCCGCCGGCGTGTATGAGGCGCGCACAGGCGAAAACTCTTACACATCCAACGATTTAACTCTTGCGAAACAAGGCAAACTGATGATGAGCAATCTTTCAAAAGACACTGCTATCTCGGAAGGCGGAATCGTCTGCACAAGCGGAATCGGCGGTATTTACCCGAAAGATTTGATTATCGGCGAGGTTGAAAACGTTCAGGAATCAGGCAAAGATATTTCGCTCGTTGCCGTAATCAATCCGGGCGTTAAAATAAATGAACTTACAGATATATTTGTTGTAACCGACTTCGCAGGAAAAGGCGCGGCAGACAACCAGAGTGCGGACAGCAAAGATAAATAAATCTATGACGGAAATCAGAAGAAAAAACAAAATACGGTATCTTATATGGTGCGTGCTGATTTTATTTGTATTTCTGCTACAGAGCACCAACGGACTATGCATACGCATTTCCGGGACGGCAGTTTCCTTTGCCCTGCCCCTGCTTACGCCTATTTGTATGTTTGAAAAAGAAAAAGCGGCTTGCTGGTTCGGCCTTTTTGCCGGACTGCTTATGGACAGTATTTCCCCGGTTATGGTAGGATATAACGCATTCATGCTTCTTCTTTTCTGTACCGGCATTGGTTTTTTCACAGCAAACGTTATAAGAAATACCTTGCTCACGAATTTAATCGTGGGTTCTGTTTTCATTTTTTTATATGAGAGCCTTTATTGGCTGTTCTTTATTCAGTTTAAACAGATTTCCGGAGCGTCGTCTGTATATTTCACAGTATATCTGCCGAATATTTTTTTATCGGCGCTGATGATAATCCCCGCCTTTTTTATCGTTCGCACAATCCACAGAGCATTGCAACCCAAATAACACACAATCCGTCCGAAAGGAGGCCGCAAAAATGAACGAGACAAGAAAAAAAATCAAACCGTCTTCGATAATGATTATAATTACTGTCGCTGCGGCACTCCTGCTTTGTGCGCGTTTATTCTATCTTCAGATAGTAAAAGGCGATTATTACAGTTCCGCAGGCGAGGGAACAATTGTAAAAAGCGTTGACGTAGAAGCGTCGCGGGGCGAAATTCTCGACGCTTCGGGAACGCCGCTTGTCTATAACCGCCAGGTAACAAGAATCACGTTTGACGCATCGTTTTTTCCATCCTCTTCCGATAATAATGCCAGAAGCACGGAAATTATAAAACTCGTCAATCTGCTTGAAAAAAACAAAGAAGAATGGAATGATGAACTGCCGCTTGAATTCAAAAACGGCAAAATCACTTTTTCAAAAAACCGCCAAGACGATATTGCTTATCTGAAATCCTCCAAATACTTAGACTTAAACGATTATGCAACTGCTCAAAACTGCTTTGACGCATTGAAAAAGCTTTACGGGCTTGAAAACTATTCCGATTCCGACGCCCGCAAAATTGCGTCCGTTCGCTACGGAATGGTCATAAATGCTTTCAGTGTTGAGAATCCGTATGTTTTCGCCGATGATGTTTCCGATCAAACGTCTGCATACATAAAAGAAAACGGCAGTACGTTTCCGGGCGTCGAGGCGGAAGCAAGCACAATCCGCGAATATAAAGACGGTACGCTGTGTCCGCATCTTCTCGGCACAACCGGGCCGATTACGGCGGAAGAACTTGAAGACGAGAACAACAAAAACTACAAACTGACCGATATCATCGGCAAAAACGGCATCGAAAAAGTCTGTGAAAAATATCTCAAGGGAACGGACGGAGAAAAAACCGTTTATACAACGTCTACGGGCGAAGTTTCAAGCGTTATTACTTCCGAACCGAAACAGGGAAATACCATTACGCTTACCATTGATTCACAGATGCAGAAAGTTGCACAGGACGCTTTGAAAAAGAAAGTTGATGCTTTAAGATCGTCCGTCAGCTCAAAATCTGCCGGAGCCGTTGTCTGTGTTGATGTAAATTCCGGAGCGGTTCTGTGCGCCGCCACATATCCCTCCTACGACAACAACACATATTATGAAAACTATTCCGCGCTGGTCAGAGACACAACCTCCCCGCTGTGGGACAGAACGGTTCTTTCCGCATACGCCCCCGGTTCAACTTTCAAGCCTTGCATGGCGGTAGCGGCGCTTGAGGAAGGCGTCATAACAACCAACACAACGTTTTACTGCAATAAAACATACGAAGTTAAAAACATGAAATATAAATGCCTGGCTTATCACGGCGCGCTTAACGTAACAAACGCAATTGCCGAATCCTGCAACGTTTTCTTTTACAACGTAGGAAACAAACTCGGAATTGATAAAATGAATAAATATGCAACAATGTTCGGTCTCGGTCAAGCAACAGGCGCGGAAATTCCGGAATCAACGGGTACCCTTGCCGGAATAGCAAGCCGTGAGGCAAGCGGCGGAGAATGGTACATAGGCGACACTATTCAGGCGGCGATCGGACAGTCCGATAATCTTTTCACTCCTCTGCAGCTCGCAAACTACGCCGCAACACTCGCAAACGGCGGAACGCGTTACGAAACTCATTTTATTAAACAAATAACAAGCTATGATAACAAAGAAGTTATTCTTGATAACACAGAACCGAAAACGGCATATCAATTTGAAATATCCGATTCCACGCTGAACGCTGTCAAAGCAGGTATGAACAAAGTCGGTGGTTACGGCGGATTCTGTTGGGATGCATTTAAAGACCTCCCGGTTGCCTGTGCGGCAAAAACAGGAACGTCGCAGGTAAAAGAAACCGTAAACGGCGTTCAGACAACTTATAATAACGGTATTCTCATAACATACGCGCCTGCGGATAATCCGCAGATTGCAATTGCCCAGGTTGTGGAGCGGGCGGACAGCGGTTCCAGCACAGCGGAAATCGCGGCAGCAATCTATGATTACTATTTTACCAAAAACAGCGCATCTATAGACGGAAAGCAAAATGGTTCTGCCGACGGCGAAAATTCCAATACGCTTTTGGGATAACAAAGAATAATGCTTATTTCCCGATATACTCATTTTCTATTGAAATTTTTCACATCTTTTGTTATTATATATACCGAAGACTTTTAAATTTTAAAAACAAACGGAAAAAGGATGAATTTATGAATATAGCTCTAATCGCACACGACGCAAAAAAAGAATTATTAACACAGTTTTGTATTGCTTACTGCGGCATCTTGTCAAGGCATTCTCTATGTGCTACCGGAACAACGGGAAAAATGATTTCGGAGGCAACCGGACTTGTCATTCAGCGTTATCTGGCTGGAGCGCAGGGAGGGGATCAGCAGATTTCATCAAGAATAAGCTGCAATGAAATAGATTTACTTATTTTTTTCAGAGATCCGCTTACTGTTAAAGCAGGTGAGCCGAACGATGCCAAAATGTTGCGTCTGTGTGATGTCCATAATATTCCTTTTGCAACAAATATAGCAACTGCAGAAGCGCTTATTCACAGCCTTAACCGCGGTGATCTTGACTGGCGTGAAATCGTTAAGGAAATGTAATCCTCGGATTTTCACGTTATGCTTTTATGCCTGTTTGTTATCGCATTTGAACCGCAAGACTTTATCAGTAGCAAGTAATTCCGCGGAAACGGATGAATATGACAGGGCGGAAAGCGGTTTGTATTTGGTTTAACACTTAATAAGATAATTTCAGAAAGACTGTAAAAATGGCAAATGTATTTAAAGCGCCGAGGGGCACGCAGGATATTCTTCCTGACCGCACGGCAAAAATTCAAAATATTGAAAGCATTCTCCTAAATATAGGAAAATCTTTCGGATATAGAGAAATCAGAACCCCCGTGTTTGAAAATACGGAGGTTTTCCGGCGCGGAGTCGGCGGCACAACTGATGTTGTGCAAAAAGAAATGTATTCTTTTGAAGACAAAGGCGGCAGAAACATAACGCTTCGTCCGGAAGGCACAGCGGGCGTCATCCGTTCCGTTATTGAACACGGTCTGCTTAACGACGCTCTTCCCATAAAACTCTGCTATCTCATCTCATGCTATCGGTATGAAAAGCCGCAGGCGGGCAGACTTAGAGAGTTTCATCAGTTTGGCTGTGAATGTATCGGTTCACTTTCTCCGTCAGCAGACGCACAGTTGATTATAATGGGCCGGCAGATTTTTGACTTTTTCGGGATAGACGGTATTTCTCTTGAAATCAATTCCATAGGATGTTCCAAATGCCGCGCCGAATACCATAAAGCGCTTAAAGAATATTTTGCAAAATATACAGAGTCTCTGTGCGAAACGTGCAGGACACGGCTTGAAAAAAATCCGATGCGAATTTTTGACTGCAAAAGTCCGGAATGTAAAAAAATTGCCGAATCTGCGCCTAAAATAACCGATTTTCTCTGTGAAGAATGTAGCGAACACTTTTCCAAAGTCAAAGAATATCTTGCCTGTGCAGGCATTGAATATACCGTAAATCCCTGTATTGTTCGCGGTCTCGACTATTACACGAGAACGGTTTTTGAATTTATCAGCTCCGAAATCGGTGCCCAGGGAACTGTTTTAGGCGGCGGAAGATATGACGGTCTGGTAGAAGAATTGGGCGGAAAGCCGGCCCCGGCGCTTGGCTTTGCAATGGGGATAGAACGTCTTTTCCTCCTGCTTGAAGCGCAGGGAATAAATGTCGGCAGAGACGAGTCGCCCGATATTTATTTCGCAAATATTGACGAAAATGCTATGAAAACCGCGCTTTCCCTTGCTTCGGATTTAACGGCGGACGGCTATTCGGCAGAAGTAAATCTAATGGACCGTTCATTAAAAGCACAGCTGAAATACGCCAATAAAACAAACACAAAATTCACGGCGGTAATCGGCGAAGAAGACCTGGAAAAGGGCACAGTCGGTGTAAAAAATATGAAAGACGGAACGGTAACCGAATGCCGGATTAGCGGCTTTGCGGAAGATTTTGAAAATCTGATGATTTCTGAAATTATGGAGGGCATTAGCCTTCCTGATTTTGAGGATAACAAGGAGTAATAAATAAAAAAGTCAAAACTGTTTCGCTACATCATAGCGTTTGGACAACGCCGATTAAATTTTATGTTGAAATACATAGAGAGATGTTATATAATAAGGCAAAGCGGATAACAATACTCGTTGTCCGATAAAAGTTTAGGAGTGTGCGGGATGAAAAAACTTTTGGCAACATTTTTTGCCTTAATTTTTGTGTTTTCCTTTGCGGGATGTTCAGGCAAAAACAACCAAATCGGCAATCAAGTAAGCGGACCGGATGCATTTAAAGAATATGCCATTACTCTTGATGCACCGGAAAGCGCACAAAACAAAAGCTATTATTTATACGAAGAAAAGGGTGACAACAACGAGACTGTTCAAATCGCCGAAGTAAAATATGAATATAATAGCGTTAAATGCACGCTTAGATGTGCAAACGTTAAAAACCAAAATATTTCCGGCATAGAAGAAAGCGGAGACCCAAATATACTCGATTTGCTTTTAGAAGGATATTCTTCACAAATCAGAATATACACGTTGTCTTCAAATTCAGTTGCCCTTTGGACACTCGGCAATTATTCATACAGCATCCTTGCCGAAACAACGGACGCACAGACAATGACAGCATGCGCATATGATGCCGCTTCGCTGAACGTTCCCGCCTCAGGCGGCGAAGAGGAAACAGAAAGCGTAAGCGAATAAGTTTAAAATAAAGTTAAAAATTTCCGTCAATACATTTGTATTAACGGAAAATTTTTTTCACAACCCCGTTTAATAAGACGCTTGCCCGCTAATTCAGCGAGGCGAAAGATAATGTGTTTCTGAGGCGTAGCGGGGATTTGCTGCCCTTCGCGATTTTGAGAATGAAGCCTCTGCCTTAGAGGCGATGAACATCTTTTCCTAAGTTTATATACCATCAGAATTTCCTTTCAAAACGGATTGGTATCATTTTATTGAAAAAAACACATATTATAATATGGCAGGGAGGAATGCATATGTTTAAAGAAATAGATGTACGTGATATTAAAGAAAATACAGTTAAAATGATAGCGGACGAATGGATGCTCATCAGCGCAGGAAATGAAGAAGCCGCGAATATGATGACCGCAAGCTGGGGTATGCTCGGCGAACTTTGGTTCAAAGACGTCGCAGTTTGCTTCATAAGACCGCAACGCTACACTTTAAAATTCGTTGAGGAAAACGATACGTTTGCATTATGCTTTTTCGGAACAGAGCAAAAGGAAGCGCTTTCTTTTTGCGGTTCAAAGAGCGGAAAAGACTGCGACAAGATAAAAGAAAGCGGACTGACTCCTGTTTTCGGTAGCGGCACGGTTTATTTTGAAGAGGCAAAAACTGTGATTATCTGCAAAAAAATGGCGGTAAGCAACATTAACCCCTCTGATTTCTGCGATGAATCCATAGATGAAAAATGCTATCCTTCAAAAGATTATCACAAAATCTTTATCGGAAAGATTGAAAAAGTTCTTCAAAAAGAATGAATTATTTTGAAGTTTTTTTAATCGGAATCGGACTTTCTATGGACGCATTCGCTGTAAGCGTTTGCAAAGGCCTTTCCATGCAGAGGATAAAAGCTAAAGATGTTTTTACAATAGCCGGTGTTTTTGGGCTTTTTCAGGGGCTTATGCCTTTTATCGGTTACTTTTTAGGTTCTGTTTTCAGCGCTTACATACGCAAATTTGATTATATTATAGCTTTTTCCCTTCTGGCTGTTATCGGCGGCAAAATGATATGGGATTCCTGCCGCCAAAAAAAGGCTGATGAAACAACGGAAGAAGTTAAATACAAAACAAATTACCGTGAACTCCTCCTGCTTGCTGTTGCCACAAGTATAGATGCCCTTGCGGTAGGCGTCACTTTTTCGCTTGAAAAAATTAATATTTATATCAGCGTTTTAATTATTGCGCTTTCAACTTTTGTCATTTGTGCGATTGGTATATTTATCGGCAGAACTTTCGGAAGGAAATATGAAAAACGCGCGGAAATTGCCGGCGGCTGTATATTGATTTTAATAGGCATCAGAATTTTTGTCTCGCACTTTTGGATTTAGCCATAGAAAATATCCTGCACGCCGTTTCTTCATAAGGAGTTCCCCCCCCGGTTATTCAACACGGGAAAGAATCGTATTCGCGTCTGAAAAACAAAGAACTTTTTCCTGCCGCTGTTTTCAAAAACGAAGTCCGCCGCATTAGAAACGGGAAATATCTTTGCTGAAGTTTTAATCGGAGCGGTGCTCCATCCAGCTCGCTTGAAACGGGCCTTGCAAACGATTGCAACCTGCGCAGGGAACGTTCGCTCTCCGGGTTTCAGCGGGAAATTTTCCCTCCCAATGAATTTCTGAAATGGACCCCGCCGCCTAAGAAGCGGGGACATCGGCGAACAGGTTATAAACTTATCATATAGAGGTTTGCAATGAAAAAAGAAATAGAACAATTTAAAACCTGGATTGAACAAAGCAATTCTATCGTTTTTTTCGGAGGTGCAGGTGTTTCCACGGAAAGCGGGATACCGGATTTTCGAAGCAAAGACGGACTGTATCATTTAAAATATGCTTACCCTCCGGAGGAAATCTTAAGTCATACATTTTTTATGAACAGAACAGAAGAATTTTATAAATTTTATAAGGATAAAATGAATTCCCTTTCCTGTAAGCCCAATATCACACACCTAAAGCTTGCCGAACTGGAAAAAAAAGGCAAGCTGAAAGCGGTTATTACACAAAATATAGACGGACTTCATCAGAAGGCCGGTTCTCAAAACGTTCTTGAACTTCATGGAAGCATAATGAAAAATCACTGTATGAAATGCGGGAAATTTTTTGGTCCGAATTCTGTTTTTTCATCTTCCGGCATCCCAAAATGCGAATGCGGCGGCACTATAAAACCAGACGTGGTTTTATATCAAGAAGGTCTTGATGAATCCACGCTCAGGAACAGTATCGAAGCGATAAGTTCCGCAGACATGCTAATCGTTGCAGGCACATCGCTTACTGTCTATCCGGCAAGCGGTCTTGTTAACTATTACAGAGGAAATAAACTTGTTTTGATTAATCGGGCCGCTACGCCTTACGACCGCACCGCCGATTTGCTTATAAACACTTCATTGGGAGAAGTTTTTAATAATCTTTAATAAACCCGCCCGTTATTCCATGTGAAAAAGAACCTCTGTTGGCTGTCTGAAAATCAGAGGGAATACGACTTTCTTCTGTTTTCCAAAACAGAGTGCCGCTTTGGAGGCGGGAAACGAAATTGCCTTAAATTTATATTATTTATAACAAATGGCTGTAAAAAACTTTCGTTTTTTACAGCCATTTGCTTTTTTATTAAATTTCACGCTTTCTCATTATCCACCACCGGGAGCAAAATTACTTACGTAATTTCTGCTTTCGGCAAGTTGAAGTTTACAACTGTCGTATCCCTCTGTTCCGCCATAAATAAATTCCTGAACCTCCTGTGCTGTTTTCGGAACGTCAACAAGCCATACCCATGCACCGTTATACGTTCCGCCCCAATAAGATTCGGTATCCTCTTCTTTCGGCGCAGTCATCTGCGTAATTTCAAAATCTTTCCAACCTCCGAACAACGCTTTTTCGCCTAACCCGATAATATCATCATTGCTGAGGTTTGTTTTTATATACGGAAGATATGCTTTTATCGCTTTAAACAGCTCTGTTGATGACATATTTCCGGCTTTATCAATCATAGCTGATAAAACTTTTCTCTGCCTTTCCGTTCTCTGCTGATCGCCGTCCAGATGCCTGATTCTTGAATAAACCAAAGCCGACGCGCCGTCAAGCGTTACGCTTTTTCCGGAAGTTCCATGCCACGAAACAGGCGCTGTTCTAACAAGATATTCGTTTTCTTTTTCCGTTACTTCAACTTCTATTCCACCCATTGCGTCAATCAGTTTTTTGAAATTGGAAAACGTTGTCTGCACCCAGCCGTCTATTCTGATTTTATACATATCTTCTATTGTCTGCTCCGTAAGGTCCGGTCCTCCGTAGAAACAGGACGCATTCAGCTTTTCGTGGCTTGTTCCTCCCTGCTGATAATCTGTTTGCGGGATTTCGATTTTTGTATATGTATCGCGCCATACGGAAGTCATCTTGATTTTTTTGTTTATCGTATCAATACTGATGATAACCATACAGTCGCTTCGGCTTCTTTCAAGCTCATCCCCCTCGGGATCATCACATCCGAGAAGCAAAATGTTGAGAATCTTGTTGTTATACATAGGCTGACCGTCAAGATTGCTCCAGCCGTCCACCCACGTTTCAATGGAATAAGACTCTGCGGCAGACGGTTCATAGAAAATATCTCCGTGCGTTACACTGTCTTCGCTTTCAAGATTTTCAAGCACGCCGAGACTTTTTTCCCCCACGCCGCCAATTGTGCCGAGCATTTTATCAATATAACCGCTAAAATACAACCCTGCGGCAGCAATGGCAACAACAGCAAGGATAATTACTATAGCAATAATCAACCGTTTCCTTCTTTTTTTCTTGTGCGCCGCTTTGTTTTTCGGAGGTTTTTTACTTCCTCCGGAATAATCGGAACGCTGTGCTTTTTTTTGCCTGTTGCTGTCTTCCGGCTGTCTCTGCCCTGTCTGACGGCGCTGATACGGCGCTTGGTTTTCCGGTTGCGTTTCATCTTCGAAAGAATCTGTCCCCATCTTTTTTTTGTTATCTTTCTTCTCCTTTTCTATGGAATCAAGATAATTAAGATACATTTGATAATCTATATTACTCTTCTTTTCATCAGCCATAATTTGTTTTCACCGAATGTTAGTTTTCAGCATTTTCCTCCGTTTTTTCTTCTGTGGTTTCTGCGGAAGCAGCGGTTTTTTCGGCCTCATCAGCCACTTGCACATCTTCCTCCGCATGATCGGTCCTTACAAGACTGATTACACGGTCGCTTTCTTTCATTTGCATCACTTTAACGCCTTTTGAAGGACGTTTAAACATGCTGATTTCACGGCTTTCCATTCTGATAATGAGACCGTCTTCCGAAATAAGAATAACGTCGTCGTTATCATCAAGCGTACAGATTGCGGCAACTTCTCCATATTTACTTGTATGGTAATTTATAAGACCCTTTCCGGCACGAGTCTGAACGCGGTAATCTCTGGGAGTGCTTCTTCTGCCGTATCCGGTTGTGCTGACTGTAAGTATAGTTTTGCCTTCTTCCATAACGCTCATCCCTATAACTTCGTCATTTTCAGCCAAATCAATCGCTTTTACGCCCCTTGCTGTTCTTCCGATTGGTCTTGCGTCATTTTCATTAAACCTTATGCTCATTCCCTTTCTTGTTGCAACAAGCAAATCATCGTTTCCACCGGTCAGTTTCACCCATGCAAGCTCATCGCCCTCATCAAGCACAACGGCAATCAACCCGCCTTTACGGCGTGTGTCATATTCATTCAGCCTTGTTCTTTTAATAATGCCTTTGCGCGTTACCATACAAAGGAATTTACTTTCGTCTTTAAAATCCTTAACGCGCATCATGGCTGTTACTTTTTCGTTTTCCTCAATCGGAAGAAGGTTTACTATATTGATTCCTCGGCTGATTCTTGATCCTTCCGGTATTCTGTAGCCTTTAAGGCGATAACACTTACCGAGATTGGTGAAGAACATAACATAATCGTGCGTTGAGCAGGAGAACATACTCTCGGTTAAATCCTCTTCGCGCCTTGTCATCCCCTTTATGCCGTGACCGCCGCGGTGCTGTATCTGATAGCTTTCAAGTGTCTGTCTTTTGATATAGCCGTATCTCGTAAGCGTTATCATGCATTCTTCAACCGGAATCAAATCCTCGTCTTCAACGCTGCCGCTGTAATTTGAAATTTCGGTTCTTCTTTCATCAGAAAATTTTTCAGCGATTTCAGTTGTTTCGTCTTTAACTAACTGTAGCACCTTGTTTTCATCGGCAAGAATGGCTTCATATTCGGCGATTTTCTCTTCAAGCTCTGCAAGTTCGCCTTCAATTTTGCTCCGTTCCAAACCCGTAAGCTGACCCAGCCGCATTTTTACAATTGCGTCAGCCTGTACATCATCAAGCGAGAATCTGTCCATAAGTGCCTGCTTGCCATCCTGAACAGATGGTGATTTTTTCAGAATCTCCACAACTTCATCAATATTATCCAATGCAATAGAAAGGCCTTTTAATATATGCGCTCTCTCTTTTGCTTTGTTTAAATCGTAAACAGTTCTTCTTTTAATAACCGTTTCCTGATGTTTTACATACTCTGCAAGCATCTGCTTGAGGGACATGATTTTGGGAACATTATTAACTAGCGCAAGATTTATTATACCGTAAGAAATCTGAAGCTGTGTGAAAGAGAAAAGCTGATTAAGTACAACCTCCGGAACCGCCTCACGCTTGAGGTCAATAACAACCTCCATTCCTTTTCGGTCCGAATAATCGTTAATATCGGAAATTCCGTCCATTTTTTTATCTTTTACAAGCTGTGCAATGTTTTCAATAAGCCGTGCCTTATTTACCTGATAAGGAAGCTCTGTTACAATTATCTGATATTTTCCTGTTTTTGTTTCTTTAATTTCGGTTCGTGCGCGGACGATAATCTTTCCTCTTCCTGTTTCGTACGCCTGACGTATTCCGCTTCTGCCCATAATGATTCCGGCTGTCGGAAAGTCCGGTCCTTTTATGTACTGCATCAGTTCTTCGGTTGTTATATCGGGATTGTCGATATATGCGCACATTCCGTTAACGACCTCGCGCAGATTGTGTGGAGGTATGTTTGTTGCCATACCTACGGCTATGCCGGTTGAACCGTTAACGAGCAAATTCGGAAATCTTGACGGAAGAACCGTCGGTTCTTGAAGACGGTCATCATAGTTTCCCATTGTGTCAACCGTTTCTTTATCGATATCGCGCAACATCTGCATTGCAATTTTGCTCATTCTGCTTTCGGTATATCTGTACGCTGCAGCAGGATCGCCGTCAACAGAACCGAAATTTCCGTGTCCGTCAACAAGGGGATGACGCATTGAAAAATCCTGTGCAAGCCTTACCATTGCATCATAAACTGAACTATCCCCGTGCGGATGATATCTGCCGAGTACTGCACCAACCGTATCCGCACATTTACGGTATGCCACCGTTGGATAAAGATTATTCTCAAACATCGTGTAAAGAATTCTTCTGTGTACGGGTTTCAGTCCGTCCCTTACATCGGGCAATGCACGCTGTACAATAACGCTCATTGAATAATCAAGAAATGCTTGACGGACTTCTTTATTGATTTCAACATCCATGATTTTTTCATTTTCAAAAACTTCGCTCATTTTTTCACCGCTTTTTAACGACGGCTTGTCCGCCGCCAATCTTATAAATTATTTATCTGAATATAACTCTCTCTTTTTTTCATCTGTACCGAAGACCGATGAATAAATAACCGATTTTTAAATATCAAGGTTTTCAACAAACTGCGCATTGGTTTCGATAAATTCACGTCTCGGCTCAACTTTATCTCCCATAAGAATTGAAAAAGTCTGATCTGCCATTTCAGCGTCTTCAACCGTAACCCGCTTCATAATTCTTGTTTCGGGATTCATTGTTGTTTCCCAAAGCTGATCTACATCCATTTCACCGAGACCTTTATAGCGTTGAATGGAGCATTTTTCACTGCCCCCAAATTCTTCTATAATCTGGTCTCTCTCGTTATCGTCATATGCATACTCGTGTTTTTTGCCTTTGCTGACTCTGAAAAGCGGAGGACAGGCAAGATAAACATGCCCCTGCTCAACAATCGGTTTCATATATCTGAAAAAGAAAGTCAAAAGGAGCGTACGAATATGCGCACCGTCAACATCGGCATCCGCCATAATAACAACTTTATCATAACGGAGTTTGCTGATATCAAAATCTTCACCGATTCCCGTACCAAGCGAAAGCACAACAGGCGTAAGTTTTTCATTTCCGAGAACTTTGTCTATACGTGCTTTTTCAACGTTGAGCATTTTTCCCCAAAGAGCTAAAATCGCTTGGTTTTTTCTGTCTCTGCCGTTTTTAGCAGACCCTCCTGCAGAATCACCCTCAACGATAAACAATTCTGATTTCGCAGGATCTCTTTCCGTACAGTCGGCAAGTTTACCGGGAAGATGTGTGTCGTTGAACGCGTTTTTTCTTCTTGCAAGATCTTTTGCTTTTCTCGCCGCTTCCCTTGCTCTCGACGCTTCAAGGGCTTTTTCAAATATGGTTTTTGCAACTTGTGGATTTTCCTCAAAATAAGTCATCAGCTTATTATAAGTCATCTTTGAAACCATCTGCGTCATTTCGGTATTTCCGAGCTTTCCCTTCGTCTGTCCTTCAAATTCCGCTTCGGTAAGTTTAACGCTTACAACCGCAATAAGCCCTTCAAGAACATCATTGTTTTTCAGGTTTGCATCGTTATCTTTGAGAATTCCGAATTTTCTTCCGTAATTATTAAAAACTCTTGTTAGCGCAGAACGGAAACCCGTTTCATGTGTACCACCGTCTACCGTTCTTATGTTATTTGCAAAAGATAAAATACATTCATTATAGCTGTCATTATAAGCGAGTGCAACTTCAGCAGATTTGTCTTCAAGCGTTGTGGAAAAATGAATCACTTCACTGTGAATCGGAGTAAGCTCGCGTGCTTTCGTGAGATGTTCGACAAAAGTTTTAATTCCGCCTTCATAGCAAAAAACTTCTTTTCGTTCCTCTTCTCCTCTTTTATCCGTGAGGCTGATGGAAAGCCCGGCGTTTAAAAACGCCTGCTCGCGAAGCCTTCCTTGCAAGGTTTCAAAATCATAAGCGGTTGTTTCCTGAAATATTTTCGGATCCGCTTTAAATTTGATAAAAGTACCATGTCCGTCGGCATCCCCGGAAATTTCAAGGTCGGTAACTGCATTTCCTCTTTCAAAACGCTGACGGTAAATGTGGCCTTCCTGCGTTACTTCAACTTCAAGCCATTCGGAAAGCGCGTTTACAACAGAAGAACCAACTCCGTGAAGCCCTCCGGAAACTTTATAACCGCTTCCGCCGAATTTTCCTCCGGCATGGAGTAAGGTAAGTACAACAGTTACTGAAGGCAACCCTGTTTTTTCATTTATTCCCACAGGGATACCTCGTCCGTTATCGCGAACCGTAATAATATCTCCCGGAAGTATTTCAACTTCAATATGCGTACAGACTCCGGCAAGTGCTTCATCTATCGAGTTGTCAACAATTTCATAAACAAGATGATGAAGCCCTTTCGGCCCTGTTGAGCCTATATACATTCCCGGTCTTTTTCTCACCGCTTCCAGCCCTTCAAGAACCTGAATAGCGTCTGCATCATATTTTTCCGTTACAACGGTATCCATATCCTCTTCTTCAAGAACAATATTCTCTTTTTCCATTAAAACGTCTCCTTACTTAATGGTTATCTGTTCACTAAGGCGTTTTGCGCCGTCCTTTATTTTTTGAAGCTTGTCCGCTGTTTGTTTGCAGAGGATTTCTTCATTTTTTTCTTTTATTCGTTTTTCCAGTGTTGCCGGCATCAGCTGTGAAATATAAACGCTGTAAGTCTTTTCATCCGTAACAATAAAAGATTTTGGCAGTTCATACGAAACGGTTTGCACCCGTGCTTCTTCCGTCGCTTTTCTGAGATAATTTCTTGTGCTTTTCATAACCGTTGTGTTGTCAAGATCAAATATACCTATTATATTTTTGTCTCTGATAACGGTTTCTTCTCCAAGATGAAGATACATTATTTCTTTTCCGCCTCGGTTATTTTTCCATTTTCCGCCTTAAACGTTTTTCCGCCCTTCAGCTTTAAGATTGTTTCCGGTTCGCAACAGGTTATAAAAACCTGCCATCCGCTTATTTTATGAAGAATATAATCCTGTCTGCTTTCATCCAATTCGCTCATAACATCATCAAGCAAAGCGATAGGCTGTTCTCCGTTTTTTTCTTTTAGAACTGCTGCCTCGCCAAGCTTGAGAGCAAGAACACAGCTTCTTTGCTGTCCCTGTGAACCGAATTTCCTTGCAGATATACCGTTAACCTTTATATTTATATCATCTCTATGCGGACCCACGCTTGTTGTTCCGGTTAAAATATCTTCGCTACGACTTTTTAAAAGTTTTTCGGCATAAATTTTTTCTGTCTCTTTTTCATTTTTTCCTATAATTTGATTGTCGTTAATATATTCTATGCTTATCTCTTCTTTATTTGAAGAAATGCCCCTATAAACTTCTTTTGCTTCTTTTTCAAGCACTTCCAGATATTTTTTTCTTTGATAGATAATTTTCGTGCCGATATGCGCAAGATTTTCTTCAAAAATATCAAGCATAACCGAAAGATTCTTGTTTTTTTCGAATTTTTTGAGAAGAGCGTTCCGCTGCAATAAATTTTTTTTGTATTTCGTCAAAAATTCGTTAAAACTCGGTTTTATCTGACAAAGCGCATTGTCTATAAATTTACGCCTTTCATACGGTCCGCCTTTAACAAGGAAAAGATGTTCGGGAGAAAAAATAACAGCCGGAAATTTTCCGTTAAAAGCAGTTATACTTGTTCGTTTTATTTCATTCAGATAAACGCTTTTTTTTTCTTCAATCTGTATTTCCGCACATTGAGAGCGGTTTTCAGCAAAAAAATTTGTTTTTAAAGAGGATTTTTGTTCTCCGAATTTTATTTGGTCTGAATCTTTCGTTCCGCGGAAACTTTTTGTTCCAGTAAAAAGCCATAAAGCCTCTAAAATATTTGTTTTACCCTGCGCGTTTTCACCGTAAATAATATTAACTCCGTTGCAGAAAAGTAAATCTGCATATTTAATATTTCTGAAATTTTTAATTTCTATACTTTTAACAATCATTCTTCCGATATTTTATAAATTACATTATCATACTCAACAAAATCTTTCTGATAAATTTTTTTGCCTCTTGCCCTGCAGACAGCATTGTTTACCTTAATCAATCCATCTTTGATTATTATTTTTGCTTCTCCTCCGCTTGAAACAACATTTGCATATTTTAAAAAAGAATCCAGTTTAATATATTCGGTATTTATTTTTATATTTTCAACTTTTTTATTTTTTATTGTAATTTTTATTTTTTTCATTATTCGCTTTTAAGCCTTACTGGAAGAACAAGGAATAAAAATTCTTCACTTTTTACCGGCGTGATTTTTATGGGACTAAGTGGACCGCTGAGTTCAATTTTTACTTCGTCACAATCTGCATTTTTAAGTGCATCCATAAAATACTTTGAATTAAATCCGATTTCTATTCTGTTTCCGAGAACGGAAGCAGGAATTTTATCAAATACGCGTATATTTGAAGTAATACATGAAATTTTTATTTCATCATCTCCGAATATACATCTTACCGGACTTTTTAATCTATCAACAATAACAACTGCTGTTCTCTCAATTGATTTGAGCAGAACATCGGTATCGATAACAGTCTGTGTTGTGCATCCATTCGGAATTGCCGATTTATAATTAAGAAATTCTCCTTCAAGAAGACGACTGATTATAGAATAGTTTCCTATTTTAAAAACAATGTGTCTTTTCCCGAGATATAATTCAATTCCGCTGTCATTTTCATCAGCCGTAAGTTTAAGTATTTCATTAAGCGTTTTTGAAGGAACAACAAAATTAAGTTCTTCCCCGGTATATTTTATTTTCTCTTTTCTTATTGCAAGACGAAATCCGTCAACAGCAATCATACACATTGTATTTCTGCTTATTTCAAATTTTACTCCCATATGAACAGGCTTTGAATCCACTACGGCACAGGCAAAAACTGTTTGTTTTATCATCTTTTTGAACGTTTCGGTATCCAGATTCAATTCCGTTCCGTTTTCAACAATGGGAAGCTCGGGATATTCTTCTGCATTTATTCCGATAATTGAAAATTCCGTGTTTCCCGATTTAATATAACACATCTGCCTTTCATCACAGGTTATGCTTATTGTTTCAAGAGGCATACTTCGCACAATTTCACAGAGTTTTCTGGCTTCAATGATAACTGCACCTTCTTCTTCCACGTTTGCCTCAATTTTGGTAGTTATGCCGAGTTCGAGATCATATCCGGTTATTGTAAGCATATTATTTTCCGCATTGATAAAAATGCCTTCAATCGCAGGAAGGCTGGATTTTTGAGAAACTGCTTTTGCAACAGCCTGACAAGCGGCTGATAATTCATTTGTATTGCATATAAATTTCATTTTTCTTCTCCTTTTTTTAGATTTAACCCAAAAAGAATAAATGAGTTAATCCTTTTATTATCATAGAACAGTTTATATGTATAATAGCATTAGTAGTATGGAGTGTTAATATTGTTAAAAAGTCTTGGATAGATATATAAATATATGGTTTCACATGTTTTTCATTTTGTTGATAAAAAAACGTGAAATGTTGTGAAACAAAAAAGAAAAAACGGAAAGTTGATATTGTTAATAAATGATTGTTAATTGTTAAAAAGATGTTAATTTATAGCATCAAATATTTTTTACATTTTTTATTATATCTGAAATCTGTGCTTTTAATGTTGAATCATGTTTGATTTTATCTTCTACCTGATAAATTGCATGCATAACGGTAGCATGATTTTTATCAAATTTTTTTCCTATTTCTTCAAATGTAAGGCCTGTAACGTTTCTAATAATATACATACATATCTGACGAGCATTTGAAATGGAAGCGTTTCTCTTTTTTGAATAGATATCGTCGATAGGAATGTTGTATATTCTTGAAACTTCAAGAATAATTTTTTCCGTTGTCTGAGGAATCGGTCTGTTATTTGTAATAATATCTTTTATAACATTTTGAACAACACTGATATTTATCGGAATATTAAGTGTACTGAAAGCTTTAAGTTTTTTTACAACTCCTTCAAGTTGTCTTATATCGTTTTTTACTCTTTCGGCAATATACTCAATAATATAATCATCGTTGAGTTCCAAATCATATTTTTCCGCTTTATTTTTAATGATTGCGATTCTTGTTTCAAGTTCAGGAGGCTGAATGTCTGCAAGAAGACCACCTTCAAGGCGATTCCTGATTCTGTTTGCAAGGGTTTCTATTTCTCTGGGAGGACGATCTGATGAAAGAACAATCTGTTTTCCTGCACTGACGATAGAGTTCATTGTGTGAAAAAATTCTTCCTGCGTTTGTGTTCTGCCGGATAAAAACTGAACGTCGTCAAAAATTAGAACGTCTGCTTTTCTGTATTTATCGTGAAAAACAGAAGTTGTTTTATTTCCGAGATGATAAATAAACTCATTTGTAAATTCTTCAGTATGAACAAAAATAATTTTCATTTCGGGATAACGCTTTTTGATTTCATTTGCAATAGCTCTTAAAAGATGCGTTTTTCCGAGACCGGAGTCTCCGTAAATAAACAGCGGATTATAATTCATTCCGTTTTTATTGTTGATGCCTCCCGGATTCATGGTTACCGCAAGAGCGGCAGCATGTGCAAATTTATTGGAAGGCCCGACAACAAAATTATCAAAAGTTTCTTTTTCTTCATCTCCGTTGACTATCTGATAGGAAGAATTTTCTCCGTTTTCTTCTTCTTGTTCCGAAAAAGCTTCTTCATTATCAAGAAAATTGATTTTTACGGGAAAACCGAGGGTTTCTTCAAATCCTTTTTTCCATAATTCTGCATATTTGTTTTCAATAACAATATTTTTTACAAAACTTTCTCCGCAGTTTATTGTTACGATATTATCTTCATATTTAATGAATTCCAAAGGTTCAACCCATAAGTTTGCCGCTGTTTCGGAAATATTTGATTTTATGGTATTCTTAACGGTTTGAAAAACATCTTTAAATGATTTCATTTAATTTCTCCTGTTTTGCTGATAATTTTAGTTTCGAATTCTGAAATATTTTATTCAAGGATTAAACCAAAATATGTAAATCCGAATAACAGAAAGCCGATAAAAAAATATATATTTTATTTTACCATAATATAATATGATTTTCAACAAAAAATTATCTGATTGTGTATACTTTTTTAATGTAATAAAATATTATTATTTTAAATATTTAGTAAAAATAAATAAAATAAATATTGACTTATTGCCGAACAGTTGTTATAATTTTAAACTGTATTATAATAGATTAAGATATTCTTTTCTTTACTGAATATTTTGATATTATTTTTATTTATTCGTGCGCCATACTGCGTACAGACTTATGTGTATTGAGACCAGTTCATACATAGGATAGGAGGAAAGAAAATGATAAGAACTTATCAGCCTAAAAAAAGACATAGAAAAAAAGAACACGGGTTTCGTAAAAGAATGGCAACCAGAAGCGGTCGCAAAGTATTGGCACGCCGCCGTTCAAAAGGAAGAAAACAATTAACCTACTGATTCAATGAAAGTAAAGAAAATGGAAAAATTTGAAACATTAAAGTTAAATAAGGAATTCCGTTATCTTTACAGCAGAGGCAGAAATTATGTTAAACCCACAGTTGTTGTTTATCTGAGAAAAAATAAGCTTCATATAAACAGATTGGGAATAACAAGCGGCAAAAAAATAGGCAATGCCGTTAAACGCAACAGGGCAAGGCGTTTAATCAGAACTGCTTACAGAAATCTTTTGCCGTTATTTAACAGTTGTTACGATATGGTTATTGTTGCGCGCACAAAAACAGTGTTTTCAAACAGTATCGTTGTAACAGAAGATCTAAAAGAATGCTTAATAAAAACAGGTGTTATCTGTGAAAAAGCTGATTAAATTATTTATAAAAATATATCAGAAAGGATTCTCCTGGATGTCCCGGGGATGCTGCAGATTTTATCCGTCGTGTTCGGCTTATGCTTTGGAAGCTGTAGAGGTGCACGGAGCTTTAAAAGGAACCTGGCTGGCATTTAAAAGAATTATGAGATGTAATCCGCTTTTTAAGGGAGGATATGACCCTGTTCCGCCGAAAAAATGACGCGGAAACTTAAATGGGAGAAATTATGACTTATTTTTACAGCTTATTTGGTTATGTGCTGGAGTTTTTTTATAATATATTCAGCAACAATTATATTTTGGCTATCATTGCTTTTACGCTTATAACGAGGATAATTTTTCTTCCTACTTATATTCCACAGCAGAAAAGCCAGGCAAAGCAATTCAGAATACAGCCAAAACTGCAGAAGCTTCAGCAGAAATTCGGAAACGACCGCCAAAAGCTTCAGGAAGAGCAGCAGAAACTTTACAGCAAAGAAGGATTTAATCCGATGTCGGCAGGTTGCTTGCCAATGCTTGTTTCCCTTCCTCTTCTTTGGGGTGTATTCGGTGCAATAACTAGACCGATTTCATATATGCTTCACTTTAAAGATACAGTTAATAACTTTCTCGGAATGAGCGGGGTAAGCGATCTTATAAAAGCGGCTGCCGAAAATGCGAAGGGCTCAAATTATAACGAGCTTGTAATTCTTAATTCTTTAAACAGCGCAAAAGGCGATTTGTTTAATAAAATCAATGCCGTATTTACTCCCGCACAGATTGAAACAATGAAAAATTTTCTGGAGCATTTTAAGCTTTTCGGGCTTGATTTAACGCAGACACCGACAATTTCAAAGCCGAGCATTTATTGGCTAATACCGATTTTATCCGGAGTTACATCTTTTTTAACAAGCTTTTATTCCATGCAACGTCAGAAAAAAACAAATCCTGCTATGGCTCAGGCAGGCAATGCAATGAGCAACGGATGTATGCTTGTTATGATGCCTTTGTTTTCACTTTGGATAGGATTTTCGGTTCCCACGGGTGTAGGTTTTTATTGGGTAATTTCAAATGTTTTTGCCCTGATTCAGACAATGATTCTCTCAAATTTATATGCACCGCCTAAGGTGGCAGCAAAAAATATGATAAAAGATATGGTTGTGAAATATTCTTACGAAAAAAGTGTTAAGAACAGAGCAGCCGATTAATTCGGAGGAAAATATTTTGATTATAGAAAAAATTGGTGAGGGAAATACGATTGAGGAAGCGCAGGAAAATGCGAAAACTCTTTTGAATGCTCCCGAAAATGTCGATATTAAATTTGACATAGTTAGCCTTCCGAGCAAAAAAGTTTTAGGTTTATTCGGAGGAAAAAAAGCGCAGGTAAAGGCTTATTATGAGAAAAGTGACGCAAAAAAGGAAAAAAGAAAATCCGCTAAAAAAAGCGAAAGCAAATCTAAAAATACAAAACCGGGGAAAAAGACGGAGGTAAAAAAACAAAATTCTTCACAGAAAAAAGAAGAGAAAACCGTAATTTCCGTAACGCCGGAACGCCTTGAAGACGCAAAAAACAAAGCATGTGCATATATGAAAAGCGTGCTTGAAACAATGCTTGAAAAAGAAGTCTTTGTTACTGCAAGTGCAGACGGAAGCGATTCCATATATTTAACAGTTGACTGTGCAGATCATGATATTGACGGCATCATTATCGGCAGGCGCGGAGAGACGCTGGACGCGCTTCAGTATCTTGCAAGCCTCATTGCCAACAAGGGCCATGATGATTATGTACGCGTGACGCTTGATATTGCAAATTACAGAGAAAAAAGAAAAGCTACGCTTGTTGCTCTTGCACAAAAGAGTGCAAAACATGCGTTGCGTTCGGGCAGACGCGTGACGCTTGAACCGATGAATCCGTATGAAAGGCATATTATTCATGCTACCGTTCAGGAAATAGAAGGGGTGAAGTCACATTCAATCGGATCTAATATAGACCGCAGAGTTGTTATTTCTCCGGAAGACGGATTTCGTCCGCAGGGAGGGATAAGACGCGGCTCGGAGAACAGAAAGGTCTATAAACCGCAGGTTGATGAAAACAGAGTTCCAAAAAAAGACAATACCGAAGCTCCGCTTTACGGTATAATTTCAAAAGATTAAATTTATGCGGCGGCGGTAAAAATATCCGCCGCCATTTTTTTGCAGGTGTTTTTATGCGTACCATTGCAGCGATAAGCACGGCTCCTGCCGTGGGAGGAATAGGAATAATAAGAATAAGCGGAGAAGACGCGTTTTCTGTGGGAGATTGTGTTTTTTCTTCCGTAAAAAACAAAAAACTTTCGCAGATGAAAGGATACACAGCGGCATTCGGTTATATTTGCAGAGATGACGAAATTATAGACGAATGTGTTGCGCTTGTTTTCCGTGCGCCGAACAGTTATACCGGCGAAGACGTTGTGGAACTTTCCTGCCACGGCGGAATTTTTATCCTCAGAAAAGTTTTAAATCTTTGTTTTGAAAACGGAGCGGTTCCGGCTGAAGCGGGAGAATTTACAAAAAGAGCGTTTCTCAACGGGAAAATGGATTTAACTTCCGCCGAAGCAGTGGCGGCGGTGATTTCCGCGCAGGGAGATGCTTCGGCAAAAGCCGCCGTGAATGCAAAAAACGGGGCGCTTTATAAAAAGATAAAATTCATAACCGAAGAAATGCTGAAAATATCAGCGCAGATGGCGGCATGGACGGATTATCCGGATGATGATATTGCGTCTCCGGATTATGAAGAACTAAAACGTTTTTATTCTTCGGTAAAAAGCGAACTCGAAGAACTTATATCGGGCTTTCATGCGGGGCAGGCTGTTATTGCCGGAGTTGATACCGTTATCTGCGGCAGAACCAACGCCGGAAAATCAACGATAATGAATCTGCTTTGCAGAGAAGAAAAAAGTATAGTTACCGAAGTTGAGGGAACAACGAGAGATGTTGTTGAAACAACGGTTCGCGTAGGCAATGCGGTTTTGCGTTTAAGCGATACGGCAGGACTGCGGGATTCGGATGACTGCGTTGAAAAAATCGGGATTGAGCTTACAAAAAAGAAAATCGCTTCTGCGGGATTGCTTTTGGCTGTTTTTGACGGGTCAAAGCCTTTGCTTCGCGAGGATTTCGACCTTCTGGAGACGATAAAATTGCGTCCGCACGTACTTATTATAAATAAATCGGATTTACCGTCTGCATTTGACACGAAGGAACTGCAAAAATACAGTGAAAATATGGTTGTTATATCCGCAAAAAACGGTGAAAATACTGCCGAACTTGAAAACAAGATTGAAAAAGTTCTCGGAACGGACGGGTTTAATCCATATGCGCCTTTGCTTGCAACCGAAAGACAGAAAACACAGTGCGTGAAAGCGCTCGAATGTGTTAACGAAGCGCTTGACGCGATTGTCTGCGGGCTTACGCTTGACGCTGTAAACGTCAGCTCTGACGGTGCAGTTGAAGCACTACTTGAATTGACCGGAGAGAGGGCAACGGAAAAAATAACAGACGAAGTTTTCAAAAATTTTTGTGTTGGTAAATGATATGGAATATTTTAATGACAGCTTTGATGTAATTGTTATCGGTGCAGGCCATGCCGGAATAGAAGCAGGGCTTGCTTCGGCACGCCTCGGCTGTAAAACCGCTGTGTTTACCATAAATCTGGACTGGATAGGAAATATGGCGTGCAATCCTTCAATCGGCGGAACATCTAAGGGGCATCTTGTGCGCGAAATAGATGCGCTGGGCGGTGAAATGGGCAAAGCTGCCGATAAAAATCTGATTCAGAGCAGAATGCTGAATCTTGGGAAAGGGCCTGCGGTTCATTCCCTGCGCGCACAGATAGACAGAAAAGACTATTCGCGCTATATGAAACACGTTCTGGAAACAACGGAAAATCTTGAATTGAAACAGGCGGAAATCGTCGATTTATATAGAGAAAACGAAGGATGGATTGTAAAAACAAAACTGGAAGCGCTTTTCCGCGCAAAATGCGTGATTATCGCAACGGGAACGTTTCTTTCCGGCAAGGTTTACGTTGGAGATGTTTCATATGAAAGCGGACCGGACGGTATGTTTCCTGCAACTGAGCTCGGAAAGGCTTTGAAAAAACTTGGTATTCCTACGAGACGGTTTAAAACCGGCACGCCGAGCAGGGTTAACCGCAAAAGTATTGATTTTTCCGTCTTGGAGAGGCAGGAGGGAGACGGCGAGCCAGAAGCGTTTGAATTTATACCATCCTGTAAAATTGAAAATAAAGCATCTTGTTATATCACGTATACAAATGAAGAAACGAAAAAAATAATCCTTGATAATATAAGCCGTTCACCTATGTATTCAGGAAAAATTGAAGGGGCGGGCCCTCGCTATTGTCCGAGTATAGAAGACAAAATCGTGCGTTTCTCCGAAAAGGAAAGGCATCAGATTTTTATCGAGCCGTGCGGGCTTGATACGGAGGAAATGTATCTTCAGGGGCTTTCCTCGTCTTTGCCGGAAGATGTGCAGATTGATTTTATTCATTCCATACCCGGATTGGAAAATGCGGAAATTATGAGAAATGCATATGCTATCGAATACGACTGCATTGATCCGCTTTCGTTGAAACCAACGCTTGAATTTCTTGATTTTGAAGGATTATTCGGTGCGGGGCAGTTTAATGGATCAAGCGGATACGAAGAAGCAGCAGCACAAGGGCTTGTGGCAGGAGTGAATGCAGCTAACAAGATATTGGGGAAATCGCCTTTTATTCTTGATCGTGCAAGCTCCTATATCGGCACACTGATTGATGATCTTGTAAGCAAAGGCTGTTCCGATCCATACAGAATGATGACCAGCAGAAGCGAATATCGTTTGGTACTCAGACAGGATAATGCGGATGTGAGGCTTACGCCTGCCGGCAGAGAAATCGGATTGATCAATGATGAGAGATGGGGGAAATTTCTCGAAAAGCAGGAGCAGGTAAAGAAAGAGCGCAAAAGATTAGAAAACACTTCCGTTCCGCTGTGCGATGAAACGAACGAAATCCTTGTTTCACGTGAAACAGCGCCACTGGAAAAAGGTTGCAAGTTAATTGAACTCATGAAACGGCCTCAGCTTAATTATAAAAACCTGATCGAAATTGACAAAACGCGTCCAAATTTGCCAAAGGATGTTATGGAACAGGTTGAAACGGAAATAAAATATGAGGGATATATTAAACGACAACAAGCGCAGATAAAAGAAATGCGGCGGCTGGAAGTAAAAAAGATTCCCGAAGAAACAAATTATAAAGCCCTTAAAGGGCTAAGGCTTGAGGCAGTTGAAAAGCTCAGCAAAGTACGTCCCTTTAACGTTGGTCAGGCAAGCAGAATAAGCGGCGTTACGCCTGCGGATATAAGTGTGCTTCTGATATATCTGGCAAAGGCGGGGAAAGAATGATGCAACAAGATTCACCGAGCAGTTATCTTAAAAAATACGGAGTAAAATTAAATACGGAAACGTTTGATAAGCTCAATCGGCTTGTCGAAATCCTTTTGCAGTGGAATGAAAAAATCAATTTAACTGCAATAACGGAACCGGAAGCCGTTGCACAGAAGCATTTATTTGACAGTTTGAGCGTTTTGAAATATATTGATTTTCCGCAGGGAGCAAGCATTATTGATGTTGGGTGCGGAGCCGGCTTTCCGTCTCTGCCGATGCTGATTGCAAGAAATGATTTAAATATAACGTTTCTTGATTCAACAAGAAAAAAGCTTGTATTTATTGAAGCGGCACTTGAAGAATTAGGATTGAACGGAACAATACTTCATTTGCGTGCGGAGGAAGCGACAAAAAATGAGTATAGAGAAATATTTGATTATGCGATTGCGCGTGCGGTTGCACCTTTGAGAACATTGTGCGAATATACGCTTCCGTTTGTAAAACCGGGTGGCTATTTTGTTTCAATGAAGGGAAAAGAAGCCGAAGCGGAACTGCGTGAAGCAAAAAACGCTTTGCATTTGCTCGGAGGGAAAACAGAGCATATTTTTTCTTTTTCTCTTCCCGACGGAAGCGCACGAAGTATAATTCTGATAAAAAAAATATCGCATATTTCATCAAAATATCCACGCGCTTCGTCAGTTATTTTAAAAAAACCTTTATAAAACAGGAAAGTAGCGCACAACAGCGCGGACCGTGTCGATGAAACATTGTGGACAAGCGCGTTGCGGAGTGATAAAATGTAACCGTAGTCAGAAATGACTGCGGTTGATTTTTCCAAAAAAGTTTTGTGCTGTGACTGGGTTGCTTTGCAGTCAGGGCATATTGCCTGAAAAAACAGGCAACCTCCTAAAATAACGGAAAAATCAGCAAGAAGCAGCTGAGGGGTTCTGTTACAAGCCCCGGAACTGCTTATCTCGATAATTTCTGTGTTTCTCTTTTAAACACAGGATTATACTTTTCTTCTCACACCCCCAATAACACGGAAAATGCAGGAGCTTTTGTTCCTGCATTTTTCGTGTTATTGCCGAAAAAAGGCCCGTTGAGGCAGAAACTTCTTTTTATTGGGAAATTCACTATATTTTGTGGTTGGCATTTTGTCAATACATATTTAACCGTAATCTTCAACAAAAAACATCTGATAATTTCTAAATAAGTTTCACGTGAAACTTATTGAAATTTAGCGTCATATGGTTTATAATTCTGTATCATAACATGTATAATAGTATATATCGGACAGAAAAGGAAAAAGAATGGGGAAAATTGTTGCGATTGTAAATCAAAAAGGTGGTGTAGGCAAAACTACATCCGCAGTGAATCTTGCCGCTTCCGTGGGTGCGAAAGGAAAGAAAGTCCTTCTTGCGGATATTGACCCGCAAGGGAATGCAACAAGTGGTTTTGGCATAAATAAGCGGGAAACGGAAAAATCCACTTATGATATGCTGATAGGCGAAGTCTCCGCAAAAGAGATAGCTGTTAAAACGGAATATAAAAATGTTTGGGTGCTCCCTGCAAACATGAATCTGGCAGGCGCGGAAATTGAACTTGTAGATATAGAAAACCGTGAAACTCGGCTGAAAAAAGCGCTTGCTTATGCGGACGGATTGTTTGACTATATCTTTCTTGATTGTCCTCCGTCTCTCGGCATTATTACGCTGAATGCTCTCGTTGCAGCAGACACGTTGCTCGTGCCGATACAATGCGAATATTATGCACTTGAAGGCCTTTCACAGCTTATGTCAACGGTGAGAAAGGTAAAGCGGAGATATAATGAACATCTTGGACTTGAAGGCGTGCTTTTGACGATGTATGACGGCAGATTGAAACTAACATCGCAGGTGGAGGAAGAGGTTAAACGCTATTTTCCCGGAAAGGTTTTTACAACTGTGATACCGAGGAATGTGCGTTTATCCGAAGCACCAAGCTTCGGGGAACCGGTGCGGTATTATGACAGTACTTCAAGAGGTGCGATTATGTATGACCAGCTGGCGGCTGAATTTTTGAAAAACAACAGATAGGAGAACGAAAAGTGGCTAAAAACAAAGGTGGTTTAGGGAAGGGACTTGACGCGCTTTTTGCAGATAACAGCACGGCTTTTGGAGCGGATGATGAGGTGCAGACGCTTCGTTTAACGGAAATCGAACCGAATCCCGATCAGCCTCGTAAACTTTTTGATGAAGACAAGCTTATGGAGCTTGCCAAAAGCATTGAGGAGCACGGATTGCTTCAGCCAATACTTGTAAGTCCGCTTTCAAACGGCAGGTATCAGCTGGTCGCCGGCGAAAGAAGATGGCGCGCGAGCCGGATAGCGGGGTTAATCGAAGTTCCCGTTGTGGTAAGGCAGCTTACCGAAAAAGAAAAAAAAGAAATTGCGCTGATTGAGAATTTACAGAGGGAAGATCTTAACCCGATTGAAACGGCATACGGAATACAGGCGTTGATTGACGAATACGGACTTACGCAGGATCAGGCGGCGGAAAGGATAGGATGTTCTAGACCGGCGGTGGCAAATTCACTCCGGCTCATTCATCTTCCGTCCGAGGTTAAAGAACTTACACGTAAAGGCAAGATTTCCGCAGGGCATGCGAGGGCTTTGCTTGCGTTCAAAGATAAAAAAAAGATGATAGACGCAGCGAAGTTTATTGCGGAGAATGATGTATCCGTCCGTGAAGTTGAGAGAATGGCTAAGCGTAGCGACAAAGAAGGGTTGCCGCCTGTGCAGACAAGGACAAAAAAGCGCGATTCATTTTATGACGAAGTGGAGCTTGCGCTTACCGAGGCGCTCGGCAGGAAAGTTAAAGTTTTTAACGGAAAGGGAAAAGGAACGCTTGAGATTGAGTACTATAATAAAGAAGATTTGAAAGAAATTGCGAATATATTAGGAGATGCAAAATAAATGTTAGATATAAAACTTATCAGGCAGAATCCCGAAGCGGTAAAGCAGGCGATGAGAACCCGCAATAAAAACATGGATACAATCATTGACGAAGTGCTTGCGTGTGATGAAAAAAGGAGAGCGCTTTCCTCACGCGCAGATGCGCTTAAGGCGGCACAGAATGCGGCATCAAAGGAAATACCGAAGATAAAAAAGGAAGGCGGGAACGTTTCGGGAATCCTTGCAAAGATGAACGAGATAAAAGCAGAAGTAAAAACGCTTGACGCACAGATTGCGGATGTTGAGGCACAGCAGAAAACCCTGATTCTCGGCATTCCGAATATACCGAGTCCTACCACGCCAATCGGTAAAGACGACAGTGACAACGTTGAAATCAGAAAATGGGGCGAGCCGAAACAATTTGATTTTGAACCGAAAGCGCACTGGGATTTGGGAAAAGAACTTGGGATTCTTGATCCTGAAACGGCGGCAAAGGTAACGGGCGCGCGCTTTCATTTTCTCAAAGGATGGGGCGCTAAGCTGGAAAGAAGCATTTATAATTTCTTTTTAAACACGCATACCGAAAACGGATATATGGAAATCTTTCCGCCGTATATGGTTAACCGGGCATCCATGACCGGCACGGGACAGCTTCCGAAATTTGAAGAAGACGCTTTCAGCATAAAAAATATGGATTATTTCCTTATTCCTACGGCTGAGGTTCCTGTTACAAATATGCACCGCGATGAAATCCTGGACGGGGACAAGCTTCCAATTAAGTACTGCGCATATTCCGCATGTTTCCGCGCAGAGGCCGGGTCGGCAGGCAGAGATACAAGGGGACTTATACGACAGCATCAGTTTAACAAGGTGGAATTGGTAAAATTTGTAAAACCGGAAACGAGTTATGAAGAGCTTGAAAAACTGACAAAAGACGCCGAAAAAGTTCTTCAGCTATTGGATCTGCCTTACCGTGTGGTTGCGCTTTCAACAGGGGATATAGGTTTTTCAAGTGCGAAAACATATGATATTGAAGTATGGATGCCGTCTTACGAACGATATGTTGAGATTTCCTCTTGTTCAAATTTTGAAGATTTCCAGGCAAGGCGCGCGGCAATTAGATTTCGCAGTGAAAAGGGCGAAAAAGCGCAGTTCGTTCATACCCTTAACGGTTCAGGCGTTGCAGTAGGAAGAACGGTTGCGGCTATTCTTGAGAATTATCAGAATGCCGATGGCAGCGTTACTGTGCCCGAAGTACTAGTTCCTTATATGGGCACGGATGTTATAAAATAGTTTATAGATAGAAAAGAACCTGATTTGCAATGTGAACAAATCAGGTTCTTTTTCTTTTTATATAGTGAGCCGTTTAATTTTTATCGGTTAGTAAAGCAATCCCTGTTTCTGATAAAGAAAATGATATCTGCGGCAAAAAGAAGTGCCGTTAAAAGGGCGGAAATAATAATAACTGCATTAAACGCACTGCTGCCTGCGATTCCACCTGCCGCCGCCGGATAAATTACATTTGCTGATAAATTCAGCCCGGCAAGAACGCAGAACATAACCAGCGCGCTTTTTTTAAGTCCTGCAGTCTGAATGTGAACAAGGACGGCAAAAGTGCCGACTAAAAACATAACGATGCCAAAGATTATATCGAGGGTTTGCAACTTAGGATATATAACGTAAATGTCATCCGCCCGATCTGCATAGTTCAGCCCGGTAACAAGCAAGATTCCTCCTGCCAAAGACGACAACTCAATAAGGATTAGCTGAACATAAATCATAAATTTATACCAAAGCCTGTCCGCGTATGTGCGGAACTGTTTTTTATCTTCCATAATTTCGCCTCCAATAATTGATTTGATTTAAATGAAGAGAATGAGCCGACAGGCGGGTTACCGCGCAGCGGCAATATCTCTGTGTGCCTAACTTTTCTTTATTGTTCGAAATATCGTTTGATTTCTTCTAGCGACGCGCTGTATTTTCCTTGTGCCATAGCACCTCGTCCACCTCCGCGGCCGTTAAGCGCCTGATTGGCTTTTGCGGCGGTTTCCTTTATATCACCGTTCCCGGAAACGAGAACGTATCTGTACCCGTTGTCATCATCTCCGCTGAGCGCAACGAAAACGCCGGTGCATTTATTTTTGCATTTATCTGCAAACTTTCTGAGGTTGTTGCCTGTTAACTCGGTAAGTACGGCGATGTTGCCGTCTGTTTTCGAAACAGACTGTGCGAGATTATCCAAAAGGGTTTCGGTCAGCGTTGCAGCTTCTGCGGAAAGCGCCGAATTTTCTTCTTTCAGGTGCTCAACTGCGTTTTGTACCTCAAACTGTTTTGCGGAAAGAGAGCGCGAGATTTCCAGCACACTGTTAAAGCGCTTTTTATAATCCTCCAGCGCGGAAAACCCGCATCGGATTCGGAGACTTGTGCCGCCTTTTTCGTTAAAACGATCTATAATTTTGATAAGTCCGATTTCACCTGTTCTCGAAACGTGAGGCGCACAGCAGGCGCATACGTCGTATCCTTTGATTGTTACGATTCTGATGCCGTCGGCTAAATCCAGCTTTGAACGGTAATCAAGATTTTTCAAAACTTCCTTTGATGGATATTCGCATATAATTTCCGCATTTGAGAAGACGGCTTTGTTTGCTTCTTTTTCTATCATATCCGTGTCTTCTTCGGAAAGCAATCCGCTGAATCGAAACAGCGTTTCTTCATCTGTAAGGCGGAAGCTTACGTTATCGTAACCAAACTTTTTGTGAACAAGCCCGGAAACAATATGTTCCCCCGAATGATTTTGCATACGTGAAAAGCGTTGTTCCCAATCGATTGAGCACTCCACTTCCGTAGCGGGAATCTCTTTTTCTGCGAAATGAACGACAATTCCGTTTTTTTCCTGCGTATCTGTTATACGGACTCCTGCAATAAAGCCGGTGTCTCCATCTTGTCCGCCGCCTTCTGGAAAGAAAGCAGTTTGGTCAAGCACGGTCGCCCAGCCTTTTTCCGAGCGGACACAGCTTAATACGTGTGCTTTGAAGTTTTTTATGTAAGCGTTTTCGTCAAACAGTCTTTTTGTCATATTTACCATCCGAATCTGTGCAGAATGGTTGCGAACAGACTCTTTTTCTCCTCTGCGAAATATTTGCTTTGCCAGAATTGCTCCGGCGGCAGTGTTTTAAAATCGTTCCAGAAATCTTCGTTATCTTCAGGCATTTGGGCAGGACTTGTAAGCGAAAGATTGGAAAGCACCGCTTCATCAAATTCTTTTTCAACAAACTTATAATCTTCCAGAAGGCTCAGATAAGAACTGCCGAGGGGAGTGTTTGCGGTAACAAGCGTTACGCCGCGTTCCTCCATATTTTTACCGTGCACCCCGTAAAAGTTGGCAAGCGTTATATCGCTTACTCGCTTAGAACCCGCATAATTGCAATCATAACAGCTGTTGCGCATCATATAATTCCTGTGGATTCCGAGAAGAAAAGGATCTGCGTACATACTTTTACAGTACTGAGAACCGTCTGAAAAATCAATTTTCATACTGTAAGTTTTCCAGCCTAAAGTTTTGTCCGTAAAATTTATATTTACAGGCGTCCTGCCCTTGCTTACATAAGCGAGATAGCTTTTGAAAAGTTTCGGCGAAGGTCTGCCGGTACACAGCATATCGACAACCAGCAAATTTTCGTTGTAGCCTACGAAATTTCTGACTCCTGCGCACAGGCAGGGAACACCGTAAAACAGAACGGAGCTTTTTTCTCTAAGCGCTTTATCAATGGCTCTGTAAACGCCTGTCATATCAGATTGAACGTATTTTTTACGGATGATTTTATCAATGTCTTTTATGTTGTCAACCGCTATGTGCACAACTTCATTCTTATCGTTGAAAGCGGCTCCGTAAACCTTGCCACAGTTTTCAATCATGATTTTTGCAAGACCTTCAAAAACACCACCGGAATTTGAATTGAGCACAATTTCCGGGTCTTCGCTCCAGGAAGCATAAACTTCATGTGTGCAGTCGTATTTTTTGGTTTGGTTGATTACCGGGCAGACGCGCGTGCATTTACCGCAATTCGTACATTTGCTTTCGTCAATATAAGGCTTTTTAAATCCTTTTTCGTCCGGTTCAAGCAGGATTGCATTTTCCGGACATTTTCCTCTGCATGCAAGACAGCTTTTGCATTTATCGCTGCTGCATAATCTTTGTTTCATCAGTATCACCCGCAAAAATATTAAAAAACTACCTTCTCGGTATATTGCACCTTCTTCTATGCCTTGTAAAACAGGGGGTATTTAGTTAATCAAGCTTTAGATGCTTTTTCCATATATTTTTTGAAAAATTCAACACTTTCGCCCAGCACGGAAACCGGAACGCGTTCATTAACGGCATGACAGGTTGATATAAGTTTTACCGTAACTTTAAACGGTGCAAACCTGAGCACGTTGGTGCATATTTCTTCATAATGATATGCGTCCGTTTCGCCCATAACGATATACGGAACAACGATGCATTTTCCCGGATTCATCTGATTGCATACTTCTTCAATTACCTTGAATGCGTGTGAATCACAGGGTGAAAAACGGGAAGGCTCTTTTGCTTTCAATAATTCAATTTCAGCGTCCTTATATCTTACCGCTTTGCGTATGTGTTTTGCAACATCGGCGCTGTTTTCTCCCTGAAGCGGGCGAAAATTTACCGTTACGCTTGATTTCTCCGGAAGAACGTTGGCCATGGGACTCCCCTCACACATGGAAACGCCGGTAGTCGTTCTGATAAAACAGGCCGAAACGCCGAAATTTTCCATAACTTTCAAAGCAAGAGGTTTAAGCGCTTGAAAGTGGCAGGTAAGCATCCTTGCAGGGAACGTCATATTCTTGCAAACTTCCGTGAACATCGCTTCAACCTGCGGGAGGAATCGGGATTTAAACTGATGCGCTTCTAAATCACGGATGACATTTGCAGTTTTGCCGAGCAGATTGTGCTTGGGAGCCTGACTTGAATGTCCGCCTTTGCCGCGAACCGTAATTTTATAGTCGCAGTAGCCCTTTTCGGCAATGCCGATACCCATAATGTATTTGTCTTTTATAACCCCGGGGATGTCGGCCCGCAACAGAGCGCCGCCCTCGTCAAGACAGCTGTCAAGATAAATTCCCCGTGACTTTAAAGTTTTTACGATTTCGGCGGCTCCGGAATTATTCGGATCGGCGATTTCTTCATTGTGTCCGAAACAAAAGTAAATTGTTCTTTCGGGGCGGAATCCTTCTTCAAGCATAGTTTCGGCGGCTTCCATAACGCATATGAGATGATTTTTCATATCCAGAGAACCGCGGCCCCAGATAAATTCGCCGTCGTTGAAGCCGTCAAAGGCAGGATGCCTCCATTCGGTTTCGGTTCCTTCGGGAACAGGCACAACGTCCATATGCGAAAGCATGGCCATTGGTTTAAGCGCGGGGTTTGTTCCCTCCCATTTGTACAGAAGGCTTGCTTTTCCGACAACTTCCTTTGAAAGATTTTTATGAAACAGCGGATAGGAAGATTCGAGGAACTTATGGAATTTATTAAATTCGTTCCAGTCGGTTTTGCTATCATCAGTATGCGAAACGGTTTTTATTTTTATAGCCTCGGATAAGTGGGCGGCACAGCGATCCGCATTTATTTTGGCAGGGATATTTTTGCCGTAATGTTTCTTTTCGGGAATAAATTTTGAAGCCTTGTAAGCACTGTAACCCGTAAATCCAGCGGTTGCTACACCTAAAATGCGAAGCAAGTTTTTTTTCTTTTCTGCCATTTTTTTACATCCTTTAAAATTTACGGCTGAAATTATTTTCAGCCGTTGTTTTATCCGAATATATTGATCCGAAATTTTACTTATGGTTTAGACTATAAAATAAATATATCATATTATCAAAAAAAAAACAATATGGTTTTACTGTTTTTAATAAATAGAGGGATATCTGTTATAGCCTTTTCATTTTTTGCGTAAAAATAACGCATGCCAGAACTGCAAATATGACGGCATAAGACAGAACCCATGCCATATGCGGCAGAATCCGGTTGTAATTTCCGACAAGAACTGCTCTTTGGAGTTCTGTTGCATGTATAAACGGAAGGGCATAAACTGTTTTTTCAAATGTTTTCCCGGCAATCTTCGGATCGAACCATGCGCCTGAAAGCCATGCGGTTAAAGTTGTGAGCGCGCCGCCGCAGATTGCTCCGATTTGTTTGTCGCTAAAGAGACTTCCAAACAAAAGACCGAGCGATATGAAGAATATCGATAAAGGCAGAGTCCAAAGTACGGCAAAAAGCAGATTCAAATTTGCATTAAGACCGAGGCATACTGCCGCTGTGTAGCACACGATGCTTTGCAGAAAAGAAAGCGGTATCATCGGAAGCGCATATCCGAGGATAAAATCGGAGGCGGTCATTGGAGATATGTATAGGCGCTGAAAAAATGCGGTTTTTCTGTCCCTGGATATAAGGGATGCCGAAAACAGTGTAATGAAGGACAGTCCGAAAACGCAGATGCCGGGCGCAAGATTTTTTATGCTGAATAAATCAACGGGTATATTCGATTGAATCAGGCTTAAAAGAAGCATGATTACAACAGGGAAACCGATGCCGAAAAATACAGTTACGGGATCTCTGATAATTTCTTTTGCTGTTCGTGTTGAAAACGTGATAACTCTCATAGGCAGTCCTCCGAATATTTGAATGCTGTTCGTAATGCGGTGCGGCGCGGAAAAAGTTAATAATCGGTTCTTATTCCGGGTTAACAGGCTTTGCCCGGCGTTTTTTCAAGGGCGATAAACGCTTCTTCCAGCGTATGCGTTCCGGTTGATTGGATGATTTCTTTTACAGTACCTATGCTTATGATTTCACCGTTTTTCATGATTGCAATTCTGTCCGCAAGCTTTTCTGCTTCCTCCATATAATGCGTGGTCAAAACGATGGTTATTTTGCCTTTCAGCGATTTTATAATTTCCGTAAGCTCGCTCCTCGCAAGTACGTCAAGTCCGAGAGTCGGCTCGTCCAAAAAAAGTATTTCGGGATTGCAGACAAGCGCCATTGCTATGCTTAACCTTCTCTGCCAACCGCCGGAAAGTTTGCGTGCTTTTTTGTTTTGTATTTTCCGGAAGGAAAAGCGGTTGATGATTATTTCCGTTCTGCTTTTTGCTTCGGGCTTTGAAAAGCCATAAAGCCCCGCTGTAAATTCAAGGTTTTCTTTTATGCTCAGGTTTGGAGCAACCGCATTTTCTTGGGGAGAAAGCGCAAGAAATCGCTTTACTTGCTTTGGATGCGAAACGATGCTGATACCGTTTAGGAAAGCGTCACCGACGGACGGCTGAATAAGCCCGGTGAGCATTTTAACCGTGGTGGTTTTTCCTGCGCCGTTTACGCCGAGCAGAGCGAATAATTCGCCTTTTTTTACGCTTAAATTAAGGTTTTTTACGGCTTCGGTATCTTTATATTTTTTGCAAAGGTTTTCAGTTCTGATGGCTTCCAAATCCTATGCCTCCTGATTCTGAGTTTCAACCTTATTCAAGCGCTTTTCCGAAAAACGGTTTTTGATTCCTATGTATGCGTCGCTTATAACTTTGCCTGTTGTTTCCTCATCCCAGTCGAGATACGAAGACGCGATCATCGAAGCGATGCCGTGAACAAATATCCACATTTCAATATGAAACGCATAAGCGGTTTCTTCATCAAATCCCGTGTTATTACAAATAATTTTGATTATATCGGATATTTCTTTCCGTTCATCTTTTATTGTTTCGTTTGAACGATCCCGCATAAAAAGGAATTTAAAAAGTTCCGTTTCTTCACGCGCGAAGCGTATATACGCCATACCGCTTGCTTTGTACGGCGGATATTTTCCGCGGGTTATTTCTTTTTGAACAAAATCAAAGTATAGCCCTTTGACGGCGGCAAGCGTTTCCGATTTCAATTCTTCCATAGAAGAAAAACGACTGAAAATCGGTTGAGTGGAACATCCGGCTTTATCTGCGATTATGCGTGCGTTGAGCGCGCTTTCTCCGTTTTCACGGATAACATCAACTGCGGCGGCGATTATATTTTGTTTTTCTATTTTTACTTTCGGCGGCATATTCTTCTCCTTAACAAAAAAAATAACAAGCGTTATACAACACATGTTATTTTAATACAGAACCGTTATTCTGTCAACGGTTAAATTTTCTGCGGTATGAATTTACCGTCTTTTAAAACGTAGATTTCATTGAAACCGCATTTTTTTGCTAAAATCGGTGCTTCCGAAAAGTAAAAATCAAGGGTTTCTTTAGTATGGCAGTCGGAAGTTATTGTGATTTTTCCACCTGCGCGGGCAATCTTCCGCAGATTCCTCTCTCCCGGATACGGTTCGGATTTATATCCTTTTGCCGTCGCGCCTGTATTCAGTTCAAAAATCTTGCCTGTTTTTAAAAGCTCTCTGAGCGCGCTGTCCTCCGCTTCAACAAAACGTTCATGATTAACGTCAAACAAATTCGGATTCTGTTCGGAAAATTTTGTTATCAGATTAAAATGCCCGATGATATCACAATTGGTATGATTGACGACGTCCGATTCCGTTTTATAGTAATCCTCAATCAGAGAATAGATATCGCCTCCGTAAAGTGTATCAGCGGCATGCAAAAGCTCGGACGGATTTTCATCAACCGGAATGTATATGCCGTTTTTCAAAATATAGTGAACGGAGCCGATAATGTAATCACAGGCATATATTTTATCGGAATAATAATCCTGTTCGATTCCGCAGAAGATTTCAATCTTATCTTTAAACTTAAGTTTCAGGCGGCTTATTTCCGAAAAATATTTTTTTTCACTTTCTAAGGACATACAATAGCTCTCATCAAAAAAAGTAAAGCCGTGTCCCGAAAAACCGATGGAATCAAAATTTTTTTTGAGAGCTTCCGAAACGAGTTCCGCCAAGGTGTCATTTCCGTCGCAGAGCAAAGTGTGCGTATGCAGATTCTGCTTAATCATCGCCGGTCATCTTTTCCTGTTTTATTTTGCGGTCAATAACATGTCTGGAAGCCAATTCCTTGTGTATGTCCTCAAGAGAAATTCCCATTTCTATCATAAGAACCATAATGTGATAGGCAAGGTCTGCTATTTCGTAAACGGTCTCTTTCTTATCATCCGCTTTTGCGGCAATGATAACTTCGGCGGATTCCTCGCCTACTTTTTTTAGTATTTTGTCTACACCTTTTTCAAAAAGATAACTTGTGTAAGAACCTTCTTTTTTCTCGGTTTTTCTTCCTCCGATAAGCGCCATAAGTTCTTCATAGGAAAAATCTTTAAGCGTATCGCTCTGCCAAACCGTGCTGTTAAAACAGCTTTCCGAACCGATATGGCAGGCAGGTCCGTCCTTCTCAACAAGCACCACAAGCGCGTCCTTATCACAGTCGGCAAGTATTTTAACAATATGTTGATAATTTCCGCTCGTTTCGCCTTTCAGCCAAAGCTCCCGCCTGGATCGGCTCCAGAAACAGGTAAGCCCTTTTTCCATAGAGATTTTGAGGCTTTCCTTATTCATATAAGCAAGGGTCAACACTTTTTTGCTTGATTCGTCCACAACGATGGCGGGAATCAAACCGTTTTCATCAAATTTAAGCTCATCGATATTCATATTATAACCTCACGTTTATACCGTTTTCTTTTAAACTTTTTTTCAAATCCACTATTTTAACTTCTCCGAAATGAAAAATAGATGCCGCCAGACCCGCGTCAACTTTCGGAAGCGTTTTAAACAACGAGATAAAATCGTTGGTTCCGCCTGCTCCGCCTGAAGCGATTACCGGAACGTTCACCGCATTGCATACGTCGCTGAGCATTTCCAGATCGAAGCCGTTTTTTACACCGTCTGTATCAATGGAATTAAGAACAATTTCTCCCGCGCCGGAGTCAACGCCGTTTTTTATCCATTCGATTGCGTCCATTCCGGTATTCTCCCTGCCGCCTTTTGCAAAAACGCAGTATCTGCCGCCTTCACGTTTTGCATCAACGCTCAGAACCACACACTGACTGCCGTATTTTTCAGCGGCTTTACGTATCAAAGCGGGATTTTTTATTGCGCCGGAATTCACGCTCACTTTGTCCGCACCGCATTTCAGAACGCGGTCAAAATCCGCAACCGTGTTGATTCCTCCGCCCACTGTAAGCGGAATAAAAATTCGGCTTGCCGCGGCGCAGAGTATATCTGTGAAAAGCTTTCTGCCTTCGGCGGACGCCGTTATATCGTAAAAAACAAGTTCGTCCGCGCCGGATGCGCTATAATATTCTGCAAGTTTTACCGGATCGGAAACATCGTTCAATCCCAGAAAATTTACACCTTTTACAACTCTTCCGTTTTTTACGTCAAGGCACGGAATGATTCTTTTCGTTATCATTTTGCCACCTCTATCGCTTCTGTAAGGTCAACCGCGCCTGTGTAATACGCCTTGCCGATAATTGCTCCGTAAAGATTCATATTGCGCAGAGCTTTAACATCTTCAATAGATGATACCCCTCCGGAGGCTGTTATATCAACGCTGAATTCTCTGCTCAGTGCGCTATAAAGTTCAAGATTTGTGCCTCTCATCGCGCCGTCTTTTGATATATCGGTGCAGATAATTGTTTTGACGCCTTTGCTCTGCATATCGGCAAAGAAATCCATGCAGGTAAGGTTTGACTTTTCAAGCCAGCCCTTTATCGCTACAAAACCGTCCTTAATATCTGCTCCGACTGCTATTTTCTCCGCGCCGAACTCTTTGACTGCGTTTTCCGCAAAGTCTTTTTCGGTAACCGCAGCGGTGCCGATTATTACTCTTGAAACACCGATTGAAAGGTATTTCTCTATCGCCTGCAGACTTCTTATACCGCCGCCGATTTCCACAAAAAGATTTGTTTCACCGGCAATTTTTTTAACAACGTCAATATTCGGCGTTCCGCCGTTTTTTGCGCCATCGAGGTCAACAATATGTATATGTGATGCTCCGCATTTTTCAAATGCAAGTGCGGGGTTAAGCGGGTCTGTGCTGTAGACGGTTTTTTTGCCGTAATCTCCGTTCAGGAGCCTTACGGCACATCTGTCAATTAAATCAATGGCAGGAAAAATGATCATATCTGTTCTCCGAGTTCACAAAATGCTTTTAATACTTTAATTCCGCCCGCACCGCTTTTTTCGGGATGAAACTGACAGCCGTAAATATTTCCGCATGCAACTGCGGCGGTAAGCGGCGCACCGTATTCGGTTTCAGCCGTAACTGCATCTGCACAGTCTGCGGCGTAAAAAGAATGAACGAAATACATATAATCGCCGTCGCTGTTATATTTAAATATCGGATTTCTGCCATTTTTAAAGTGTATGGCATTCCAGCCAATATGAGGAATTTTGTATTCTTTCGGTATTACGCCCGCGATAGGTTTTACGTTCCCATGAATCAGCCCCAGTCCGGTATGTTCTCCGTATTCATAGCTCTTTTCAAAAAGCAGCTGCATGCCGAGGCATATGCCCAGAAGCGGTTTGCCCTTTGCACATTCTTCTTTTACCGCGTCCGCCATGCCTGATTCACGAAGCTTGTCCGCCGCATCGGCAAAAGCTCCTACTCCCGGAAGAATCAGTCTGTGTGAACGGGCAATAACGGACCTGTCGCTTGTTATCACCGCGTTTTCGCCTATTGATTCAAGGCTTGAACGCAGTGAAAAAAGATTGCCCGCGCCATAGTCAATGATAGTAGTCATCAAAGCACTCCTTTTGTTGACGGAATTTCATCTTTTGCATTTTCGTCAATTTCTGCCGCCTGCCTGAGCGAATGCGCAAGGCTTTTGAAAGCACCCTCAATTATATGATGCGAATTTGAACCTGAAAGCATACGAATATGAAGCGTTATGTTTGCTTTCCTTACAAACGCATGCATAAATTCTTCAACAAGCTCCGTATCGAAATCGCCTGCTTTTTGGGCGGGAATATCAAGTCCCCAGCAGAGCATGGATCTGCCGGAAATATCAACTGCGCTTAAAATAAGCGATTCATCCATCGGCAGGATACAACTTCCGTAGCGCTTGATTCCTTTCATATCTCCGAGAGCTTCGGCAAAAACAGAGCCGAGACAAATTCCGATGTCTTCGGTGGTGTGATGATAATCAACGTCCGTATCACCTATACATTTAACGGTTAAATCAAATCTGCCGTGTTTGGCAAAAAGGGTGAGCATATGATTGAGAAAACCGCATCCCGTGTCAATTTCCGACTGACCTGTTCCGTCAATATTCAGAAAGAGGGATATATCGGTTTCGGCAGTTTTCCTTACAGTTTTTGCTTTTCTCATAATAAAATCCTTTCAGGCTTCCGCCGTAATTTCTTTAAGTTTGCACAAGAGTACGTCCATCTGTTCTTTCGTGCCTATGGTTATCCTGTTATAATCCTTGATTTTTTCATTGTCGAAGTGGCGCACAAGCACGCCGCGCGATTTTAATTCACGGTAAATCAATTCCCCTGCAAGTTTTTTGTGGCGGGCAAAAACGAAGTTTGCCTTTGAGGGTAAAACGCTGAAACCGAGCTTTTTAAGCTGTGTATCGGTATATTCTCTCGTTTCCGCAATTTTTTTGCAGTTGGCTTTATAATATGCATTGTCGCGCACGGCGGCGAGCCCCGCGGCGGCGGTGATTCGGTTTATGCTGTACGGATTGGTTGCATATTTGATTTTGTTCAAATCCGAAATAAGCCCTTTGTTTCCTACCGCAAATCCCAGCCTTGCGCCGGCTAGGGAGCGTGATTTTGAAAAAGTCATAACAACAAGCAGATTTTCATATTTTTCGGTAAGGCGTACACAGCTTTCCGCTCCGAAATCAACATAGGCTTCGTCAATGAGGACTACGTTATCGGGATTTGTCTGCAAAATTTTTTCTATTTCCGAAACGGAAATCGCTTTTCCTGTAGGGGCGTTCGGATTTGCAAGGGCAATAAATTTCCCGAGAGCGCAGTAATCGCCGAAGTCAACGGAAAAATCTTTTCTCAACGGAATCTGAACATATTTCACGCCGTGAAATTCCGCAAAGACCTTGTAAAATCCGTAGCTGATATCGGGGAATGCCGCTTCGTTTTGCGCACCTGCAAACGCCGCGAATGCAAAATTCAGAATATCGTCCGAACCGTTGGAAATAAAAACGTTTTCCTTTGCCACGCCGTAAAGCTCCGCTAAACTTCCGCACAGTTTGGAGCAGTTGGGATCGGGATAAAGGTTCAGCTTTCCGGCTTCCCCTGCGTTTACGACTGCGCATACACCGTTGGACGGCGGATAGGGACTTTCGTTTGTGTTCAGCTTAACGTAGTGCATATCCTGCGGCTGTTCGCCGGGTGTGTATGCTTTAAGATTTATGTATCTTTCGATAAGAAATCTGCTCATTTGTTTTCATCCTTAAATCTTATTAACGCGCTTTCAGCGTGTGCGTGAAGGCCTTCGTTCTCCGCAAAGTAAGCAATATCTTCCGCAACTTCGCGTAACGCATCGGGGGTGTAATAGGTATATTGCATTTTCTTGATAAAATCATCAACGGAGAGCGGTGAAGAAAATCTTGCGGTTCCGCTTGTTGGAAGGGTATGGTTGGCGCCTGAAAAATAGTCTCCGAGCGCTTCGGGACAATATTTGCCCATAAAAATACTTCCCGCATTCTTAACTCTGTCCAGATAATCAAACGGATTATCAAGACACAGTTCAAGATGTTCCGGCGCGATTTCGTTTGCAATGTCAATCGCGGTTTCTATATTTTCAACGATTATGATTTTGCCGTTATTGTCTACGGAAGCTCCGGCAATATCTTCACGCGGAAGTTTTTTTATCTGTTTTTCAATTTCATTTTTAACTTTTTCAGCTAAATTTTCGCTGTCTGTCACAAGCACGGCGCTCGCCATTTTGTCATGCTCAGCCTGGGAAAGAAGGTCGGCTGCAACAAACGCAGGATTGCAGGTGCCGTCGGCAACAATTAATATTTCGCTCGGTCCGGCAATCATATCTATGGAAACAGCGCCGAAAACCTGCTTCTTCGCCTCGGCAACAAATGCGTTTCCGGGCCCGACGATTTTATCTGTTTTGGGAACGGTTTCCGTGCCGTAAGCCAGCGCAGCGATTGCCTGCGCTCCGCCGACTTTAAATATCCTGTCTACTCCTGCAATTTTTGCCGCCGCAAGGATAACGGGATTGACTTTGCCGTTTGCGGAGGGCGGAGTAACCATTATGATTTCTTTGCAGCCGGCAATTTTGGCGGGAACTGCATCCATAAGAACGGTTGACGGATAGGCCGCAGTGCCCCCCGGAACATAAATTCCGGCTTTTTCAACCGGTATAATTTTCTGCCCGCAAACAACGCCGCTCTTTTCGTTGATAATAAAGGAGTTGCGCACTTGCCTCAGATGAAAAGTGCGTATGTTCTCAGCGGCGGCTGAGATTATGTCAATGAATTTATCGTCCGTTTGCGCAAAGGCTTCGTCGATTTCTTCTTGCGAAACTTCAAGGGCAGACAGCTCTGCCTTATCAAATCTTTTACAATATTCAAACAGAGCGGCGTCGCCGTTTTCTCTGACGTTTTTAATAATTTCGCTTACGGTTTTTTCTACGCTACTGTTCATATTTTTGCGCGCAAAAATTTCTTCGCTGTTTACTTCTCCGTATTTTAATATTTTTATCATTTTCGTTGCCGATACGTCATACGCTCAAACAGGAATTGAAGCCGGTTTTAAGTCGTATCGTTCCTTTCTGCTTATTTTGTTCCCTGTTCTGCCTGTTGCTTTAACGCCGCGGTCAGGTTTTCTATTTGCGCGGTTTTAAATTTAAAACTTGATTTGTTTGCAATCAATCTTGCGCTGATATCAACTATGGTTTCAAACGGTTCCAGATTGTTTTCCAGCAGAGTCTTTCCCGTTTCCACGATATCCACGATAACGTCGGAAAGACCGAGAATCGGCGCAAGCTCTATTGAACCGTTGAGTTTTATAATCTCGATATCTCGGCTTTTTAGACTGTAATACTCCGCCGCGATGTTTGGGAATTTTGTTGCGACAACAAGCGTTTTATCTTTTCCGATGCTGAATCCTTTTTTGCCTGCCACGCACATTCTGCATCTTCCCATATTCAAATCAAGCAGTTCAAATATATCCGGTTTATATTCAAGGAGAATGTCTTTGCCCGCAACGCCGATATCCGCCGCACCGTGTTCTACGTAAATTGCAACATCGCTCGGTTTTACCCAGAAGAACCGTACGCCTGTTTCTTTGTTTTCAAAAATCAGCTTTCTTGTCCGCTTTTCGCGGATGGACGGACACGCAAAGCCTGCGCGCTCAAACATAGAATAAACCTTTTCTCCGAGCCGTCCTTTCGGAAGGGCAATGTTAATAATTGTTTTCAATTTCTGCCGCTCCTTTGTCCGTCATTCTCATAAGCCTGTCGTATTTTATATTTTCGGGGATTGCTTTCTGAAGCAAAATGGTTTTTCCGCCTTCTGCCAGGCGTTTGACTTCGCAGGTTAAAGTTTTGATATCTGTTTTATCGTCGTATAAAAGCAGAATATTGACTTTTTCGCTGTCGTTCCCTTCATCAAGTCGTTCGAGCAGATCAATGTAAACGGCAAAACCGACCGCGCCGTATTTTTTGCCCATCCTTTTCATCAGCTTATCATATTGTCCGCCCGAAAGGATGCTTTCGGGAACTCCGCTGATAAAGCCCTGAAACACAATTCCGTTATAATATTTCATATCGTTTGCAACGGAAAAATCAAGATTTACGCACGCCGACATACCGCCGTATTCCAGAACTTCATACAGTTCGTTAAGCTCGCAGAGCGCCCTTTGCATTGTTTCGTTCACACATATGCTTTCCGTTTTTTTCAGCGCTTCGCCCATGGGGCCGTAAATCTTGACAAGGCTTAAAATTCTGCAGATATCTTCTGTGGGAACATCGGCGCTTTCACAGATTCTTTCAATTTCATGTGCATTTTTTTCGCTTATGCATCGGATTATCTTTTCTTTGTTTTCTTCAGAAATACAAATCCCGTCCAGAAGACCTGTGATAATTCCCATATGCGAAACATCGAGTACATAATGCTCCGAAAGCTCGGCAAGGCTTTTAACGGCAAGCGTTATAACCTCGCATATGCTGAACATATCGACATCGCCTACACATTCAAGTCCGGTCTGCATAATTTCCTTATATGTATGCGAGCTTCCTGAAACGCGGTATACGTTTTCGTTATAATAAAGTTTTTCGGCAACGCCTTTTTTATCGGAAGAATTCTTTATGATGGACAGCGTTACATCGGGCTTCAGCGCCATCAGGCGGCCGTTCGTATCGGTAAATGTAATCACGCTGTCGCTGATTAAAAAATCTTTGTTTCTTACATATAAATCGTATTCTTCAAATTTGCTCATTTTGAAGTATGAGTATCCGTATTTTTCGTAAATGGAGCGTAGACCGTATACGGCTTTCTCGTTGCTTCGCAACACATTTTTGTTAAATTCCATATTTACTTACCGCCCTTTGTTCTTTCAAGCGCGATTTTATAACCGCCGTCCCCATAATTGATGCATTTGTTAACCCGGCTGATTGTTGCGGTGCTTGCTCCGGTTTCTTTTGCGATTTCGTTATAAACTTTTCCCTGCGCAAGCATCCGGGCTACCTCATAGCGCTGAGATATTTCCTGAATTTCCTTAATAGTGCATACGTCTCCGAAAAATTTTTCACATTCTTCAACCGTTTTAAGCGTCAGGATTGCTTTAAAAAGATTTTTGGTATGCGAATCAAATAAAGTGCCCATATATCTATCTCCGTTTTATGATTTTACATGATGTTTTCGGTATTTTACCACTTTAAACTGCTAAAGTCAACCTATGTTATTTGTTTTTTACATAGTTTAAAATTTTTTCGGCGTTTTTTATGCTTATTTTATTAAGATTTCCGTTGCTTAGGAAATCGTTTGTGTTTCCCATATTGAGGTTAAGAGTAGTATATATATTATAATTGGTTATATTTTTTTCCATCTGAAACATTTTTATTCTTTCCAAAATCCGTCCCTTCTTTTCTGTTTCGGAGCTGCGGTCCTTTTTCCTGACAAATTTTTTATAAATATCGCAGTATTCTTTCGGGAGCAGACCGAAAGAAAGACTTTTTTCAATATTTAAGCCCTTGAATGTTTTGATATACTCCTGCTTTAACGCCATATCGTTTCTGAAAAAAAACTCTGCTCTATCTTCTGTGAGAGTCAGCGCGGTATAAAGCATAAAGTACGGTTTGATTCCGGGATTTACGGAAAGTTCTTTTTTTATTTTATGTACGGACGGTGAACCGCAGACGCTCCTTTTTACAAGTTCGCTTTTCAAAAAACCCGTTAATGTTAAAATTCTCATAAGCAAAATCCTTTTTGGCTTTTGGTTAATAGTATGCTCATTATATGCCTGGCAGAGGGATTTGTCAAATAAAAAAGATTCCTTGCAGAAGGGATGTTTTTTGCGGCTTTTCATGTTTCAACGGTTATGGGTTTCAGATGCCGTTTCGGCCCATATTGCGGGCAACGCGCATGCACCTAAGTTGACGGCAGGCGGGGTTAAATCGGTTTAAACAAAAATATTTGCGATGATACTGCGAAAAAGTGCTTAGAATATGTCAGGATTTCTGCGATATTTTGCTTTTCCAATCACAAGCTCTCTGTTTAAACGGTAAAGCATCCTCCCCCTCCCCTTGAGATTCCTGCATCCGTTTTGGCACGAACGAAGCCGTATAGCTGACGCAAAGGGAAGAAGCTGTTCAAAAATATGCTACAATAGCAGACGGGGCGTTTATTTTACTGTTATCAACTTGAAAAGTATTTTGCTGCAGCATATTATGGTTTGGGTTTACAGCGGCTTAAAGTTATGATAAAATGCAGATATAAAAAGCAGGTGATTTTATGATAAACGCTTTGTTCCGCGCAATGATTGATTATTTTTCGCCGGACGCGAAAAGAATACAGCATTTTACAAAAGTTTACGCCTTTGCACGCCTTATCGGGGAACGTGAAAGAACGGATGAGAGAACGATGCTTATCATCAAAGCGGCGGCGCTCACACACGATATCGGAATCAAATCTGCCGAAGAGAAATACGGAAGCTGTTCCGGAAAACTTCAGGAACAAGAGGGGCCTGCCGAGGCTGAAAAGTTACTTCAATCTCTCGGATTTGCAGAAGAAACAATCCAGAGAGTTTGCTTTCTCATTGCGCATCATCATACTTACGACAACATAGAAGATCTTGATTTGCAGATACTTGTTGAAGCCGACTTTCTTGTAAATTTATATGAGGAACATCTGCCGGCGCAGGCAGCGGAAGCGGCATATAAAGATATTTTCAAGACAGAAACGGGAAAGGCAATATGCGCGGCAATGTTCGGTTTAAATAAATCTTGACAACTGCAGTGCGTTTCAAATATAATGAAATACAGGGAGAAACGATTGAGCGGAGATTAGTAACAATGTGAAGGCGCAAAGAGAAACGGCGGCAGGGCGAGCCATAGGCATTAAGTGTTGCGAATACACGCTGTGAGGTCCGCATCGAAAAGAAATGAACAGGCAGCGGCGGATAATGTCCGTTAACGTATTTTCAAGATCACCTGCGGTGATAATTTGATGTAGTATCGCGGATTCAGATTCGTCCTCTGTGAGGACGAATTTTTTTATTGGATAAGCGTTTGAACCCAAGAGGGTTTCATCCTATGCAGGGCAATAGCCGCCAAAGCTACAGTGTTGGAAAGCTATAATTTATAGGGGAAAATTTGTTTAATAAATTTTAAGGAGAATCATTATGGCAGTTAAAATCATTTTGCTTGTGCTGTTTTTCGGCGTGATGATCGGCGTTGGAATATACAGCAAAAGGCACTCAACAGACGTCAACGGTTTTGTGCTCGGCGGACGTGCGGTTGGCCCTTGGCTTACGGCGTTTGCATTCGGAACTTCGTATTTTTCTGCAGTTATTTTTGTGGGCTATGCGGGGCAGTTCGGATGGAAGTACGGCGTTGCTTCAACCTGGGTTGGTCTTGGGAATGCGTTTATCGGCTCATTGCTTGCATGGGCGGTGCTGGGCAGGAGAACAAGGATTATGACGCAACATCTCAATTCCAAAACGATGCCGGATTTTTTTGCATTGCGGTATAAATCCGAGCCGCTCAAAATCGCGGCATCGGTTATCACGTTTATATTCCTTATTCCTTACACCGCTTCGCTGTTTAACGGGCTTTCCAGGCTGTTCTCCATGGCATTTCCGAAAATAGATTATTCCGTATGTGTCATCGTAATGGCTGTGCTGACGGCAGTTTATGTTATACTCGGCGGATATATGGCAACGGCGATTAACGATTTTATTCAGGGCATCATCATGATTATCGGAATCGTTGCGGTAATTATTTCCGTTCTGAATGTTAATGGCGGACTTGTGGAAAGCTTTGCAAAGATATCGGAACTTTCGGTTGAAACAAAAGCAGGATCAACGTTCAGCGGTGCGTTTGCTTCCTTTTTCGGTCCTGATCCTCTGTGGCTGCTCGGCGTTGTTATCCTCACATCACTCGGAACGTGGGGACTGCCGCAGATGGTAGGTAAATTCTATGCAATCAAAGATGAGAAAGCGGTTAAAAAAGGAACGGTAATATCCACTGTTTTTGCAATCATCGTTGCAGGCGGATGTTACTTTATCGGCGGGTTCGGCAGACTTTTTGTTACGGGCGATAAAGTTGACCAGGCAACCGGAAATCCCGTTGCCGGATTTGACAGTATCGTTCCCGAAATGCTTTCAGGGCTGTCACCGATATTGATTGCAGTTGTTTTGATTCTTGTACTTTCTGCCTCAATGAGCACCTTATCATCGCTCGTTTTAACTTCAAGCTCAACAATTACGCTCGATTTTATCGGACATTTTACAAAAATGAATGAAAAGAAAAAAATGCTTAGCTTGCGTTTGTTCGTTGCATTCTTTATTGTTGTTTCAGCGGGTATCGCAATCGTTCAGGCTAAATCAACCGTTGCATTCATAGCGCAGCTTATGGGTGTAAGTTGGGGAGCGCTTGCGGGCGCTTTCCTTGCACCGTTTATGTACGGACTTTTTATGAAGAAAGTTACAAAGAGCGCTGTTTGGGTAAGCTTTGTTTCCGGCGTAGGTATAACGGCATTTGAACTTTATGTTATGATGACGGGAATTACCTTCACCAATCCGTTTATGGCATATTTCTTCGGCTCGCCCATAAATGCGGGTGTGCTTGCTATGCTTGCCGGACTTGTGCTGGTTCCGCTGGTAAGTCTCTTTACGCCGAAGATGAAGAAAGAAGATGTAGAGGAAATGTTCTCTTGCTATAGCGATAAAGTAACCGTTGACGTTACGGAATCATTAGGCGTTTGATAAGGAGCGTCAACCACTGATTGCCGCCGTGGGAATGCTTAAGAATAACGAACTGCCCGCAGTCCGTCAGGATGCGGGCAGTTTTATCGTCAGTCAGTATGCATTGGCTTTTCCGATGCGGATATTCTTTTTTATGAACTTGTTTTATATTACAAGATATGATATTATAAAATGTATATCTTAAAAATATTCAGCGAGGAAAGTATGCTTAAACTGTTTAAAAAATTAAAGCACTGCAAAAGGAACGCCCTAATCGCGATGATTCTTGTTGCGCTTCAGAATATTATAACGCTTGCGTTGCCGACGGTTGTTTCAACCATACTCATTGACGGGGTTGATAAAGGAAATTCGGGATATATTGTGCTTATGGGAGCTGTTATGTGTCTGGTTGCGCTGTCGGGAATGGTGGTTGGTATAGCCGCAAATCATTTTGCCTGTAGAACCTCAGCGAATTTTGGGGCGAATCTGCGCAGGGAATGTTTTGTGAAAATAACGGCGATGAGCCAGCAGGAATATGAAAAATTCGGTACGGCAAGCCTTATAACAAGAACAACAAATGATATTCAGAACCTGCAGGAACTGATTATCGTTATCATAAAAATATTAATCCCCGCTCCGATTCTATTTATCGGAGGTGCTTTTTTAAGTTTTATTTACAACGCAAAGCTTGCAACGATTATCTTTATTGTGTTACCGGTGATTGCAGTTATAGCGGCTATCGTTTTCAAATTTACGAGCAAAATGTTTAAGCAGCAACAGGAAAAAATCGACACGATTAACCGTATCGTGCGGGAAAAACTTACCGGCATACGCGTTATCAGAGCATTTAACAGAAGCCGTTCGGAAGATGAACGCTTTAACGAATCCAATCTGCAATTGACCAATATTGCGCTGAAAATAAACAGAATTTTTGCGGTTATCATTCCCGTTGCCTATCTCCTTTTATATGCAACGCTCACTGTGATTATGATAATCGGAACAAACGAACTGAATACAATGAATGCGGTAACGCAGGCACAGCAGCTTACCGAAGGAGTTTATAATCTTCAGCTTTTTATGATTTTCCTTGTGCTTATGCTTGCAGGCGTGGGAATGGCGGCGGCTATGGTCGTTATGATACCGCGCGGCGTTGTTTCTGCAAAGAGAATTAATGATGTACTTGATGAGGAAATCAGCGTTAAGGAGAGCAGCAATCCGGTAAGCAAAAACGAAATTTCCCGAGAGCGAGGGCATCTTGAATTTAAAGATGTTAAATTTTGCTATCCGGATGCAGAAGAACCTGTTCTGCAAAAGATAACGTTTGAATCGTTTGTAGGGGAAACAACAGCGATTATAGGCTCAACAGGGGCGGGAAAATCCACGCTGGTTAATCTTATACCGAGGTTTTTTGATGTAAACGCCGGAGAAATTTTAATAAACGGTGTAAACATAAAGGATATTGAACAGAATACACTTCGTGATAAAATCGCTTATATACCGCAGAAAGCTTTTCTGTTTTCCGGCACGATTGCGGACAATCTGCGTTACGGAAAACCGGACGCGTCATGCGACGAGATGTGGAAGGCACTTGAAACGGCGCAGGCAGGAGATTTTGTGCGTATGATGCCGAATCAGCTTGACTCCGTTGTATCCCAGAGCGGGACGAATCTTTCAGGAGGACAGAAGCAGAGAATTTCAATCGCAAGGGCTTTAATAAAGGAAGCGGAATTTCTTATTTTTGACGATAGCTTTTCAGCACTTGATTTTAAAACGGATGCGGAACTTCGCAAGGCTTTAAAAAAATATATTTCAGCCTCAAATATCATCATTGTTGCCCAGCGTATCAGCACGGTTATGGACGCAGACAGAATCATCGTTCTTGAGGAAGGCAGAATCGCCGGCATGGGAACGCATCGCGAACTGCTCAAAACTTGCCGCGCATATAAAGAAATCGCACTTTCCCAGCTTTCGGCAGAGGAGGTGAGCGCAGAGTGAGAAAAGAAAAAAAGACGCACAGTGAAAGCACGCTTAAAGCACGAGCGCAGAAACGCCTGAATGCCAATAAGGATAAGCATGATCCGAGCGAGCGAGCCAAAGATATGAAAGGGACGCTGAAAAAAGTTTTAAATCTTTTCGGCCCTGAAAAATTCAAGCTTGCTATCATTGCTGTTGCCGCTGCAGGCAGTGCAGTTTTTTCAATATTCGGACCGAGTCTGCTTGGAGATCTCATATCCGAGCTTAAAGCGCAGGTAGGCATTAAAATCCAGGAAAAAGCCGATGTTATGGATTTAAGCAATGTTTGGAAAATCATTGTTTTCTTAATTATTGTTTATGTTGTAAGCTGTATTGCTACATATGTGCAGAATTTCACAATATCAGGAATCACGCAGAGGATTGTGTTTAATCTCAGGCGAAGGGTAAATGCGAAACTTACAACTTTGCCGCTACGCTATTTTGATTCCAACTCAAAGGGCGATGTGCTTTCAAGGATAACGAATGATATAGATAATATTTCGCGCTCCATGCAGAACAGCATAACCCAGCTTATCATTGCTGCCGTAACGATTGTCGGAATTATAATCATGATGCTTATAACAAATTTGACGCTTGCGGTAATCACGATGGTTGCACTGCCTCTGTGTTCGCTTGTTACTACGGCGATTGCAAAGCGAAGCCAGAAATTCTTTAAAAAGCAATGGGAGCAGATGGGCGAGATAAACGGGCATATTGAGGAGATGTATACCGGGCATAAACTCGTTAAAGCTTTTAATCAGCAAGCGCAGAGCATTGAAGAATTCGACGACATCAATAATGAGCTCCGTCGTTCCAGCCAAAAATCTCAGTTTATTTCAGGCCTTGTTACGCCGCTGAACGATGTTATAAACAATATTATATTTGTGCTTATATGCGTTGTCGGAGGAGTATTCAGCATTCACGGAATCATACAAATCGGAGACATAACGGCATTTCTTGTTTATTCAAAGCTTTTCACGCATCCGATTCAGAATATATCTAATATTATCAATCAGCTTCAGTCGGCAATCGCTTCAGCGGAAAGAATATTTAATCTGCTGGATGAAGAAGATGAAATCGAGACACCTGTTACCGAATCGCTGGAACAAGTTAAAGGAAAGGTTGAATTCCGAAATGTGCGGTTCAGATATGAAAAAGACAAACCGCTGATTGAGAATATGAATCTTGTGGTTGAACCGGGGCAGACCGTTGCAATCGTTGGACCTACAGGCGCCGGAAAAACAACGCTCGTTAACCTTCTTATGCGCTTTTATGAGCTGTGCGGAGGAGAAATCTTGATAGATGATATCAATATCAGCAGTATAAGCAAAGAAGAACTGCGCAACACATTTGGAATGGTGCTTCAGGATACATGGCTGTTTAACGGTACAATCCGCGATAATATCGCTTACGGCAAGGAAGGCTCGACAAACGACGAAATTGTCGCTGCCGCAAAAGCTGCAAGAGCCAATCACTTCATTAAAACGTTATCTGAGGGTTACGATACCGTTCTGGAGGAGGACGGCTCCAATGTTTCACAGGGACAGCGTCAGCTCATAACAATTGCAAGAGCGTTGCTTGCAGATCCCGCGATTTTAATTCTGGATGAGGCCACATCGTCTGTTGATACGCGTACAGAGGTGCTTATCCAGAAAGCGATGCTTGAAATGATGAAAGACAGAACCTCGTTTGTTATTGCGCACCGCCTTTCAACGATTAGGGATGCCGATATGATACTTGTGATGAACAACGGTCAGATTGTGGAAAGCGGAAATCATTCGGAACTGATTGCCGAAAAAGGTTTTTATTACGAGCTTTACAACGCACAGTTTTTAGGCAAGACTTCACCGCAGGACTGACATGCCGATTATAAAAATGATAAGAAAAATTGACTATAAAATCATGGAAACTTGTACGGTAAATCAGTTTTTGAGATTGCAAAAAGGCTATTCGGCTTCACTGATTAAAGAACTAAAGCGCACAGAAGACGGAATATGCGTAAACGGTTCGCATATACGGACTGTGGATGTGTTGAATCCCGGAGATGTTCTTACCGTTCTCATTCCGTGCGGAAACAATGAAATCCCTCCGACAGATTTACCTATAGACATCCTTTATCGGGACGTAGATTTGCTGATTGTGAACAAAAAGGCATTTACCGTGTGTCATCCGTCCAGAAATCATCAGGGGGACACGCTTGCCAACGCGGTTTCGGCATATCTAAAAAAAGAAAATTTTCGCTGTACTTTCAGAGCGGTAAACAGGCTTGATCGAGATACTACCGGATGTGTGGTTATTGCGCTGAACAAGCTTGCGGCATATAAGCTTTCAGGCAGTATAAGGAAAACATATTATGCGCTGGCGGACGGGATGATAGAAAGCAGCGGAACGATTGATGTTCCGGTTTTTAGACCCGATAAAATGAACATCAGGCGCATGGCGGACAAGAGAGGGATTCATGCGGTAACGCATTACAAACCAATTGCATCTTTTGGCGGACTTACTTTGCTGGAAATACATCCCGAAACAGGCAGAACGCATCAGATAAGAGTGCATTTCAGTAATATAGGGTATCCGTTAATCGGCGATACGATGTATGGCGTTCCGAACGAAAAAATAAACCACCAGTGTCTGCATTGCGGAAAAGTTTCCTTTATACATCCCGTAACGGAGAAAAAGATTACGGTCTGTGCGCCGTTGCCGGAGGATTGGACCCCGCTTCTGCCAAAACATTTTAAGCGGGATTTTTTGCGTGAAGAAGCCAATATGGTTTAACCCATCTTGAAAAAGCAAAAAATATTTCTTTTATAAAACTTGATATGCCTCCCAAAGGGCAGATACATTTGGATGCGCATATTTTTATGAAAAGCAGTTGCAACAAAGAATGTAAAATATTTGTTATAATGGATATGTGAGAACATCTTTTAAGGGATAGAGAAACCGAACGAAAATATTGGAACGTAATAAGAGGGGAAATCTGATGATTATTCCGACAACCGACCCGGTCGGAGAGCCGGGAGAAATGTTGCACATACAGGCTATACAGCCCTCTGCCGTTATCGCTATGTGTAACAGAGCAGGGGAAAAAGCATATGATCGTCTGCGGCCGTTCCACGAGGATTGGCAGGAATAGAGACATCCTTATTTTTGCGGATGACTCGGAAGATTTGATTATTTGGGATGGTAGATAAAAAATAATATGATAAGAAATATTTGCTTTATCGCCGCCCGGATCAGTATCGGATATTAAGCAAGGGATTGGTGGAATCTAAATGACAATTCAACAATTACGATACGTCCTGACGATAGCAGAGGCGGGATCCATGAATAAGGCGGCGGAGATTCTCTATGTTTCGCAGCCTTCTCTCTCATCTTCTGTGAGAGAACTTGAAAATGAACTTGGCATCACACTTTTTCACCGAAGAGGTCGAGGCGTTACGCTCACCAATGACGGTGCGGAATTCATTCCTTATGCAAGGGATGCAGTCATCCAATACGACAGGGTGCTTGCAAAATACGGAAAGAGCGGAAAAGTCAAAAAGAAGTTCGGTATTTCCACGCAGCATTATTCTTTTGCTGTAAAAAGTTTTGTAGAAATGGTCAAGCAGTTTGACGCGGAGAAATACGAGTTTGCAATCCGAGAAACAAAAACAAGAGAGGTTATTGATGATGTAAGTGCGGGAATAAGCGAAATAGGCATTTTGTACTTGAATGATTTTAACCGCAAGGCGCTTGGAAAGATTCTGAGCTCAAACGATCTTGAATTTCATCATTTAATCGACTGTGACGCTTATGTATATCTTTGGAAAGGACATCCGCTCGCTTCCAATAAAAGTATCAAATTTGAAGAATTGTCCGACTATCCCTGCCTGTCATTTGAACAGGGATCTTCAGGATCTTTCTACTATGCGGAAGAAATCCTAAGCACAAATGAGTATGCTCAGACAATCAAAGCCAATGATCGCGCCACCATGTTGAATTTGATGGTAGGGCTTCTTGGATATACACTCTGTTCGGGAATCATCAGTGCGGAACTCAACGGAGCGGATTATATTGCCGTTCCCTTTGAACCGGAAAACGAAAGTTCTGACAGCAAAATGGAAATCGGATATATCGTAAAGAAAAATATGATTCAAAGTCCGATGGCCGCACTTTACATATCTGAGCTTACACGTTATTTGCAGGAGAATTCAAATTGCAAGCTATAGGCACAGCCTATACCTGCATATCAAAATGTCGTATTGGACAAGCAACGAGTATCTGAGTATAATAAGATTATCAGGCTGAAAGGAGTAAGCAGCCATGAAAAAGTCTGTACGCAATATTATCGATATGTGTGAAACGATGCGTATGCAGATGTGCATGCGCGGCTTTGTGCTACTCTCCGATTGGAATCTCTGTAAAAAGAAGTGATGCATGATCTGATGGTCTGTATCACACTTTGTCGGAAGATTCTTCGGAGTCTCCCGATTTTTTTGAAATGAAAGGAAATAAGAGAATGAGAAGTTATTTTAAAAAATTGATTCGTGCTAATTTCCGAAAAGGACGAATGTGTCGATGCAGAAACCGAGAAGATAATCTTTAAGTCAAGGAGGTTATCACAACAAGCAGATTCTTTGACAGATTCAATCGCAAAAGAAAATAGAAAAGAAGTTAGACCGAATGGTCAGAAAACTGAAAATAATCATTCAGAGAAAGAGGTAAAAATCATGAGTAATTATAAATTTGAAACCCTTCAGCTTCATGTGGGGCAGGAACAGGCTGATCCCGCGACCGATTCCAGAGCAGTTCCGATTTATCAGACCACATCTTATGTTTTCCACAATTCCGCACACGCGGCGGCTCGCTTCGGCCTTGCCGATTCCGGCAATATCTATGGAAGACTGACCAATTCTACACAGGATGTGCTTGAAAAGAGAGTCGCAGCGCTTGAAGGCGGTGTGGCAGCACTGGCACTGGCATCAGGTGCGGCGGCAATCACTTACGCCATAGAGGCACTGGCGCAGAAAGGTGAGCATATTGTTGCACAGAAGACTATTTACGGTGGTAGCTACAACCTGTTGGCGCATACGTTGCCGAATTACGGTGTAGATACGACGTTTGTGGACATTCACAATCTTGATGAAGTGACAGCGGCAATTCAGGCAAACACCAAGGCAATCTTTATCGAGACGCTGGGAAATCCGAACAGCGATATCCCTGATATCGATGCCATTGCCAAAATCGCACACGCGCATAACATACCGGTCGTGATTGACAACACTTTCGGCACGCCGTACCTCATCCGTCCGATTGAGCATGGTGCGGATATCGTTGTCCATAGTGCAACAAAGTTCCTCGGCGGGCACGGCACAACGCTGGGCGGTGTGATTGTTGATTCCGGAAAGTTTGACTGGAAAGCAAATGCAGACCGTTATGCCCCCATTGCAAAGGCAAATCCCAGTTATCATGGAATCTCTTTTGCCGATGCCGTTGGGCCCGCAGCCTTTGTCACATATATTCGCGCCATTCTGCTTCGTGATACGGGTGCCACAATTTCTCCATTCAATGCATTCCTGCTTTTGCAGGGAATTGAGACGCTGTCGCTACGTCTTGAACGCCATGCGGAGAACACAAAAAAGGTGGTGGAGTATCTTGCAAAACATCCTCTGGTAGAAAAGGTAAACCACCCTTCGTTGCCGGAGCATCCGCAGAATGCACTGTATAACAAATACTTCCCGAACGGGGGTGCCTCCATCTTTACCTTTGACATTAAAGGCGGGCAGAAAGAAGCACATGCGTTTATTGATGCGCTGGAAATCTTCTCACTGCTTGCCAATGTGGCGGATGTGAAATCCCTTGTAATCCATCCTGCAACGACAACGCATTCGCAACTGTCTGCAGACGAATTGAATGATCAGGACATTCATCCGAACACCATTCGCCTGTCTATTGGAACGGAACATATTGACGATATTATTGCCGATCTTGACAAGGGATTTGCGGCTGTAAAATAAAGGTAAATAAAATCTGCGCCGGCAAATGATTGCCGGCGCAGATTTGCTTTTGTTATAAAGGAGGGCAAGCATGCCAATCTGAAATTCCAATGTCCTGCCTGCCGCTAAGATTCTTGCATCGGTGAATATTTTTGTCATGGATGCCGCATTCCAGACACACAACTATTTTAAAAGAAGAGATTCTTTCTGTTCCGGAGTTGGAGCTTCTCGCAGAGAGTGATGAGGCAGGCGTGTTTGCAGTTTCAACTGCGGGAGGACAACAAGGTGTTCGTTACAGGGCATGCGGAATAGGATGCGACAACCCTGCCGGAGGCATATTACAGAGATAGGTCAGCAGGCGTTAACATTCAAATTCCTGCACATTATTTCCCTGATAATAATGATAACAGAGAGCCGATATGACATCGGCTCTCTGTAGCAGATATGCTCTACGCAAATTTGCCGAACTGCTTTGTTCAGGAAACACCGTATTTTTGGGAGCATATGAATATAGTAATTTATAGTTACTGAAGCACGATAGGAATCAATTGCCTTGTGCAATCATTGCATCTGCAACTTTGATGAATCCTGCAATATTTGCACCTGCCATATAGTTGCCCGGAAGACCGTATTTTTTGCTTTTTTCATCACAGCTTTTGAATATGTCTGCCATGATGTCTTTCAGCATACTGTCAACTTTTTCAAAGCTCCAGGAAAGTCTTTCGCTGTTCTGGCTCATTTCAAGGCCTGAAACCGCCACGCCGCCGGCGTTTGCCGCTTTTGCAGGTCCGTAAAGCATGTTGTTTGCAAAATAAACTTCGATTGCTTCGGGAGTTGATGGCATATTGGCACCTTCTGCAACTGCGAAGCAACCGTTGGCGGCAAGAGCTTTTGCAGAGGCTTCGTCTATTTCATTCTGTGTTGCGCACGGAAGAGCAATGTCACAGGGAATTGTCCAAATGCCTTTGCATCCCTCTTTGTATTCTGCTTCGGGATGGTAGTTGAGATATTCTTTGATTCTCTTTCTTTCAACCTCTTTAATCTGTTTAACTGCATCGAGATCGACTCCGTTTTTGTCATATATATATCCGTTTGAATCGCAGAGTGCAACAACTTTTGCGCCGAGTTGCGTCGCTTTTTCGGTTGCATAAATTGCAACGTTGCCGGAACCGGAAATAACAACGGTTTTATCTTTGAAGCTTTTTCCGTTCGCCTTGAGCATTTCTTCAGTGAAATAGCACAGACCGTATCCGGTAGCTTCTGTTCTTGCAAGAGAGCCGCCGAAAGAGAGTCCTTTTCCTGTAAGCACGCCTGAAAATTCATTCCTGATTCTTTTGTACTGACCGAACAGATATCCGATTTCTCTTGCGCCTACGTTGATATCGCCTGCCGGAACGTCGGTGTCGGGACCGATATGTCTGTAGAGTTCAGTCATAAAGCTTTGGCAGAAACGCATAATTTCAGCGTCGCTTTTACCTTTCGGGTCAAAGTCAGAACCGCCTTTTGCGCCGCCCATCGGAAGCGTTGTGAGGCTGTTTTTGAAAATCTGCTCGAATCCGAGGAATTTGATAATTCCGAGATAAACCGAAGGATGGAATCTGAGTCCGCCTTTATATGGTCCGATAGCAGAGTTGAACTGAACGCGGAATCCTCTGTTTACACGGATTTTGCCGTTGTCATCCTGCCAGGGAACACGGAACATAATTTGTCTCTCAGGCTCAATCAGTCTTTCAATAACGCCTGATTCTATGTACTTAGGTTCTTTTTCAACGAGTGGCTGAAGAGACATAAGCACTTCTTTTACCGCCTGGTGAAATTCTTTTTCACCGGGGTTCTTTTCTTCTGCTTTCTTCTGAACGGAAAGCAGATATTCGTTTGTTAACTGCATACAATTTCCCCTTTTCTTTTGTTTTCAATACATTTCGTTTAAAACTTTAAAGTTTTTACATAAACAAAGATAAATAAGCCGCGGCTTTCAGCTAATTCTTAAATTTCCATGTGTGGAAAGACGCGGAAGGCCGTTACACTATCCATCCTTGCATATTATAAATTTATTGAACTGCCGTACAAAGGATACGGATTGATCAAGTAGTAATATCCTTGAAAACCCTTCTGCCAATTCATTTTAAAAGTTTCAGCAGCTCGGGAATTTTCTCAATACAAACAGTTCCTTTGGTTTCACAGCCGTAAAACTGACCGTAATTCATCCGGATAACGTTCATCTTTGCACCCAGAGCGCCTTGTATATCGTTTATCGGGTGATCGCCCACGAACAGCGATTCTTCGGGCGTAACCCCAAGCTGTTTCATTGCGTATTCAAATATGCCGGGCGCGGGTTTCCAGATATCTATATCGTCTGAAACAACGGACATATCAAATAAATCCCTGATTCCTGCGGTATCCAGTTTCCTGTTTTGAAGAAGTGAGTTCCCGTTTGTTATCATGCCGAGCTTATAGCCTCTTTTTTTTAGTTCTTTAATTGTGTCGACAGCACCGTCCAGCATAACAACATGTTTGCCGAATTCCCCGTTAAAATCAGCCGTAAGCGCTTCCAGAGACGGCGCGTTCTGCCAATGCCAAAGCGCAATCATTTCCGGCCAGTATGCTTCCCTGGATTTATATCCGCCGTCAACATGCTCTTCCATTTCATCTATCATCCGCTGTTTTTCTTCTCCCTTGATTTCAGGGAAATATCTCGATAAAAAACCGTCGCTGTAAAGGCGGAAAGCGCCTTCACGAGACTGCAAAGTATCGTCAAAATCAAAAAATACCGCTTTTACTTTTTCAAACATCCTTAATCTCCCATGCTCTATTGATATCCGCCCGAATAGCGGCAATCAATTCGTTTTTATCGGCGAAGCGTTTTTCCGCGCGGAGAAATTTTTTAAGTGTAACGGTAATTTCTCTGCCGTAAAGATCTTCGTCAAAATTTAAAATATTGGTTTCGCTTCTCCAGCCCTTTCCTCCCACAGTAGGGCTTGTACCTATATTTGTAACGCCGAAATAAATGTTTCCGTTAATTTTTACATCGCTTGTATATACGCCGAAACGGGGGGTTACAAGGCTTTCATTCAGATACAGATTTGCTGTTGGAAAACCGAACTGTCTGCCCAAATGCTTTCCGTGCACAACCGTCGAAGTATAGCTGAAAGCATAGCCGAGCATGGAATTCGCGTCTTCGATTTCACCGTTTTCAATTGCTTTTCGTATTCTGGAAGAGCTTATCGGTTCGCCTTTATATTGAATTTCATCCGTTATATTAAGTTTTACTCCGCTACCGCTACAAAGAGATATCAGCGTCTTGGTGGTTCCCTGTCTGTTCTTTCCGAACGTATAATTATATCCGCAGGAAAGATATTTCGCGTCGAGTTTTTCTATCAAAATCTTTTTAAAAAAACATTCCGGGGAATAATCTTTGATTTTGTTCATATCAAGATAGACGATTTCATCTATTCCCGTTTGCATTATTTTTTTGTATGCGTCATCTGCTGTGAGCAGAGCCGCAGGCGCTTTGCCGTTCAGGCATTTTCCCGGATGCTCTCTGAAAGTCAGGCAGATTGATTTTTCGCCTTTTTGCAGGCATGCGTTTTCCAGCACTTTTTTATGAGCAATATGAATACCATCAAAACTGCCCATCGCTATTGACGACATTCAGATTCCTCCTTACTTTACATAAACTTTTGCTGCTTTCAGTGCCTGAGACTGAAAGTCTGGCTTTCCGAGTCCGAGGAAATCTCCGTTGTCCGCAAAAACCCGATAATATTCGCCGTCAAAAAATTTTTCTTTCAGGCGTTTAAAATCAAGTTCGCCGCCGTTGGAGAAACGCTTTGCCTGCGCGCCGCTTACATATATGGCGGAATATTTCGCAAGCGCGTCTTCTATCGGAATGACGCGCTTTTCAAGTCGGTTTTCCGCCGCATATTCTTTTAATTCTTCAAGACTGTAACAATTATCAATTTTAAAACCGGATGCCATTGTTCTCCGCAGACCGGACAGGCAAGCTCCGCATCCGAGCTTTTCACCCAAATCCGAAGCAAGCGTTCTTATATAAGTGCCTTTGGAACATGAGATATCGAGCGTAATTTCAGTATTTTGCACATCGTAATCCAAAAGCCTCAGGCTGTAAATCTTAACATTTCTTGATTCCCGGTCAATCTCGAGACCTTTCCGCGCTAAGTCATACATCCTTACGCCGTCTTTCTGCACGGCGGAAAACATTGGCGGAATCTGAGATATGTTGCCTCTGAATGCTTCCAGGGCGCTTTCTATCTGCCCGAGAGAAACATGGACATTGTTTATTTTTTTGATTTCTCCCGTAGTATCCAACGTATCGGTAACATAACCCAGTTTTATGAGCGCGGTGTATCTTTTATCTGAGCACGGAAGATATTCGAGAAACCTTGCCGCAGAGCCTGCCAATATAGGCAGTACCCCCGTAGCCATAGGATCAAGCGTTCCCGCGTGCCCGATTTTTTTCATATTAAGAATTTTTCGCATGGCTGAAATTGCACCGAAAGACGTTATTCCGGCAGGTTTGTCAAGCAGGATTATACCGTTCATTCAAGCACCTTTGCCACAACGGTTTTGATTGCTTGCTGGAAATCTTCGAGCGAACCGTTGTATCTGCATCCTGCGGCGTTTTCATGACCGCCTCCGCCGAATTCCTGTGCAATCAGCGACGCGTTATAAGGCTTCCTGCTTCTGATTGACGCCTTAAACGTTCCGTTCTTGCGCTCTTTGATTGTTATTCCGATTTTGACGCCTGCAATCTTGCGAGGAAGAGAAGCGATAGAATCGCAGTCATCCTCCCCCGTTCCGCTTTCAGCATACATATTCTGTGTTATAACAGCAATGGCAAGCTGATTGTCAAAATCATATTCCATAGATTCGATAACCATTCTTTCAAGTTCGAGCTCGCCTCTCGTTTTTCTGTCAAACATAACTTCGTTAACATATTCGGTGTCGGCGCCCGCGTGCATCATTTTTGCCGCAGTAAGCAAGGTGCGTTCGGTTGTGTTTCTGAATCTGAAACATCCTGTATCGGTAGAAATGCCGGTGTAAATGCAGGTGGCGATATCCGGATCGATTTCTATTCCCATCGCTTCAATTACCATCAACATGTTTTCGCATGCAGCGGCGCTATCTGCCTCCAGATAAACGTTTTGAGCAAACAGTGTGTTTGACCCATGATGGTCTACAGCAAGCTTGATTCTGCCTGTGAATCTTTTTTGAAGATTATCTCCGAGCAGTTCCTCCGTTGCAATATCAACGCTCACAACAAAAGCTTTTTCTTCATCTATGTTATCCTGTTTGATGCCGTTCCAAAGATAGGAGTATTTCGGGTGAATTTCATCGTTGTTCAGCACACAGGCTTTTTTGCCCGTCTTTTTCAGTGCGCGCAGAAGTGCAAAGCCGCATCCGAGGGTATCTCCGTCCGGATGAGCATGTGTAAGAATGATTATATTATCTTCTGAAAGCAGAATTTTTGCCGTTCTTTCCGCATCTATAAGCATAAACAATCCCTCTTTTTTAATCTGTGTTATTCATTATGCGTATCCTTCAACATCTTTGCTATTTTTATTCCCTGTTCAACGCTGTTGTCGGCAGTGAAAGAGAGGTCGGGGAGCTTTCGCAGGCGCAACGCCTTTCCGATACGGTTCTTGATATACCCCTGCGCGCTTTTCAAACCTTTAACCGCCTCTTTTGCAGAATCCAGACCGTCAAGAGAACTAACGTAAACTTTAACGTATGAAAGATCTCCCGAGACGTCAACACGGACAACCGTAAGCAGTTTCCCGGCAATGCGCGGATCTTTCAGTTCCCGCATAACGGAAATAATTTCTCTTTTTATATCTTCGGAAACGCGTTCCGATTTATAGCCTGCCATTAGTCTCTGTACTCCTCGGTGATATAAACTTCAAGTATATCGCCTTCTTTAATATCGTTGAATTTTTCAAGTCCGATGCCGCATTCATAGCCTTTAACGACTTCCTTAACATCGTCCTTGAATCTGCGCAAGGATTTCATATTATCCTCCGCAACGACTATGCCGTCCCTTACAACGCGGACTTTGCCGCCGCGCTGGATTCTGCCGTCCGTAACATAACAGCCCGCAATCGTGCCGACGTTGGAAATGCTGATTGTCTGGCGCACTTCGGCGCTTCCGATGTCAACGTCTTTGTATTTTGGCGCACGCATGCCTTTCATTGCGGTTTCAATTTCCTCAATGCAGTCATAAATGATTCTATATGTTCTGATATCAACGCCGTCTCGTTCGGCATTTTCTTTGGCGGTAGAGTCTGGTCGAACGTTGAAACCTACAATTATAGCGTTAGAAGCGTTTGCAAGCATAACATCGCTTTCGGTAATTCCGCCTACAGCACCATGAATCACGTTGACTTTAACTTCATCGTTTGAAAGCTTTTCAAGATTTTGCTTAACGGCTTCAACCGAACCCTGAACATCTGCTTTAACTACGATGTTCAGCGATTTCATTTCGCCTTCTTCAATAGCGGAGAACAGGTTGTCAAGGCTGACTTTATTCATTGCGTTGAACACGGCTTCCTTCGCGTCATGCTTTCTCTGCTCAACAAGTTCCCTTGCGAGTTTTTCATCGGAAACGGCATTGAAGATATCGCCGCTTTGCGGAACTTCCGCCAATCCCATGATTTCAACGGGAACAGACGGACCTGCAGATTTAAGTTGCATTCCGTTTTCGTTTGTCATAACTCTTACTTTACCTACACTTGTTCCGGCAACAACGATATCGCCGATATGCAGGGTTCCGTTCTGAACAAGCAACGTTGCGACAGGCCCCCTGCCTTTATCGAGTCTGGCTTCGATAACAACGCCTTTTGCCTGTCTGTCAGGATTTGCTTTGAGCTCTTTAACTTCGGCAACAAGCAGTATCGTTTCAAGAAGGTCGGTAAGGCCCTGCCCTGTAATTGCGGAAACCGGAACACAGATTGTGTCGCCGCCCCATTCTTCGGGAACAACATCGTGTTCAGTGAGTTGTTGGAGCACACGTTCGGGATTTGCACCTTCTTTATCTATTTTATTTATAGCTACAATCATACTTACGCCTGCAGCTTTGGCATGGTTGATTGACTCAACAGTCTGCGGCATAATACCGTCATCGGCGGCAACGACAAGCACGGCTATATCCGTTGCCATGGCGCCTCTTGCCCGCATCGCCGTGAACGCTGCATGACCGGGCGTATCCAGGAAGGTAATCTCCTGATTATTGACCTTCACTCTGTAAGCGCCGATATGCTGGGTGATTCCTCCGGCTTCACCTTCGGTAACGTTTGTTTTGCGTATAGCGTCAAGAATAGAGGTTTTACCGTGGTCAACGTGTCCCATTACAACAACAACCGGATCGCGCGGAACAAGATTGTCGTCTTCGTCTTCCGTATCGTCTATAATTTGTTCTTCAATGGTAACAACAACTTCTTTTTCAACGCGCACATGAAGTTCTTCCGCAACAATCGAAGCGGTATCAAAATCAATCGTATCGTTGATGGTTACCATCATTCCGAGTGCAAACAGTTTTTTAACAACCTCTGCGGCAGTAATTTTCATCAGTGCGGCAAGTTCCGAAACTGTGATTTCTTCGGGAACTTTGATAACGAGTTTTTTCTTTTTACGCTCGATTTCAAGCCTTCTCATTCTCTGTGCTTCGGTTTCTCTTTTTCCGCTCTGGCGGTGAATGCCTTGCTTGCCCCTGTATTTATTGCCGGATTTTTTGGTCAGCTTTTGTTTGGTTGAGGAGGTACGGTCGCTGACCTGGCGTGAAGCGCCCATCTCTTCATATTTTTCATCATATTTAGATAAATCAACGGAAGAAACACGAGTATCAATTGTGCGAAATTCCCCCTTGGTTTTTGCCTTGAATTTATTTTCTTTCTTTTCCTTTTTCTTAAACGGCTGAGGGTTGGACGGCTTGTGTGCGGCGGGTTTGTCATCTTTTTTCGGCTTATCGTTTCCGGATTTCTTTTTTTCTGCGGTTTTTGTTGCCGTTTCTTTGGGTTTTTCAACAGGTTTAGCCATATTGAAATAATCCTTGAAATCCTTTACGGCGCTGTTCTGCGTGAGCTTATCAAAAATGTAGTCCAGCTCTTCCTGAGTTAGCGTTGAAACGGATTTTTTGGGTTCAGCGGAAATTTCGCCGAGAATCGCAAGAATCGTTTTGCTGTCGGCAGCAAAATCTTTGCTGATTTCATTCACTTTATGTTTTGGTTGTGCAACTGCCATGTATTCAATCCTCCTCAATTAATTCAATGATTCTGTCTGCAAAACCGCTGCCGTTTACGCTGATTATGCCTGACGCTTTCGGCAAAGCGGAACCTAAATCAATCATGGTTTTATTTATCCTTATAACGGGACATCCCGGATTATTCAGCTCGGTTAAATGCAGGAATTCTTTTTCAACTCTTTCGGATGCATCCGCCGCAACAAGCAAAAGCTTGGATTTGCCGCTTTTAACGGCATCGGCGCATCGGTTGTGTCCGATACACAGAGCGTTTGCCCTTTTTGCAATACCGAGGAACGAAAGAAGCTTATCAGCCATCTATCTCACCTCTTAATTTGTCATAAATTCTATCGGGAATATTGCAACCGAAAGCTTTGGCAAGTCGATTTGATTTGACGGCTTTTTCAAGGCATGCCCGGTTACGGCATATATATGCGCCTCGTCCGTTTGCTTTGCCTGTTTCGTCAATAAATATTTCACCAGATTTGTTTTTTACAATTCTCAAAAGAACGCGTTTATCAAAGCTTTCTGAACAGCCGATACACATACGTTCCGGGATTTTACGTTCTTTCACGCTACGATCCTTTCCTGTTTTTTCTATTCTTTTTCTTTCGATTCTGCTTCTTCCGAAGGAGTTTCGACCGGGTTTTCTTCGAGAGCCGCTTCCTCTGCGGCGAGTTTTTCGTCATAGAAAGCGGTTTCCGATTTAATGTCTATTTTGTTCCAGCCGGTGAGCTTAACAGCAAGGCGCGCATTCTGCCCCTTGTTTCCGATTGCGAGCGAAAGTTGATCGTCGGGCACAGCAACCTTGCAGGTTTTCGTGCCGTCTTCCGCAATTTCTACTGTAATAACGTCTGCGGGAGCGAGCGCCGCGCTGATATATTCAACGGGATCGTCGCTGTATTTGACAATGTCAATTTTTTCGCCGCCGAGAATATCCACGATTGTGTTGACTCTTGAACCTTTCGGCCCTATGCAGGAACCGATTGGATCCACATCCGGGTCGGACGAATAAACGGCGATTTTTGTTCTGGAACCAGCTTCGCGTGATACGGATTTGATTTCAACAAGACCATCCTTGATTTCGGGCACTTCCTGCTCAAAAAGCCTTCTTACAAATCCGGGATGCGTTCTGGAAATCATAACTTTTGCGCCTCTTTCGCTGTCTCTGATATCAACGATGTAAACTTTGATAATCTGCCCTTCTCTGAACTGTTCTCCGGGAACCTGTTCCTTCTTTGGAAGAAGCGCTTCACCTTTGCCGATTTCAAGAGAAACGTTTCCTTTAACGGAATCAATCCTGACAACTCTTGCATTCACAATTTCGCCCTGCTTTGAGCGGAATTCTTCTATCTGCTGATTTCTTTCCGCCTCACGGATTCCCTGACGGATAACGTGCTTTGCCGTCTGCGCCGCGATTCTGCCGAATTCCGAAAGAGCAATAGGCTTTTTGATAATGGCTCCTATAGAGGCGTTTTTATCATATTTCAACGCGTTTTCAAGAGAAATCTGAGTATCATCTTCTGCTGTTTCAGCAACCTCCAGGTTTGCCCATATATCCATCGTGTGTTTTTCGGGATTAATAACGCATGAAACCATTTCTCGGTCTCTGTCTTTATTGCCGCCGTAGTTTTTCCTCATTGCTGCGGCAAGCGCAACTTCGATTTTGTCGTACAGATAATCAACGGGGATTCCTTTATCTGCCGCGAGAGCTTCAACCGCCATAAAAAATTCGTTATCCATTAGTCGTTTCCTCCAAAATCATCAAGACGAATCCAAGCCGTCTCCTTTTTATTAACACATATTTTTTGATTATTATCGTAAGATAATATGATATTCCCGCCGTCGTAATCTTCAAGGACTCCGCAGAATTCTCTCTGCCCTTCAAACGGACGGATGAGTTTCATTTTGATTTTTCTTCCCAGCATAGCCGTGAAATGCGCTTCTCTTGTGAGTTCACGCTCTACTCCGGGAGAGGAAACTTCCAGAGTGTATGAATGGGGAATAAAATCGCCGTCGTCAAGAGGCTTGTCGAGCGCATGGCTCATATTGACACAGTCGTCAATATCAACGCCGCCTTCGGCTTTATCAATGAAAACGCGCAGATACCATTCGGTGCCTTCCTTAACATAGCGTATATCCCAAATACTAAGTCCGAGTTTTTCCGCAATGGGATCGGCGATACTGTAAACCTTTGCGGCGGTATTACCGCTTTTTTTCTCTGCCATATTTCCTCCGAGATATATTCTGTAATAAAGGAGCAGGTCTTTCAACCTGCTCCCGAATTTACATCCTTTGCATTACTGTCAAATACTATACCACATATATAAAATAAATGCAAGCATTAAATTAATTATTTCAGAAAAATTAAGCAAAAATGTCCTCTCTAAGGCAACGGAATTTTTCAAAATCAGCGGAGGGCTACAATCCTCTCTGATCCCTCAGACAGGCTAGTACTGCCCTTTACCGCGTTAAAGGCGAAGAAGCCTTATTCCTTTTGCTTTCGTTCATTTTGTATTGTTTTTGATTTTATCCCAATATAATTTTGCCGTTTGTTCAACTTTATTGTCTCCGAAATTATAATATCGGACACCGGCAAGCGAATCGGGAAGAAACTGTTGTTTAACCCAGTGATTTGGATAACTGTGCGAATATTTATATTCAGTTCCTCTGCCGAGCTTTTCAGCTCCGGAATAATGGGTGTCTTTAAGATTATTCGGAACTTCTCCTCCTTTTCCCGCCGATATATCGTTCAGGGCGGCGTCAACAGCGCAGATACCTGAATTGCTTTTCGGACTTGTTGCAACGAGTATGACTGCATCTGCAAGCGGGATTCTTGCTTCGGGCATTCCTACCTGCAAGGCAATGTCAACAGCAGATTTTACAATCGATATAATCTGCGGATATGCGAGGCCCACATCTTCACAGGCGCACACCATAAGTCTGCGGCACGCGCCGATTAAATCACCGCCAGCGAGCAGACGGGCGAGGTAATGAACGGAGGCGTCCGGATCTGACCCTCTCATAGATTTCTGAAATGCGGAAAGCGTATCGTAATTACTGTCTCCTCCGCGGTCAAAGCGCATATTGCTTTTCTGTGTAAGGCTTTTTGCGTTTTCAAGGCTTATTCTGCATTTTCGTCCTTCCATAACCGAAGATAAAAAGCAAAGTTCACAGGCGTTAACCGCTTTCCTGACGTCTCCGGAGCAGGCTTTGGCGATGTGCTCTTTCACGCCGTTTTCAATTTCAAACTCTACTCCGTTTTCATCGCTCATTATTTTGAACACACGTTCTGTTACGGGAAGTATATCCTCCGGGGTCAGCGGTTTAAATTCAAAAACCGTGCATCGGCTCAAAACCGCGTTATACACATAGAAATAAGGATTTTCCGTTGTTGAAGCGATAAGCGTTATCTTGCCGTTTTCGATATATTCGAGAAGACTTTGTTGCTGGCGTTTGTTAAAATACTGAATTTCATCAAGATACAAAAGCACGCCGTCGGGAGCGAGCATTGTGTCTAGCTCATCAACAATATCGCGGATATCCTTGGTTGAGGCGTTCGTGCCGTTCAGATGATGTAAGCGCTTATGCGTTTTCGCTGCAATAATTTCCGCTACTGTTGTTTTTCCGATTCCGGACGGACCGTAGAATATCATATTCGGAATGTTTCCGTTTTCAATGATATTCCTCAGCGGTTTATTTTTTCCTATTAAATGCTGCTGACCGCATATGTCGTCAAGCTCATGCGGCCGTATTCTGTCTGCTAAAGGCGAACTCATAGTTTCCTCCGTTTATATTTGCCGGCAAAGATTATTTATTTGAACTTTTTAAGGCATAATTCGTTAAGTCCGCATTCTTCGCATTTTGCTTTACGCGCGGTGCAAAGTGCGCGCCCGTGAAGCACAACTCTGTGGCAGAATGCACCGCTTTCTTCCGGCGGCAGTACTTTTCTGAGCTGTGTTTCTATTTTAGGGGCGGGATTGCTTTCGTTTTTATCTAATTCTGCAATTCCCATTCTCCGGCTTATTCTTATCATATGTGTGTCTACAACGTAGCTCGGCTTACCGTAAACGTCGCCGCATATCAGGTTTGCGGTTTTCCTGCCTACGCCGGGAAGCTTGACCAAATCATCTATGTTATCGGGTACTTCTCCGCCGAAATCGCTTTTAAGCATTCTGCACATAGCAAGAATGTTTTTGCTTTTTGAATTATAAAAACCGCAGGAATGTATGTATTTTCCTATTTCTTCTGCGTCTGCTTCACAAAAATCTTCCAACGAGGGAAAACGTTCAAACAGTGCCGGGGTAACAAGATTTACCCTTGCATCCGTGCATTGTGCGGAAAGAATAACGGCAATTAAAAGCTGAAGCGGCGTTTTGTATTTCAGGGAACATGCGGCATCAGGATACAGTTCTTTCATCTTTTCAACAATTAAATATGCTCTTTCTTTTTTAGTCATACATTCCTCGCCTTTTGGTTGATTAAGTGAACTGAGGTTTTGCCTGTGGGTTTCAGATTTTCAGTCCGCCGTTTTTGATAAGTTCGTTTATCTTTAAAATCAGCGCGATGGATTTGCCGTCCTTGATTCCTCCGCGCATAACCATATCAACCGCTTTGTTAACGGTAATTTTCTCGGTTTCAATATATTCATCGGGGTCAAGATTTTGTGCGCCGTAGTGTAGGTTTGCCGCGGCAAACAGATATATTTTTTCATTGCAGTAACCACAAGTGGGATAGAATATGCCGAGGTCTATAACAGTATCGGCTTTTACTCCTGTTTCCTCTTCAAGTTCGCGTATGCCTGCCGCAAGTGGAGATTCGGTTTCGTCTTTTTCCAATTTTCCCGCGGGGAGTTCAAGCAGTATTTCATCATAAGAATAACGGTATTGACGTACAAACAGAAGTTCACCGTTCTCCGTAATCGGGGCAACGCATACCCCGCCGTTATGGTCTATAACATCACGCACGCTTGTTTTGCCGTTCGGACAAATCACCTCGTCCTCGCGGAAAGTTAATATTTTCCCTTTGTGCGTTTTCAGATTTCTAACAAATTTTTCTTTTTCTATCAAAATGAAGCACCGTTCCGTTATTTCAGAGGAAAAACTCTGTTAAAATATTTTAACATAAAGACGAGAGGATTTCCATATAAATTAAAGAAAATTAAAAACTGCTGTTTTCGGGTGCAGGGAACGCCTTTTCACTACTGCTTGAGAAATACGGAGGGATTATCATGTTTATGTCCGCACTGTGGGACACGATATTTGAGCTGAAAAACCGATATGAAGATTTGGAAATATTTTTAATCAATAATTGCATACCCGCTCTGAAATACGGAAACGGGGAACGGCCCGCCGTGTATTTGGCTGGCTTCACCGAAAGGGAGTGGATGGCCTCTCTTATGCTGGTTAAATTTATTGAAGATGTTTTATCGTCGGTTTCCGTCAACGGCGAAATGGAAGGCGTAAGAATCAAGGCGGCAATGGAGAGAAAAAGCATTGTTGTGATTCCATACATGTGTTCCGGGAAAAGAGCCGACACCGAATTTGATCTGCGAAAGAAAGCGTTTCTGCCGATTGCAAGGTATTTGAAAAAATTCCGCGCAAGAACTGTATACATCGTTAAGGCAGAGGGCAATAAAATATCTTATGCAGACTTTTTTGATAGCGGTAATGACCGAAGCGAAACAATATGCAGGGTATTGTGCGCCTGTTCCGGGCTTGAATCCGACTCCTGTAGTGAAAAGAGTGAGGAATCCAAATTCGGGAACGGAATTGCCGAAATCATTAAAATACCTACCTTTTTTATCGGTATGGATTTACGGAAGATATCGGATTTTAAATATCTTTATAATAAATACAGGGAAACCTTTATGATAACCGCTTTAATTTAATTTATATGGGCAAATGCGGAGTTGATGGAGTTGATATTATTTTATATTGTGTTATAATTATTATGTTATAATAACATCATGAAACATACATTAAATCAAAGCTTTTGACGGTTTTGGAGCATGTGGCAACATCAGTTGAGTTTATGTTCCCACACGGAGCAGGACAAAACAAAGCAATATAAAATTATATAATCCGCGGCATATTTATATCTTATATCAGCGGATATAAAAGAATAAAAAGGGAAAATAAAATGCCGATAAAAATACCGAATAATCTGCCGGCGACAAAGCAGATGGAAAAAGAAAATATTTTTGTTATGACGGAAACCAGGGCGATTACGCAGAATATCCGGCCGCTTAAAATATTGCTTTTGAATTTAATGCCTACAAAGATAGAAACAGAGACTCAGCTTGTACGACTGCTGGGGAATTCCCCTCTGCAAGTTGAAATGGAATTTTTACAGACTGCTTCTCATAAAGCGTCCCATGTGTCCGAGGACCATATGCTTGCGTTTTATCAAACATTCAATGAAATCAAAGAAAAAAAGTACGATGGTATGGTTATCACCGGAGCTCCCGTTGAGAAGATGGAGTTTGAAGATGTTGAATACTGGGATGAGCTGTGCGAAATTATGGAATGGAGCAAAAGCCATGTAACAAGCACTCTGCATATCTGTTGGGGTGCCCAGGCGGGACTGTATTATCATTACGGAGTGGGGAAATATGAACTGCCGGAAAAGCTTTTCGGGCTGTACAAACACAGACTTGAAAGGAAAAATGCAATTTTGTTCCGCGGATTTGACGATGAGTTTTACGTTCCGCAGTCAAGATATACCGCAGTAAAACGCGAAGATCTTGAGAAAATCGAATCACTGCGGATTATGGCATCGAGCGATGAAGCAGGTGTGCTTTGTGCTGCAAGCAAACGGGGCAGGCAGATTTTCGTGACGGGCCATTTTGAATATGACGGAGATACATTGAAAAACGAATATCTGCGTGACAAAGCGGCCGGACTTGATACCGCCGTCCCGAAAAATTATTTTCCCGATAACGATGAAAGGAAAGAACCGATTGTCAACTGGCGCAGTTGCGCCACGTTGTTTTATAGCAACTGGCTTAACTATTTTGTTTATCAGACAACGCCTTATAATCTTTCGGACATAAAAAAACTGCGCAAGCATAAGTTTAAATAATTCCCGGCGGAAAGAAGAAACAAACGAAGGTGGAGGGAGGTCGTCAAAACCGTATCGGCTTCGGCGTCCTTCGCCTTATAAAACGGAGGAAACATGGAGTTTTATAATTCTCACGATACAGCTTATAAAAATATCTGCCGCGCTTTAAAAGCGGGCGAAACCGTTACGCTCAGAATTTGTATGCCGAGGTATTATGTATGTGAGGGAGCGCAACTTGTGATTCATACGGATTATAATGACTCCGAATACATAGAGATGAAATGGGACGGTATGTGCGGAAACGATTACGAATGGTGGAGCATTGATTACACGCCGGAAAAACCGCAGATTTACTGGTATCATTTTGAATACCGCGTGCCTTACAGCAACGGGTTTATCACAAAGCGGGATTATGATTCGTGCGGGCAACTCGGCTGGAACGGAACCGATTGGCAAATAACGGTTTATGATAAGGATTTTAAAGTGCCAGAATGGCTTCGCGGCGGTATTATCTATCAGATTTTCCCCGATAGATTTGCAATAGGGGAAAACGGAGTTGAAAATCCGTATACAGACCGCGTTGTACGCACCGATTACGACGGCATACCCGAATGGCACCCGGTAAACGGCATTGTGAAAAACAACGATTATTTCGGCGGCAATCTCAAAGGCATAGAGGAAAAACTCCCAATGCTCAAAAATCTCGGAGTTACGTGTATCTACATAAACCCGATTTTTGAAGCGCATGCAAATCACAGATATAATACTGCCGATTATATGAAAATCGACGGTATGCTCGGAGATGAAAAAGATTTAAAGCATCTTTGCAAACAAGCGGAAGAACTCGGTATTCATATCATACTGGATGGTGTTTTCAGTCATGTCGGTCAGGACAGCCGTTATTTTAATATGTATAATCGCTATAAAGATGAACCGGGTGCGTATAATTCAAAAGAGTCAAAGTATTATCCCTGGTTTAAATTCAATAACTGGCCGGACGATTACAAGGCGTGGTGGGGAATAAAACTATTGCCTGAAATTAACGAGGACAACGAAGATTTTATAGAATTTATTACAGGCAAAAACGGCGTTGCACGCAAGTGGCTGAAAGCAGGAATAAAAGGCTGGAGACTCGATGTTGCCGACGAGCTTCCCGATGTTTTTCTTGAAAAGTTCAGAGAAGCGGTGAAAGAAGAAGATGAAGACGCACTGATTCTGGGCGAGGTTTGGGAAGACGCTACAAATAAGATAAGCTATGGCTCCAGGCGCAAATATCTTTTGGGAAAGCAACTTGACAGCGTTATGAATTATCCGTTTTGCGAAGCAATTATTAAATTTATAAGGTACGGCGGCAGTGAAGCGTTCAGAAATACGATACTTTCGGTTATTGAGAATTATCCGCCTGCTGTACTTCATTCTTTGATGAATATGCTTGGAACGCATGACACACCGAGAATTATTACGCGCCTTGCAGGGGAAGACAGCACAGGCAAAGACCGCGAATGGCAGAACGGGCAGCATTTATCAGAAGAGGAGTGGGAAATCGGATTTAAACGCCTAAAGATAGCCACACTTATTCAGTTTACGCTCCCCGGAGTTCCAAGTATATACTATGGTGATGAAGCCGGGATGGAAGGTTACAGCGATCCGTTTAACCGCTTGTGCTATCCCTGGGGAAAAGAAAAATTCGAATTTATCGGCTGGTATAAGAGAATCGGCAATCTCCGTAAGGTATGTACGGCATTAAAGAACGGAAATATTGTTTTTGTGCCTACGGATGAAGACACGCTTTGTTATATCCGTGAAAGGGGCAGAGATAAAATCCTCATAGCTGTAAACAGAGGGAAGGAAAACCGAGTGGTAACACTGCCCGAAGAATGGAAGAATCCGTTTGTTTTTCTCGGGGATAAACCAAACGGCGGGAAAATACTCCTAAACCCGGACGGATATTGTGTTTATGCACTCGGAGAATGGTTTTAATTGATGGTACGCAAGGCGTTTACACAAATATAAACCGGTATTCAAATTATAAAAGCTCGGATGCGTGAAACATCCGGGTTTTTTGTATAGATGAATAGTTATAAATTTTAGGAACATAGCAAAAAAATCGAGTTCTTTCGGTTGTGCTGATAAAAACAATGCGGCCTAAGGTTGATACGAAAAACGGATAAAGCGGTATTCGCTGCCGATGTTCATTCCGCTTTTGATATTGTGTGGTATTCCTTTGCCTGAATGCTGACGGTGTCCTTGCTGCGCTCGCTCCATGATGGCTTTGAATTTGTACCCGTTTCCGTAGTTGGTTGCTATCATTTTCGTGTCCTCCGTTTTCTTTGTTTTCCCTTTCGGTAGTACACATATTCGCTCTAAACTACGGATATAGCAAGTCATTTTCAAAAAAATGCAGACAAATATTTCAAGCTGTTTTTGTTCAATTCAGGGCATAAATCAAGACCATGCTAAAGGTTCAATCCTTCGGCACGGTCTTGATTTTTACGCTCCGCTTGAAGAGTGCCGGTTGAAATTTACTTGTTTTCGTAAATCCCTAAGTTGCACCTTCTTTACAGGGTTTCTTTTTATTTTTGTTACTTGTGCAACAATGCGTATAACTATTAAACCCTCTATTAAAATCAAAAGATTCAGTCGTTATTGTCCACTCGATAAATATCAAGAGGACAACCATCTGCATTCTTCCATTTAAACCAACCGTTATTATTTGTACCTAAAACAACCCATCCTGCAGTTGATGGTGAATTACACTTAACATCTTCTTGAAGTATATTATTTTTTACAGGTGCTGTTTTCTTAATATTGGGCATATCTTTTTTATCACATGGTAAACAAGTGCTTCCCTTAAGGACAATAAATTTATTATCCACAACCTTCATTTTAGCCTGAATAATGCCATATTTTCTATTGTTTTCATATAAGTAATATTCTCCGTCAGGAACAGTATATTTATTGACGCTATTAACATTTGCCGTTCTTTCGTCAGTTGCAGTATAAAATACTTCTTCTTTCGTCATGGTTTCGGGATATATTTGCTTACCGTCAAAAGACGATAATAATTGAACAACTAAATCTACATCTATTGCAAATAACTCTGTATTGCCAACGTTACTTTTACTGAAAATATCATGCAGTAAAACTTCTTTTTCATCATAGTCATCAACCTCAATAGCGAATTTTCTCTTTAATCCTACTACCTGAACATAACCATTGTGTTCTAAATTATACATACGCTGTTCAAAGTTATCAGAACCTGTTTTTCCTATCTTTACCAGCCCTGGAACAATAGTTGTCATACAATAAATAATTCCTCTTGCCATATATGTATCCTCGCTTTAATGTTATTCTAATGTCAATTATACTAAACAAATTTATTGAAAACAAGGTTTTAAGTTAAACACACTTTCGATACACGGCAAGCATTATTTGTTAATATAAAACTGCGATGTTTTGCAAAGCAAAGAGTTAGTTTATAGTTGGCTTATTTTAAATAATTTCTATATATCCTGAAAATATATTGAAAATTTCAAAACAGCAAAAACCGCATAACAGCGTTATTTGAGAACGTTTTGCGTATAATAAAAAAGCAGTTGAAAAACTGCTTTCTTTGGTCGAGGTGACAGGACTTGAACCTGCGGCCTCTGCGTCCCGAACGCAGCGCTCTACCAAACTGAGCCACACCTCGTTTTTTTGTTGTGCCGAATAGATTCCCTCCGATTTCCTTAGTATTCTATCACAAAATTTTTTATTTTGCAATAACAATATATATGTGCTAAAATAATTTTTATAAGAATTATTTTTCGGAGGGTATTATGAAATATATTGTTGTACTTTATGATGGCATGGCAGATGAACCGGTGCCCGCACTGCACGGCAAAACGCCAATGATGATGGCGAAAAAACCGAATTTTGACTATATGGCACAAAGGGGAGAAGTAGGTATAGTCAAAACAGTAGCGGACGGACTCAAACCCGGAAGCGATGTTGCGAATCTCAGCGTTATGGGCTATGATCCTCAAATTTACTATACGGGGCGCTCGCCTCTCGAAGCGCTTTCAATCGGCGTTAATATGAAAGAAAGTGATATTGCTCTGCGATGCAATCTTGTAACCTTGAGCGATGAAGATAATTATGAAGATAAAACCATGGTTGATTACTGTGCAGGGGACATATCCACCGAAGAAGCGGCGGAAATTATTGCAGACATAGATAAACATTTCGGCAGTGAAGAATTTAAATTTTACAGTGGGGTAAGCTACCGCCATTGCCTAATCTGGGCAAACGGAACAACCGAACTCGGAAATATGACGCCTCCGCATGATATTTCGAGCAAAGTAATCGGTCCATATCTTTCGGAGTCCGGCAATGCGTCAGGATTGATAGATATGATGAAAAAATCTTACGATTTTCTTAAAAATCATCCTGTAAACAAAAAAAGGATTGCACAAGGTAAAAAACCTGCAAACTCCATTTGGCTTTGGGGAGAGGGCAAGAAGCCCATGCTTGAGTCATTCGAAAAACTGCATGGCAAAAAAGGTGCGGTTGTAAGCGCCGTTGACCTCCTTAAAGGCATCGGCAAAGGCGCGGGAATGACGGTTCCGGAGGTAGAAGGTGCAACAGGATATATAGACACCAATTTCAAGGGGAAAGCGGAATGCGCAGTGGAGCTTCTCAAAAATCATGATTTTGTATATCTTCATTTTGAAGCTCCGGATGAATGCGGGCACAGGAACGAGCCGGAAAACAAAGTTCGCGCAATTGAACTGATTGATGAAATTGTTCTGCCTATATTGAAAAAAGGACTGGAGCAGTATGACGACTACAAAATGATGATTTTGCCTGACCACCCTACCCCTATTGTTACGAGAACGCATTCGCGTACGCCCGTTCCGTATATGATTTATCATAAGAACGGCGAGAAAGCAGGCGGAGTGGAATCCATCAACGAGGAAAGCGCAAAAAAAACGGGCATATATATTGAGCACGGGCCCTCGCTGATTGCTAAATTTCTTGAGGACTAATCTGCAATGAAAAATTTTGAAACGACATTTCAGTATTTTATTCATCTTCTGCAATGCGGAATAAGCGGAGAAATGCCGGAACAAATTCCGGATTTTTGCAGATGGGACGATATTATTGATTTTTCGTATAACCACAGTGTGGAAGTCCCCGTTTATATGGCGGCAAAGAAACTCAAGCCCGATGTGCCCAGGCAAACTTCGGCACGCTGGAAAGAGATTTATTTTAAAGCGATTTCTAAAGACAGTATACAGCTTGAGGAATACAAAAAAATAGTAAATGCTTTGACAAAATCAGGCGTTGAACTGCTACCGTTTAAAGGCATTGTTCTGAAAAGCCTTTATCCTCTTTCTTGTATGCGTTCAATGGGAGATATAGACATATATTATCAGACTTCCGAGCCTGAAAGGGTAAAAACTGAAATGGAAAAGCTCGGGTATGTTTGCACGGCGTGGCATGATGAAAAGGTGCTTGAAGACGTTTTCTGCAAACCCCCCGTTATGTATGTTGAGCTTCACAGTAAAATATTTGATGAAGATGTGCAGTGGAGCGAATATTTCAGTGATGTACTGTCCCGCGCGTACAGAGATGATAATACAGAAGATTTGTACTTCTTGAACGATGAGGATTTTTATATTCAGCTGATTATGCATGCTGCAAAGCATTTTCAGTTTCGCGGTTTCGGTATTAAATCTATTTTGGATTTATATATTTTTGAAAAAGTAAGAAAGCCTGATTTCGGGAAAATAGAACAAGTTCTCGAAAAGTTCGGCCTTCTCAAATTTTACAAGCTGATGACAGAATGTGCGGCATACTGGTTCGGAAACGGCGAATACAGCGACCACATCGCATATATGGAAAAGTTTATTGCGAATAGTTTTGATTATATTAACAGCGAAAAGGCGGCTTTCGATTCGGTAAACGACCGAAGTTCATCAAAGAGCATCCGTTTTGCGAGATTTCAGTATATTATGCGGATGATTTTTGTGCCTAAAAGCACGATTGTGGAACTGTATCCGGCGGCTTCAAAACATACTTTACTTCTGCCATTCTATTATATAAAGCGCTGTATACATATCATTCTGAATCCGAAAAACGTGAAAAAAAATATAAAAGCTTCGCAGGCGATGAACAGCAGTTCCGCTGAATTTTATGCTTTTATGGAGCAAATCGCCGGTTTAAAAATCGGAACGGGTCGTTTCAATAAATAAAATATAACATTTTTCGAACAAATGTTTGATTTTTACAAATGTTTGTGTTATAATTAGGTTAAGCCGGATAAGGAAAAGGTTTTGAAAAGAAGTTTTTGTGGAACAGAGTCTGGCAGAACAAGGCAAAAACGCAGAGCTTCTTGCGGATTGTGCGTATTTTAACACAATCCTGCGTCAAATCAGTGTGCTTGAGAGGCAAATCTTCCTTATAGAAACGCCCTTAGGCGTTTCTCCCTATTTGGTTAACCCTGCATAATCAGAACTGCCAATTTGTTTGTTCTGCAGATGTGAGAGAAATAAAACAAGGAGTCGTTCATGGGTATAAGCAAAACACAAAAGAAGATATATGATTTTTTAAGAGAGCGCGCAATGGAAGGCATTCCTCCTACGGTGCGCGAAATAGGTGCAGCGGTGGGTCTCAGTTCAACTTCAAGCGTGCAGGCAGGGCTTGACGCACTTGAAAGAGAGGGATATATTACCAGAGATCCCATGCATAAACGCAGTATCAGAATCAACGGCGTTGCAGAAAATGTAAGTTCTGTTCCTTTGCTCGGAACGGTAACAGCAGGTCAGCCTGTGCTTGCGTTTGAGGATATTATGGATTATATTCCGTATAACGGTCCGAAAGCGCTCACGTCCGACTTGTTTGCGTTGAAGGTGCGCGGCGAAAGCATGATAAACGCGGGAATTTTCAGCGGGGATATTGCGATTGTTGAGCGCACGCCCGTTGCTGAAAACGGAGATATTGTTGTCGCCCTGCTCGGGGATGAGGCGACAGTAAAAACGTTTTATAAAGAAAACGGGCATTTCAGGCTTCAGCCGGAAAATGATTCTTACGAACCTATCATCGCGGACGAAGTTATGATTTTAGGAAAGCTTATTTCTCTTATCAGGTATTATTAAAATGTTTTACAAAAGTATATATTCATCGCCGTTAGGCTACATTGAAATCTGCGCTGATGAAAGTGCCGTTATAAGGGCGGAACTCGTTACCGACCCGCCCGAAACATATACGGAAAACGAAACAACAAGAACAGCAAAATCGGAATTTGAAAAGTATTTCAGCGGTGATTTGCAGGAGTTTTCGTTTCCCGTTCGTATTGGTGGTACGGATTTTGAAAAAGAGGTTTTTTCCGCTGTCTGTAAAATACCGTACGGAACAACGCAGACGTTTAAGCAAACAGCGGAAAAAATCGGGGATGGACGTGCGGCGTCTAAAATAGGCAGGACAGCCGCAAATAATAAGATTATCATAGCGATTCCGTGCCACAGGCTGACGGGAGGGATTAAAAATTCGCTCTTTGGAGAGTCCTCATCCGAAATGGTTAATGAAGCGCTTATAAATTTTGAAAAAAATTGTTTAAAGAAATCCATTTAACAAATGGATGTAACCCGTTGCTGAGAAAAGTTATTGTGCAACATTGCCGGAAGATTCCGTATCGGCGTTTTGAAGGGAACTTATCCTATACAGGAAATATTAAAAAAAAGAGTCCGCATCGGACTCTTTTTTTTAAGGATTGATTCAGATAAAGGATAAACTTAATCCTGTTTCTTATAAAAATGTTGCGGTAAGAGATGAAAGGAGGTCATCTCCGAATACTGACCAGAGGATAAAAGCGGTGGCAGTTAAAAGCAACACGGTAATACCGGTAATGATGAGCACAAGCTGTGCGTAGCTTTTTTTGCTTTTATTGGCATTGGGCGAAAATGACCATATAAAGAGCATAACTATGTTCAAAACAGGAATTGCGCAAAGCACGAAAACTGCAAGCCAGTCTCTTTTTCTCATCGGTCTGTATATGCGATCCAGGCGTTTATTATCAGCCTCTTCCGCATATTTTGTGCTTTCTGGCGTTGCTATGGGCACATTCGTTTTAAGAGCCCCATCCATGGGAACGGATTCGGAAACGGGGAAAACTTCTATCGAAGTTTCACAATTTTCAGAATCTGCCGTTTTTTCTGCGGAGGCTAAATTCACTCTTATCATCTTAGGCTTTTTTCCGGCAGGGATTTTCACCGCAGAACCCGGATTTGGATTTACGGAAATATTTTTAAGATTTGTTCCGCAGTTATTGCAGAAAAAAGCATTTTCGGAATTTTCCGAACCGCATTTTAAACATTTCATTTTATCTTACCTTTCAGAAAAATCGGCGCTTATACGGTTCTGCGCTTTTGGTTTTATACTAACATTTTAAGGGCATATGTTCATTTTGTCAAATTATATTCTGTATGGAAAGGATAAATTTATTACACTTGCTCTAAATAATATCTTTTTTTATATATGAAAATATGATATAATTTTATATATTTAAATCGGCGGCAGAGGAATTATGGAAAATAAAAACGATAGAAAAGAAAACACGGATTTACTTATCGGCAGGCAGGCGCTGAACGAGGCGCTTAAAGCAGGAAAAGAGCTGAATCAGATTTTCGTGGCGCGCGGAAACCGAAACGGAAGTATCGGCAAAATTATTGCGCAGGGCAGAGAAAAAGGGATTCCGATTAAGGAAACAGATCCGAAAAAGCTGGATTATATGTGCGGAAAAAATCATCAGGGCGTTGCAGCTTTCTGTGCGCCGCACAAATATGCAGAGGTGTCGGATATACTGAAGGCCGCGAAAGAAAAAAATGAGGCTCCTTTTATTGTTATATGCGATGAAATCGAAGATCCGCATAATCTCGGTGCTATACTCAGGACTGCAGAGGCAAGCGGCGTGCACGGAATCATTATTCCGAAAAGGCGAAGCGCCGCTCTCACGGGAATTGTTTCAAAAACGAGCGCGGGAGCCGTTGAATATGTGCCGGTAGCAAGAGTATCCAATCTTGTGCAGACGATGGATTTGCTGAAAAAAGAAAATATCTGGCTTTACTGTCTGGATATGGATGGAACCGATTATACCGAACCTGATTATTCGGGCGGCGCGGCATTGGTCATAGGCAGTGAAGGCAGAGGCGTAGGCAGACTGGTTAAAGAAAAATGTGATTTTACGGTAAGCATTCCGATGAAAGGAAAAATAAACGCGTTGAACGCGTCGGTTGCTGCGGGTATTGTAATGTATCAAATATCTAAAAGCAGATAGTCAGAGGATAATATGAGTGAGAAGAAATCTTATTCCGTGGAAGAAATATTAAAAGAAGCAAACAGCCTGAAAAACAGGGAACCTTATATTTATACATTCGGGAATGGCGGAAAAACAAGCCATTCTGATAAAATTGTTGCTTCAACGGATGAAACAAAACAGAATAAAACAGAGTGCGCTTCCGATATAATCAGCCGGGTGAATAAAATTATCGGCAATGAAGGTCGGGAGAATATTTCCAGGGAAGAAAAGAGTACAGGGACTGAAATTTCCGCATTTGAAAACGTTGATTCGCGGCAAAATAATTCGGCTGAAATTTCTAAAAATAAAATTCCCGAAAAGCAAAAACGCCCGGCCGGGGATGTTGAGGATTCCGGGTCGGCTGATAAAGGAGAAAATTACAGCGTGCGGACGCGGCACAACGGCGAAGAACCATCGGACATCAAAAGAAAACGAGTGCATTTTGCGGAAGAAATTGCAGAGAGCATAAGCCCAACAAAATCTGAAAATAAAATAGACATTGCGGTTAAGGAAGCGTTCCGTTCGGAACAGAAATCCGATGATAAGCGCAGGAAAATCAAACTCACGAGAACAGGAGTTATCCGAAAGGCGGACGAACTGATTGGTGAAAATGCAACCATTAAGCCTCCTGCCGAAATGAAGAATGAGACGGAGCCTGTTGTTTCCGTTCCGTCTCCCAGGCAGTATAATATCCTGTCTAAAAAAGAAAAAATCGTGGGCGATAAGGAAGACATACAGACAAAGGCCTATAATAAGTATATAGAAGAAAAGGAGCAGAAACATCTTGATACGGGCATAATAAAGACGGTAAGCGTTAAAATCCCGGAATCTTCCGTTGAGGCACATATTTCGGACAGTGTGAATGCTGGAAAGACGATTATTAACGCACCGGCAAACCGAAATATCATTCTGACTGATAAAAACCATACCGGAAACATCGAGGGGCAGATTAAGCTTGAGGGTTTTGAGAGTGACGAAATAGAAAAAATCAGCGAAGATGAGCTTGAAAGGCAACTTGACCAAAATAGAGAAAAGATTATAAATGGTTTTGCGTTTGAAAAAGAGTATACCAAAAAACGGGAAAATACGTCTGAATTGGAAACATATTCCGATGTGAGCAAAACCTATGCTCCCCCTAAAGAGACGCCGGTTATAGACGAAATTGTGGATTTCAATTCAGCGGCGGATTCAAGAGCTGTATATATAGAACTGCGTGAGCTCCGAAAAAAATACCGTCGCAGAATGTTAGCTTCTTTTTTACTGGAAGCGGTTCTTGCGGTAACAGGTATACTCAGCCTCGGCATCATTCCGGATTTCGGAATGGGAACGTCGAATGAAAGAATGTTTATTATCATCAATCTGTCCGTCCTTTTTTTGATGAGCGTAATTTGTGCGCCCGCAATAATCAAAGGTTTTGCGGCACTGTTTTCACTCAAACCGAGCGGAGACAGCATGATAAGCGTAGGGCTGTTATTTGCGTTCATTCAGGGCATTACTGCCGTCGCTTTTAGCGAGGAATCTATGATTGCAGCGCATATATATGCGCCTGCGGCAGGGCTGCTTCTGTTGTTGAATTGTATGGGGAAAGACGCAATGATGGGGCGGATTCAAAAAACATTCAGGAGCGTTAGTGCTAAAAACAAATCAAAATATTCGGTCGCCGCTGTAACTGTGCAGAGTGAAGCGGAGGAGATTTCAAGAGGCGTCGATTTGCCCGATAAAGATATACGTTATAATGTGCCTACCGAATTCGCAACAAAATTTCTTGTTAACTCTTATGCAGCCGATCCTGCGGACGATATGGCGAAGAAAACGGCGTACATAGCTTTCGGTGCATCGCTCATTACTGCGGTTATTTCTTATTTTATAACATGGGATATTATGAATGCACTCAGCGTATTTACAGCGGCTGTGCTTATGTCTGCTCCTGCGGCAAATGTTTTGTGCTTCAACAAGGCGCTTGAAAAAGCCGATTCGGAACTTGCCAAAGAGCGTGGAGCAATATGCGGATTTGACGCAGTCAGCGACGCGACAAATACAAAAGCGGTTATTATTAAAGAAAGTGATATTTTTGCCGAAAACGGCTGCTGTGTACTTAAAGGGATGAACGTTTTCAGAGGCTTTGCCGTTGATGATGCGCTGATTTATGCGGCAAGCATACTGCGTGAAACGGATTGCGCAGTCAAAAAGGTTTTTTTGCAGGCAGTTGAAAACGTCGCTTCCTATATTCCAAAAACTATGGATGTTGCATATGAAGACCGGCTCGGAATTTCCGGCTGGATTTTTGACAGAAAGGTGTTGCTGGGAACAGCCAAAATGATGGAAGCACACGGCGTTATGATTCCTCCAAAAGTGAATTATGAGGAACGATGCAGGGAGAATCAAAAAGTGCTGTTTCTTTCCATCGACGGCACAGCTTGCGCAATGTTTACGCTATGTTATCTGGCGGATGAAGAAATGAAATGGGAATTTCAGCGCCTGGAGGCGGGATGTATTCATATTCTGGTGAGTACATCCGATCCCAATATAGATGAGGAATTCCTTTCTTACATTTTTGATATGCCGGAAAATTCAATGGTTGTTATGAGCAACAGGGCGAATCAAATATATGCAGAGAAAACCGCCAAGCCTGTCAAGAACGAAGCAAAGCTCGTAAATAACGGAGACGCGGTAACGTTTATGAGACAGATTTCAGCTTGTTCCATTTTGGACAGCCAGTTTAAGTTTTTGAAGATCCTTCAGTATGTTTCCATGCTTATAGGATTTTTGATTACGGCTGTTTTTGGTTTGGCGGGGAGCATAGACTCCATAGGCTCGCTTCATATAATGATTTATTCCGCCATATGGGCGGCAATTGTTACTGCTATTCCGCTTATCTATAAATCCGTACCGAAAAGATAACAGGAAATGCATTCTTCATAAAAGGAAGGAGAAAGAAAATGAAACTGCTTTTGTATGTTCCGCAAGTACTGCTTTCATTGATTGCGGTTTTTATCATCGTGCGTTCATTTATTTCTCTTTATTCCATGAGACCTGCGGGCAGACCGAAAGCAATACTGCTTAATAAATTTGACGAGTCGCGTATTCTCCTTACAACTTATGAAACTTCGTTCGGACGGGGCCGAAGCTGTGATGTTCAGCTGAGCAGTCAGCTTGCTTCGCGTGCGCACGCCGTCATATCGCGCAGGAAAAAAGGCTGGTTTATAACTGATACAAATTCAAAATCAGGAACATATGTGAACGGAGAAAGAATTACCGAACCGGTTCAGATTTATCATGACGACAATATTTCCATGGGCGGTGTGGATTATGTTTTTATTGCGCCGCACGCACGGAAAGATTCAAGAATTTCTTATCGGGATAAAGTTAAAATTACGGGAGAAGAAAGCTATATTATAAATAAGGCTACCGGTTATAAATACAGCATTGAAGACGGACAGCTCACAATAGGCAGAAGCGACGCAAATGATATTGTTATCAGCGACCCGAGAGTTTCCAGAAGTCATGCGCTGATTCAGAGAACGTCAGACGGATGGTTTGTCGTGGACACCGATTCCGCAGCGGGCGTCGGCGTGAACGGATATAAAGTAAACGGTCGTGAAGAGCTTTCGGACGGTGATGTGATTATGATCAACACACATCAGTTCCTTTTCCGCTTAAAAAAGAGAGGAGGCGCACGGCGTGGCAGAAAATAAAACCAAACGCGTTCCTATGAGAAAAAGGAAACCGATTAGGCTTTTCCCCATGATGCTTCTTCTGACAGTGTTCCAGCTTATCACATTTTTTCAGGCCGGAGTGCAGAGTTTAAATCCGTTGGAAGCAGATTTTACGGTTTTGGCATATATGCTTGCTTATATAGTTATAGAATGGCTGTATATTTATCTTACAAAACGGATTGTTAAAAGGAAAAATTTTGAAGTGGAAATTATCGCCTTTTACCTGACGGGAATCGGCGTTGCAGAGATAGGCGCGGCTGTGCCCGATGCCCTGCTGACGCAACTTGCGGCAGTTGTACTGGGACTTGCGGTATATACAGTGCTTACATGGTTAGTCGGAGATATAGACAGAGCTATGAAGCTGCGTATTCCTTTTGCGGTTCTTGCAATAGTCGTGCTGGCGGCGAATATCGTGCTCGGCGAAGATATAAACGGAGCAAGAAACTGGATTATCATTGGTTCTGTTTCGGTACAGCCGTCTGAATTTGTTAAAATAATCTTTGTTTTTGTAGGAGCAACAACGCTTGAAAAGCTCCAGACTTCTAAAAACCTTTATATGTTTATCGGATTTTCGGTAGTCTGTGTGGGCATATTGTTTATTTTAAAAGATCTCGGCACCGCCGTCATATTCTTTCTCACGTTCTTGCTCATCGCCTTTATGCGGTCCGGGGATTTGAGAACAATCGGCCTTGCGGTAGCGTCTGCAGGACTGGGCGGTTGGCTCGTGCTTCAGTTCAAACCGTATGCCGCCAAACGCTTCGCAACATACCGCCATGTTTGGGATGAAGCATTCATCGATGCCGGTGGATACCAGCAGTCACGGACGTTGATAGGCATTGCAAGCGGAGGTCTTTTCGGGCTTGGGCTCGGAAAAGGTTCGCTTGAAAAAGTTACGTTTTCTTCAACCGACTTGGTTTTCGGGCTTGTATGTGAAGAAATGGGACTGATTATAGGGGTTTCCATCATTGCCTGCTTTATTTTGTTTGCATTTTTCGCGGTAAAAAATGCGCGGACAAGTAGATCGGCATTTTACTCCATTGCTGCAACCGCGGCGGCGGGCATATTGCTTATTCAAGGCTGTGTGAATATATTCGGTGTAACGGATATCATTCCTCTCACGGGCGTAACTTTGCCGTTTATATCAAGAGGCGGTTCTTCCGTCATATCGTGCTGGGGACTTCTGGCTTTTATTAAAGCAAGTGATGTGCGGACCTATCTTTCTAATTACGGGGAGATTAAAAAATAAATCCGTTTTAAATACAATTTCGAGGAGGTACGTTTATGAAAAGTGCATCCAACAGAATAAAAATTATGCTGTTTTTTATCCTTCTCACACTTGTGGGCCTGGTTTTTTTTCTGGTAAGCCTGTTCACCCAGGGAAGCACGTGGGCGATGAGTTCGCGAAATACGCATTTGTATTCAAACGGCACACTTATCGGCGCAGGCTCTGTTTATGACGCAGAGGGTAAAGCGCTTGTAACTACGGAAAACGGAGAAAGAGTTTATATTCAGGATTCTTCGATTCGTACGGCTTTGCTACATACCATTGGAGATAATGAAGGTTTTATTGCCGCGTCAGTACAGAATGAATACAAGGATGAACTTTCCGGATACAACAAAATTATGGGCGTTTGGGAGCTTACTAATTTTGAAAAAGGAAGTAGCGTAACGCTTACCGTGCAGTCCGATGTATGCGTCGCCGCACTCAATGCTTTGGGTACGCGCAAGGGCGCGGTATGTGTCTATAATTATAAAACAGGCGAAGTTGTATGCAGTGTTTCAACCCCTTCGTACGATCCGCAGAACAAACCGTCCGATATAGATGATGAGGAAAAATACGATGGGGTTTATATCAACCGCGTAACATCGGGGCTGTATCCTCCCGGATCGACATTCAAAACAATTACTGCCGCCGCCGCGCTGGAAACACAGAACGGCATAGCAGATAAGCAGTTTAAATGCGATGGAGCATGGCACAGCGGATACGGCGATGTGACATGCATGGACGTGCATGGTAGCCTAAATATGGGCAAGGCGCTTACGGTAAGCTGTAATTCCGCGTTTGCGGAAATTGCGAATGAAACCGGCGGTGAAGTTTTGGCGGAATATGCAGAAAGATTCGGATTTAACAGTGAAATTACATTGAATAAAATCAATGTTTCGGAATCTGTGTTCAAGAAGGTAACAGATGATCCGCTGGAGCTTGGTTGGCAGGGGATAGGTCAGTCAACAACGCTCGCAACGCCACTCCTTATGGCAAGGGCGATGAGTGCATTTGCAAACGGTGGGGTTCCGACGGAACCGTATATCATTAAAAAAGTTACAAATCCGCTGGGTTTTGACTCTTTTACGGCTTCAACAAAAACCGGGAAGCAGATTATCGAGGCGTCTACAGCGGATACTTTGAAAGAAATGATGCGTGATAACGTTATCAATAATTACGGAGACTGGAATTTTAAAGAGGGGCTCAATGTCTGCGCAAAATCCGGAACGGCGGAAGTAGAGGAAGATAAAGAGCCTCACGCCTGGTTCGTCGGCTTTTGCGACAGCGAAGAATATCCGTACGCTTTTTCGGTAATCGTTGAAAACGGCGGTTCCGGTTCGAGCGTTGCCTGTCCGATAGCGGCGCAGGTTTTAAATACGATTGCAGGAAGGTAAAAAGATTATGATAGGCATTATAGGCGCGATGGCAAGCGAAGTAGACGGGCTGAAATCCATGATGGGAAATGCGCAGGAACAATCGTCCGCAGGATTTACATTTTACAGCGGTATGCTTTTCGGGGAAAAAACCGTTATTGCACAAAGCGGAATCGGAAAAGTCAACGCCGCTTTGTGCGCGCAAAATATGATAACCGGGTATGCTCCGTCTCTGATTATCAATACAGGATGCGCTGCAGGTGTCGGCAAGGGCATACATATCGGGGATATGGTAATCGCGGATTATGTTGTTCAGCATGATGTGGATACCACCGTGTGCGGCGACCCAAAAGGATTTATCAGCGGTATAGACCGGGTGCTGATTCCGGCGGACAAGGAAACGGCGGAAAAAATTGGCGCAATTGCAAAAAAACTCGGAATAAACGCGCACAGGGGAATTGTTGCTTCCGGCGATCAGTTTTTGTGTAGCAGTGAAATAAAGCGTGCAATCTGCAGGGAGTTTGATGCGTCGGCAGTTGAAATGGAGGGCGCAGCAATCGGTCACGCCTGCTTTATGAATCGAATTCCGTTTGCGGTTTTGCGATCTATATCGGATAACGGGGACGAGGAAGCTCTCGAAACTTTTGACGATTTTGTGACAAGGGTCAATAAGCTGAACACAAAAATACTTTCTGCATATTTTGAGGGGGTTGAATTAAATTAAATGATAAGACGGGTTCAACAAAACGAAAAAGAAAAAATCAGCAGTTATCTACGCAAAGAAATTCCGGCGACGATAAGAATGATTTCAGATATAAGGAAATACGGATTTGAAAGCAATGATTTTTATATTTACGCCGATTGCTGGAGCGATGGCGAAATCAAATTTATATTTACCGCGGCTTCTGGAAAAATAAATGTTTATTCTTATGCCGATGAAATTGATACGATTGATATTTATGTTTTTCTGCGGGATAATTTTATCGGGTATCGCAGTGTTCAAGGCATTGAGGAAAAAATCAGAGATTTTCAGCGGCACACGCTGTTCAGGGAGATTCATCAGATTGAAATTCTTTGCGCCTCGGCAAGGATTTACAGCCCCCCGGCTTTAAACGGTGTGGAACCGGCTTCTGTAAACGCGGAAGATTTGCACACTCTGATGATTCTTGCCGAAAGTGCGGGGGAATATAACAGCATTGATGAAGATAAAATAAAAGCCGCCGCGAAAAACGGCGAGTTGTTTGTTGTTAAAGAAAACGGTGTTCTTCAGGCAGCCGCATTTACGCTGAACAAAGCGCTCCGTCATGCAGAAATTATGCTTCTGAGCGAAAAAAACTGCAAAACGAAATACAGAGAGGCTGTGGCGGACGCATTGTGTACATATCTTTTCAGCAGGAAATACAAGTGTTCTGTAAGGACGGAGAAAAATGCCGATAAAATATTATTTAAGAATCTGGGGTTTGCCGAATGGGGCAAAGATTTATATTTAGCGAGGTAAAGCATGAATTATGAAGAACTTGCGGAATTACTTTTCCCGCATATAACGAACACATCCGAGGATTATGAAGCACTGTATCCGCCAAGAAAACTTCGGGAAAGCGCAAGGGTAACAAGATTTGCTCCCAGCCCTACAGGATTCTTGCACATCGGCGGGCTTTTTGCGGCTTTGAGCGCAAAGCTTACGGCATCATCAACAGGAGGTATCTTTTATCTCCGGATTGAAGATACGGATAAAAAACGCGAAATTGATGACGGCATAAATGAAATTATCAAAGGACTTGAGGCATTCGGCGTTATGCCTGATGAAGGCATGCTTTCAAAGGATGAAGAAACAGGGGATTACGGACCTTATCAGCAGAGCCTGCGCAGGGAAATTTATCAGTGCATGGCAAAAGAACTTGTTAAAAACGGGCTTGCTTATCCTTGTTTTTGCAGTGCGGAAGAACTTGACGATATACGTTTACACCAGGAAAATGAACCGATAAAAGGCTATTTCGGTAAATGGGCGAAATGCCGTGATTTGGATATTGAGGAAATTAAGCGCAGGATTGAAGCAGGAGAACCATGGGTGCTTCGTTTAAAGAGCGGAGGAAACGCTGATAAGAAAATAGTTTTTAACGATATTATTAAAGGTAAAATCGAGATGCCTGAAAATATCATGGATATTGTTTTGCTTAAGCAGGACGGAATCCCAACCTATCATTTTGCGCACTGTGTGGATGATCATTTTATGAGAAGCACGCATATTGTGCGCGGAGATGAGTGGATTGCTTCCGTTCCGATTCATATTCAGCTTTTTAAATATTGTGGTTTTAAAGTGCCGAAATACGCGCACATCGCTCCGATTATGAAAGAGGAATATGACGGCGAAAGCAAGCATAAACGCAAGCTTTCAAAGAGAAAAGATCCCGAAGCCTCTATTACGTTCTATGTCGAGGAGGGTTATCCGAAAGAGAGCGTAACTGAATATCTTATGACGCTTGCAAATTCAAATTTTGAAGACTGGCGCAGAGCAAATAAAACCGCACCGCCAAGTGAATTCCCGTTTAACTTGAAAAAGATGAGCGCTTCGGGTGCGCTGTTCGATTTAATGAAATTGAACGATGTTTCAAAAAACGTGATTTCGGTTTTTTCGGCTGAGAAAGTTTATAATCGCGTATGTGAGTGGGCGGAAAAATATGACGCACAGCTCTATGCGTTGCTTACTGAGGATAAAGGGTATGCTGTTTCCATGTTTGCGATAGACAGATACGGCAAAAAGCCGCGTAAAGATATTGCAAAATGGAGTGAAATAAAAGCTTATTATTCCTATTTCTTCCATGAAACTTATGAAAATGATTACACTCTGCCTGAAAATATTTCTGTTTCGGATGCTATGGAAATACTGAAAAACTATCGGGAGGTCTACAGCGAAAACGATGATAAAGACCGATGGTTTTCCAAGATTAAGAGCCTATGCGAACCCAACGGTTTCACATCGAATGTTAAAGAATATAAAAAGAATCCGGATCTTTTTAAAGGGCATGTCGGTGATGTGAGCACAATTATCAGAATCGCCGTTACCGGAAGGCGGAATACGCCGGATCTTTTTGAGATTATGAAGCTTTTAGGGAAAGCAGAAGTTATAAATAGAATTGACGGTATGATAAACGCGTTATAAACAGAAGGGGGATTAACAACAAATGGCTGAAAAAATTAACGGCACGGCAGAAGAAACGGCTTCGAATTTCATTCATGATTTTATCGATCGTGATTTGGAAGACGGTGTTTACAGCAGAGTGCAGACTCGTTTCCCGCCTGAACCGAACGGTTACCTGCATATCGGTCACGCAAAGGCGATATGCATCAATTTCGGCGTGAAAGAAAAATACCACGGAATATGCAATCTTCGTTTTGACGATACAAATCCGAACAAGGAAGACACTGAATACGTAGACGCGATTGAAGAGGACATTAAATGGCTCGGATTTGATTACGACAACGTGTATTATGCTTCAGATTATTTTGATTTTATTTATGAATGTGCACGGAAGCTTATCAAAAAAGGCAAGGCATATGTTTGCGATTTGACTCCGCAGCAGCAGAAAGAATACCGCGGGACTTTTGAAACCCCGGGAAAAGAAAGCCCTTTTAGGAACAGAAGCGCTGAGGAAAATCTTCGCCTTTTCAGTGAGATGACCGAAGGGAAATATCCTGAGGGAAGCCGCGTCTTGCGCGCGAAAATAGATATGGCGCATCCGAATATGAATATGCGGGATCCCATTATTTACAGAATTATGTTTGCGGAGCATCACCGTACCAAAAACAAATGGTGCGTTTATCCGATGTATGATTTTGCACATCCGCTCAGCGATGCGAAAGAAGGCGTTACACACAGCTTGTGTTCTCTTGAGTTTGAAAATCACCGTCCGCTTTACGATTGGTTCCTTCGTGAGCTTGAGCTTCCGGAAGCACCGCGGCAGATAGAGTTTGCAAGAATGAACCTGAATTATACCCTCACAAGCAAGAGAAAATGTCTCCGTCTTGTTAAAGAGGGCATTGTTGACGGCTGGGACGATCCCAGAATGGCCACAATCAGCGGAATGCGCCGCAGAGGATATCCCGCAAAGGCAATCCGCGATTTCTGTGAGAAAATCGGTGTATCAAAATCCCACAGTGTTATAGATTTTGCCCTGCTTGAATCGTGTGTTAAAGATGAACTGAATCAAACCGCACCGCGCGCAATGGCCGTCCTCAGTCCGATAAAACTGGTTATTGACAATTATCCCGATAATCAAACAGAAGAAATTGATGTTGAACTTCATCCCGACCATCCGGAAATGGGAACAAGAAAAGTGATTTTTTCAAAGGAACTTTATATAGAAAAAGAAGATTTTATGGAAAATCCGCCCAGAAAATATTTCCGCCTTTTCCCGGGCAATGAAGTGCGACTGAAAGGCGCGTATTTTGTGAAATGTACGGGATGCGATAAAGATGAGCAAGGGAATGTTATATGCGTTCACGCAGAGTATGACTCCGCAAGCAAGGGCGGAAATTCTTCGGACGGAAGAAAAGTACGCGGAACCATTCACTGGGTAAGTACAAAAGACTGCATTGACGCTGAAATCAGGATGTATGACCGATTGTTTAAAACAGAAAATCCGTCTGATGAATCAAAAGGCGATTTTGAGCAGAATCTTAATGAAGACAGCCTTGAAATACTTTCTGGATGTAAGCTGGAGGGCGCGTTGAGGGGCATAAAGCCTATGGATATATTCCAGTTTATGCGTCAGGGATATTACTGCGTGGATAAAAACAGCACACCGGACCGGCTGATTATAAACCGTACGGTGGCGTTAAACTCATCATGGGGTAAAAAGAAATGAAATTAACAAATAAAGTAACAAATGTGTTTTTTATATTTTTTGCCGTATGCGGATTCTTTATGCCATTTATAACATACTCAACTTCACTGCTTGGAACGGACGGATACAGCCTTTTGCAGTTAATTCAAGCCGCGGCGGGATCATCGGGCAGTGCCGGTTCGTTCCTTGATACGTTTGAACAGTACGGATATAAAAGTACGCTCATCCTGATTATTATGGGCATCATTATTGCGGTGGCGGCTCTGCTTGCTCTGCTGATACTCAGTTTTACAAACGTGTCGTATCTTGCACTGGCGGTGTGCGCCGTGCTGTCGCTGTGCGGATATGTAATCACCGCGGTAAAGCTGTCGGCAATCGGTAGTGCCTTTGTAAATGGGTCGATCCCGATTTCGGCGCTGACATCGTCTTCAGATGGCGGAAATTGGCTGACATCCTTGTTTGGCGCTCTTGTGGGCATTGAAAGCATGGGACCCGGTTTCGGCGTATATTCAGGCATAATCGTTATGTCGTTGCTGTTTGTATTGAATCTGCTGTTTTTTATTTTTCGCAGGAAAGTCGCCGAGATGGACGGCAAACCCGGGAATCAAAAAAATCACGGCAGGAAAAAGAAGACCCATTAAGTAAGGTGAATCATTTTGGCAAAAAGAGAAGGAATAAGAAATATTGCAATTATAGCGCACGTTGACCACGGAAAAACAACGTTGGTTGACGAGCTTTTGAAACAGAGCGGAATTTTCCGTGATAATGAACAGGTGCAGGACAGAGTGATGGATTCCAATGATCTTGAACGGGAAAGAGGAATCACGATTCTGTCTAAGAATACCGCCGTTTGGTATAAGAACACGAAAATAAATATAGTGGATACACCCGGTCATGCCGATTTCGGCGGAGAAGTTGAACGCATACTTATGATGGTTGACGGCGTTGTTCTGCTGGTAGACGCGTTTGAAGGCTGTATGCCGCAGACGCGCTTTGTGCTTAAAAAGGCTCTGGGGCTGGGAAAGAAAGTGCTTGTTGTTGTGAATAAAATAGACAGGGACGGCGCCCGCCCGGATGAGGTGGTTGATGAGGTTTTGGACTTGTTTATAGAGCTCGGCGCAGATGATTCGCAGATAGAATTTCCCGTAATTTATGCAAGCTCCCGAGAGGGATATTCCGGCACGGACAGCACTGTCCGAAGCGGGGATATGCGCCCGCTTTTGGACGCTATACTAAGAGAGATTCCCGCTCCCGACGGTGATTTGAACGGACCGTTTCAGATTCTCTTTTCTAACATTGAATATGATGAATATTTGGGACGTATAGGGGTAGGCCGTGTGGAAAGAGGACGCTTTGCACAGGGAACGCCGGCGGTTTTATGCAAAACAGACGGAACGACGGAGAATGTACGTTTGACAAAATTATATCAGTTTGACGGTTTGAAAAGAGTTGAGGTTTCGGATGCGCAGTTCGGAGACCTTATTGCGGTTGCCGGCTTATCCGATTTAAATATCGGAGAAACGGCATGCGATCCCGAATGCGTGGAAGCTTTGCCGTTCGTTAAGATTGATGAGCCTACTCTTTCTATGAATTTTATCGTAAATAACAGTCCTTTTGCCGGTCGCGAGGGCAAATATGTTACATCAAGAAATTTAAGAGACAGACTGTTCAAAGAAGTTGAAACAAACATTTCCATGCGTGTTGAGGAAACGGACAGTACGGATACATTCAAAGTTTCGGGGCGCGGAGAGCTTTCTTTGTCCATTCTGATTGAAACTATGCGCAGAGAGGGATATGAGTTTCAGGTTTCAAGGCCTAAAGTTATTTTCAAGAGAGATGAAAACGGAAAGAAGCTCGAACCTATGGAACTCCTGATTATTGAAGTTCCGGAGAAATATGTCGGTTCCGTAATGGAAAAGCTCGGTTCAAGAAAAGGCGAGCTTGTTAATATGGATGCACGGAACGGCGGCATGACGCATGTTGAGTTCCGTATTCCGTCAAGAGGACTTATCGGTTATCGCAGTGAATTTATGACGGATACCAATGGAAACGGCATTATGAATCAGCTTTTTGACGGGTATGAGGAATATAAGGGAGATATTGAACAGAGGAAACGCGGTTCAATCGTGGCGCATGAAACGGGAGAAAGCTGTGCGTACGGTTTATGGAATACACAGGACAGAGGCGAACTTTTTATCGGCCCCGGCGTTGAGGTATATGAGGGTATGATTGTGGGCGAGTGTGCAAAATCAGATGATATAGTCTGCAATGTGTGCAAAAAAAAGCATGCCACCAATACCCGCGCGTCCGGATCCGACGAGGCATTAAGGCTTGTGCCGCCTAGGAATTTATCGCTGGAGCAGTGCATGGAATTTCTAAACGATGACGAATTGCTTGAAATTACACCTAAAAGCATGCGGCTTAGAAAAGTTATTCTGTCAAAAGAACAGCGGATGAAACAGCAGTTCAGAAAATAAACGATAGTAAAAAAGTAAGACATCCTTCGCCTGACAGACGAAGGACGTTGTTTTTTATTGCTAAAGGCGGTATATGCGGGAATACTTTACAATTCAGAGCCGATTCTTTAGGCCATTCGTTAAAAAGGAAAGACCGCCTTGGCGCTTTTATTCCAAAAAGGCCAGGCGGTTTAAATTTTTAATTATTTATATTGTGGTGCACCGGCTCGGTCGCCGTATCCAGAGCTTCAAAGGAATATCCTTCTTCTTTAGCAGCTTTAAGTATTTTTTTCAGCGCTTTCGGCGTTGTGGTTTTTGCCGCCGCGTCATGCATCAGCACAACGGGTGTGTCATAATTATATCTAATTCCCGTCATAACGTTTTGATATATTGTATCCACAGAGGCAAGATTGCTTTCAGCGTCTCCCGAGGAAATGTTCCAGTCAAAATATTCATATCCGTGCGACGCGGTCTGACTTGTAAGCTTGGTCATAATTCCTTTGCAGTAATTTGCGCTGATGGTGTTTGATGCTCCGCCCGGGAAGCGCATTAAAGAGCAAGTTTTTCCCGTTATTTTTTTTATTCTGTCTCTTGTTTTTTCATTGTCAGACCAAAAAGCGTCCGTACTTTTATAAATAACAGCATAATCATGGCAGTCGGTGTGAACGGCAAGCGTATGTCCTTCCGAAACCATACGTTTAATCAGATTTTCGTTACCCGGAATATTTTGACCGATAATAAAAAACGTAGCGTGCGCATCATATTCTTTTAATATATCCAGTATTTCTTCCGTATTTGAGCTCGGACCATCGTCAAACGTGAGATAAACCGGTTTGCCTGAATTTACTCGCCTTACGGTTACTGTCCTTTTTGCCTGCGCTTTGTTGCCCGATGAATCCTGCGCCGTATATAGGATTGTATATTCACCGGCTTCGTTCATATCCACTGTACCGGAAATTTTAACTTTGTTGCTGATGTCACCGTCCAGATTATCTTTTACAGTCGCACCGTATTCTTTATATTCGTCGCCTATATATTTCTGCACTTTTGTATCGCCGTTAATTGTTATTACCGGAGGCGTGTTATCCTCAACGGTTACGGTGCGCGTCACCGTAATTGTATTTCTGCCTTTTGCATTGCTTAACGTGTATTTCACCGAATAAGTGCCAAGCTTTTTCATATCCAGTTCCGAACGGTCCACAACAACGTCTTGCGAGGAATCTTCGCCCTGCACGGTTCCTGTATATCCGGGTTCCTCATATTCTGTGCCGGCTTCCGCTTTCATCGGATTATCGCCTTTTAATGTGATTCCCGGGACAGCAAGGTAAGCATCAAAAAAATCTTTGAAGAGAACAAAGCGGCACAGCGTAAGAAATGCGGCAAGTGCAAGTATAATACATATCAGTACTAAAAAAACTCTTGTTTTATTTTTATGTTTCATATTTTTCATCCTCAAAAGAGCAAACCTGAATTTATTCTTCAAAACATTATTATATAGGAATGGGGACGGTTTTATACACGATAATTATAACAGTTTGTCTGATTATGTCAACTATTGTTTTACAACAGTTAAACCATAGTTGATGATGATTGGAAATGAAGTATTTATAATTTGATTGAGTTGAAAATGGAAACGTTTGATAAAATACTAAATTGACTCATAAAATATGCTGTTCCAGGCATTGATTCCGATTTGAATCTGTCGGTTGTAAAACTGCGCCTCTTCCTCGGTTTCTTCTTCGCCGATCTGCGTTTGCGGATAATTTTCGCCGAGCATGAAAAAGCATACATAATTATCTTTTGTAAGGATAACGGCGCTTTTCACTTTTGCGGAATTTGAATACTGCATATTATCTTTTAAAAATTCTTTTTTGGCCTGGTTAAAGCTTTCGGCCACGGTTTCGGCTTTTCCGTCCGATGCCTTGACAACGACTATGCGGTCAGAAACATAGCCTATCTGCGGCATTTCGCCGTAATAACTGTCAATATCCGAAAGAACAAGCCCGAAATCGGTGCTCAAAACCTCATCGGGAATCGGTGCGTTAGGAGTATAGGCGCTTCCGTAAGCATTTTTGATTACGTCAACAATCTGACGGCAGGTCAGGTTAACCTCTTTTTCTTTTTTACATCCGCTTATCACAAAAAGAAAAATAAAACATAAAAGCAGACAAAAAATTTTTTTCATTTTTATCCCTCACAAAAACATTAAATTTTATTATACATTGCAATGCAGTTTTTTTCAAGTACGGAGAATTTGCACAAACGAGGATAAAAGCAGAAAATTTGGGAGGTTTTAACAAAAAGGTTGAAAAATGTTCGTTCATAATGTATAATAAAAATAGATTGGGTTAATTTCGAATAATTTAAATCTATGGTTAATCCTTTATTGAAAAAGCATGAAATCGGCTGTTTTAAGCCAAGAATGATGGAAGAGATGGAGAAAAATATGAGGGCAGATTTGCATTGCCACACAATGCTGTCAGATGGTACGCTGGGAATTGAAGAAATTATTCAGGTTGCAAAAAAAAGCGGGGTTGATACCATTGCCATAACAGACCACGATACGCTTGCGGGAACCGTCAGGGCAGCAATAATTGGGAGAAGATACGGGATTACGGTTATTCCCGGCGTTGAATTTAGCTGCTGGGATTCAAAGAGAGAAAGAAAAGTTCATCTGCTGTGTTATATGCCGGATTCTCCGGACAGATTGGAAGGACTTTGCAGAAGAATAAATCTTGCCCGCAAAAGAGCCGGAACGATTATGATGGTGCAGGCAACAAGCCGATTTCCGGTTACAGCGGATTATATTAAAAAATGCGGAACAGGCTCTACAAACATTTATAAGCAGCATATTATGAAAGCATTAATGGATATCGGGCATGCCGATTCAATTTACGGCGAAACATTTAAGGAACTATTTGTTGAAAAAGGAGAAAATAATATATCTGTTCCTATTAAATACCCCGATGTTTTTGAAGTTTTGGAAGAAATTCTCGGCGCCGGCGGAATACCTGTGCTTGCGCATCCGTATTTATATAACAGCATGGAACTGCTGGATGAGCTTGTTGAAAAAGGACTTGCAGGCGCAGAGGCATGGCATCCGTCCTGTACGGCGAAAGAAACCGAATCAATACTTGCATATGCAAAAAAGCATAAGCTTCTCGTTACAGGAGGAAGCGACTTTCACGGGTATAATTCCGCGCACCATGCCCGCCTCGGTGAAATTGAAGTGCCCGAGGCGAAAGTGAATGAACTTTTGGGCTATAAAGCAAAGATTAAAAGAGCTAAGCGCAAAGCGGAAAAAGCCGCCGACCGGGGAGTGATTGATAGTTTTAACGGAGGATAACAATATGTATTACAGACCGAAAGGCGTGTGTTCACAGCTGATGAATGTTGAGCTGGACGACAGCCATATCATTACAAATTGTGAAATTATAGGCGGCTGTGGCGGCAATACGCAAGGAATATGCAGGCTTGTTTTGGGAATGAAAGCCGAAGATGCCATAAAGAAAATACAGGGAATTGACTGCGGCGGCAGGGGAACAAGTTGCCCTGACCAGCTTTCCCTCGCCCTTAAACAGGCGCTCGCGGAGAAAAAATAATCGTTTGTCTGTTCGGAAAAACGTGTTCAAATTTTATGTAAACTGTTAAAGACCTTGATGAAACAAGGTCTTTATTTTTTATCGATTTTACAGACGAAACCCGTCTTATTACTTCTTGCAAGTGTTTATAGAAGGGAGGAAAAGCCTGTATTTTCAATGGCTTTTCCGTTTCGCTTGCATCTTCTCATATTGCCGTAAAAGTTGGTTTTGTAAAGACGGGCCGCCAAAGTGTCAAAAGCCGTTGTTATTTTTGGTGCTTCAATGGGCGAAAAAGTCAGTATTTACAAGGATTTTTACCTTTCAAGATTTTCAATAACAAAAATCAAATACTATTTTTTTATTCTATTGGCTTTAGCAAGTAAAAATCCCCTTATCAAATCCTATGTGGTATTTTGATAAGGGGATTATATGTAATAACTTATTCGCCGATGGACTCCGCCTTTTAGACGGCGGAGTCCATTTCAGAATTTCAGCGGGAGTGATAATCTCCCGCTGAAATTCTGAGGAGCAAACGCTCCCTGCGCAAGTTGCAATCGTTCGCAAGCCCCGTTTCAAGCGAGCTTGATGGAGCACTGCTCCGATTTAAATATTTGATTATTTTACTTACTGCTGTACTTTTTTATCTTGTTTAGAAACAATAAGTTTTAAAACAACAACGGCTACAGCAAATATAACTGCTCCGCTTCCGAGCGTAACGGCTACGCTGATACCGTAAGAAACGTTTTGGCTTGTGATGAATCCTGAAATTATATAGGAAACAAAAGCAATAACTGCAACGAGTCCCGCATAAGGGAGCTGTGTTTTTACGTGGTCAATATGATTGCACTGTGCGCCGGAGCTTGCCATAATCGTAGTATCTGAAATCGGCGAAACGTGATCTCCGAATACTGCACCGGAAAGAACTGCAGCCATGGTAAGATAAAGCATGGATGGTGAAGCGCTGTTCATAACGGAAAGAGAAATTGGAATCAGCACGCCGAAAGTGCCCCAAGACGTTCCCGTTGAAAAGCTGATGATGCACGCAAGCACAAAGAATACAGCCGGTATAATTCCAAGTGTCATATTTTGAGCCGTTACATGCGTTTCAACAAACTTCTGTGCGTCAAGATTCCCGCCTTTTGCGCCCATAATTGCACAGAGCGTCCATGCAAAAACGAGAATCAGAATCGCGGGAACCATTGATTTGAAGCCTTCGGTAAGACTGTTCATACATTCCTTGAAGCTGAGCGCTTTCACACAGGCATAATAGATGATTGTAATAATCAGGGCAATTGTTGAACCTACCGCAAGAGAAAGTCCCGAATCGCAGTTGGAAAACCAGTCAAGCAGGTTCCCGCTTTTTTCCAGCCCTATGTAGCCGTTGTATGCCATGCTACCTACGCAACACAGAATGAGAACGATAATCGGAAAAACAAGATAGGATATTTTCCCTTTCGTGTTGTCTTTTTCCTGGATGTCAGAAACGGGAAGATCTGTCTGCCCTGAGAATAAATCTCCGTTTTCGGCATTGATTTCATTTTTCCTCATTTTGCCGAAATCCAGTTTTAAAAGAATGAACACCAGCATCATTGCGATGGTGAGAACGGCATAAAGATTAAACGGTATCGTTTTAACGAAATCAAGAATTCCGTCGCTGTCTGAGCCTAAAAATCCCGTAACGGCAGCCGCCCAGGAAGAAATCGGTGCAATGATGCAAACCGGTGCAGCGGTCGCGTCAATGATGTAAGCAAGTTTGGCACGGCTTATTTTATGCTTGTCCGTTACCGGGCGCATAACGCTACCGACTGTAAGGCAGTTGAAATAGTCGTCAACAAAGATAAGGCATCCGAGCAAAACAGTTGAAAGCAAAGCACCTTTCTTTGATTTAATCCTTTTAACGCCCCATTCTCCGTATGCCTTGGAACCGCCTGTTTTTACCATGAGTACGGCAAATATGCCAAGCACAACAAGAAAAACAAGGATTCCTCCGTTGCCGCCGAGTTGTTCGCTCATAACGGAAAAAATGGTTGTGATTGCGTTAATTGGATTGAAGCTTGCCAAAAGCATTGCACCGGTGAAAATGCCGATAAACAGGGAAAGATAAACCTGTTTGGTAATCAGGGCAAGCGCGATGGCAATCAGTGCAGGCAGAAAAGCCCACAAGGTTCCCGCAAAGTTCATAATATCCTCCTCAAAAATATATGATTTTTGTGTTCCGTATCTAATTAACAGAATGCTGATTAAATGACGGAGCATTTTTAAATAAAAAAGCCATGGCGGAAACCGCCATGACCGCAAAGTCTTTTTGACGATAGCCCTCCACCACAGGTGACAGTACAAAACATATTCTGCCTTGCACCAGCGCAATGTCGTGAATCGACGGCATCCGCTTCGGCGGATTCCCCTTTTGCCCGAAAGCCGATTCGCTTTTCTGCCGGGCTACTGTTGAAATCCGCACCTCTATCCTTTAATGATTATATCAATGGCTGAGGAATTTGTCAATATGTATTATATTTTACCTCTGTTCCGCGTATACCAATATACGTTTAAGTTTTAATGAAAAAGTGATATTATTTTTCTTCGGAACATTTTCTGCTTTTTTTTTGAAGTTGTTCGACTCTGAGTTTTTTAAAAAATGAAGAAAGAATATCTTTGCATTCGTCTTCCATAATGCCTGACGTTATCTGCGGCTTATGATTAAACGGAAAATCAAAAAGATTGATTACGCTTTGTGCAGAACCTGCTTTTTCATCTTTAGCGCCGTAAACCAAACGGCGAAGTCTGGAATTGATAATTGCTCCCGCGCACATTGGGCATGGTTCCAGAGTAACATAAATATCACATTGGAAGAGCCTCCAACCACCGAGATTTCTGCATGCTTCATTTATCGCTTCGATTTCGGCATGATAAAGAGCATTCTTTCCTCTTTCTCTGCGGTTTCTTCCGCATGCTATAATGTCATCGCCTTTAACAATTACCGCGCCGACCGGCACTTCTCCCTCGTCATAAGAACGCTTTGCAAGTTCCAGCGCCATGCGCATATATTTTTTATCTTTCGTATTATCCACTAATTTTCACCGTTTGAACCGTTGTAATAATCATAATAGCTATGCTTATAAGCATAGGTGCGTTTAAAAAATAACAATAAAATTTTTGGAATTTTGTTAAAAGTTTACCGTTTCCATCCGAAATATCGTATGTTTCATGTTTCAAAAAGTTCTTATCGGTAATGAGAAGGATTACGGCTGAAATAATTCCGAGCGCAATGATGACTGCGGTTGCGGCATAAAATATGGTATTGAACGTGTTTTCGGAAACTCTGTTTTTTATAATTTCCGAGGTAACGCTATAAGCATTGTTTAGGCAATGAATTAATATCGGAGCCCATAGACTGCCTGTTTTTACCGCAAAAAATCCGAGTCCAAGACCTACCAGTGCGGCAAAGGGAGCTTGAATCATATTTTGATGCATAATTCCGAAAATGACGGAACTTGAAATGATTGCAAAAGCCGTACCGTATTTTCTCGCGGGCTGAAGAATTGCGCCGCGGAGTGCAAATTCTTCCATCAGAGCAGGCATAATTGCAGTTCCTAAAAAACAAAGGATGATTTCAAACGCACCGTATGCGTCGGCAGAAGGGCTTTCAGGTTGTGTCAGCGTTACGCCGGTAGAGGAGAAAAGTATAGTTATAAGATTCGTTACAAAATTTGCGAACATACAAAATGCCATGCCGATTGGGATACACAAAAGCGTACGTTTTATATCAGGTTTGCTGAGCGGAACATAGCATACGTCTTTATGTTTAATCTTTGTTAAGCCCATTATAATTGCAAACGGTATGCCGATATAAAAGAACGATGCGATGATATTCATTGCGGATTCAAATGCCGGATTATTTGAATATAAATCATATATGTTTTTAAAACTGACAAGAAATAATCCGATAAAGCTGTTGAAAAGAATGAAAAGTATAATCGCCATACCGGACATATTTCCGAGGAATCGTAAATCTTTTTTTGCTTCTTTTATTTCAGCGGCTCTCTGCTGTGCCGCTTGAAACGAATCATATTCCACGGGTGTTATGCCATCGTATAAATTCTTCTGTTCAATTTGGAAATGATTGTTACTGTTCATAATTTCACTGCCGTTTCATTTAATGCATTTGCTGTAAATTTTAGGACTGCTGATTTATATAATATTACTACTATTTTAGCCTCTTTTCAATGGAGAATAACTGAAATTTTAAATAATGATGTATGCCAGACAGGAAAAAGATTTCAAAAAGGAACATTTTTTCGCTTCTTATCCTGACAGGAAATTTTTCAGAGAAGAGAGAAAAACGACGGAAAAAGATGTTTATGTATTTTTACGGGTAGAGCCGAACTCGCAAATAGGACATTTATTTAACAAACCGATAAAAAGCGTATATTAAATTAATGCTGGCACAAGGGTTCCGTTGTTTCTGCTTGTTCTGCAAGATAGTCAGCTTCACCGTAATCCGTAACATCCTTTTTTGTTGTTTCAGCTTCATCAAGGCGCAGTGGAATATTCCATTCATTAATAAGTTTGACTGAAGATAATTCAGCTTGTGATAAGCTGCCGTCATCAGAAAAGTCAATTCCGACCTCACAGTCAACCTCAGCTAATGCGTTTTGAAATTCTAAATGAGTATATGCACAAAAGTAATAACATTGATCTTCTTTGTCCCAAACCGAACGGTTTTCATCAAAGAACACAGCGTACCCGGCGGCCGATAACGTTGCCGTTATTTGAAGCAATACAGAGTTCTGCGTTACTTCCAAAGGAATTATCATATTATTTATACCAACAACAGATATCTTTTCTATAGCAACTTCTTCAGCAGTATCGATTTCATCAATACAAAAAGCTTCACTTAATGCAGCGCTCTCAATCTCTGTATAAATATCTGATTTAATTTGTGAAATAAGCATTTGATATAAGTCAGATTTGTTATCTAACTGTTTCCATAGGAGTAGCATTGCAGACTCCAAACTATCAACCTGTATAATCTGCTTATTCCCTTCTAATGTATGTTTCCAATCCGCATCATCACTGATGATGAGCACTGTTGAATTTTTGTTGTTTTTGCAATATTCTATAATTCCTTTGAGAATAAATGCATCGGGAAATTCCGCTTTTTTATTTCCGGTTGCATGAAAAGGCGGGGTTGAGCTAAAATAATCCTCAAAAATTTCCTGCGCTGATACATACGGAATCGATATTGCGCGTTTATAAAAGAAGTTGAATTTTTCACTTAAATTTTTCTCTATATTTACATCGTCAAGTTTTTTAATCAACGCTTCAGCTGAAACATCTATCATTTGAAGTTGCTTATTGTACTTTCTTAAAGCAGTTTGAAGATTTCCCATTCTACTTACTAATTCGGATTCGCCAATATGTTTTTGGATTTCCGACTCAAGAACGGGGTGCGTAAGCAATGAAATATTGTTCGCTTCCAATAATTGAAGCAACATTGGAATAATCGATTTTGTAATGCCTCCAAAATCGCATTGGTTTTTATGATATATTGAGGTGTCAATCATGACTGCATCTATTTTATCGTTCATTGCAAATTTACCTATCTTTCTCCGCCTTTATATTAAATCAGCAAAGAAATTTATCCTATTATAACTTTTTTACTGCCTTTTCAACAGATATACAAATATTCAAATGCGCTTACTTGTACTTTCTTTAAATATTTATAAATCTTTTTAAGCTATATAAAAAATTCTTGTTTGATTTTCAGCCATTACAGGCAATCCTTTATTTCCCCTTTGGCTTCAACCGCCATGCATCCGGTGGTGACAAATAATTTGCTCATCATAGGGAAACGGATGATTTTTCAATCCGTCCAGTTTTGTATATATTTCGTCAAGGAGGGATGTTGCAGTATGAATTTTTGCTATTATAGTAAAAAACCTCGGAAAGACCGAGGCTTTTTGAGGGTACATCTGTTTGTATCCGTTTGATGGTGGAGCATAGGGGACTTGAACCCCTGACCCCCACACTGCCAGTGTGGTGCGCTCCCAGCTGCGCTAATGCCCCGTTTGTTTCCGATAAAAGCATTTTACCTTATTTTTTACATTTTGTCTATATCTTTTTTTGATATAAATTATTTTAAATTTACCTTTTAATTGAAAAACAGGGGAAAATAGGTTAAAATAAATTTATATATATGTAATTTTGATTTGAACATAGGAGAGAAAATGAAACTTTCACTGATTATACCCTGTTATAACGAGGAACAGGTTATTGAAAAATTTTATGAAACGGCGGACGGCGTTTTTTCACAGGAAGAATATGATGTGGAGTACATTTTTGTGAATGACGGAAGTACAGACAAAACCCCTGATATTCTTAAAAACATATATAAGGCATCCGATAACAAAATTTCTGTTATAACGTTTTCAAGAAATTTCGGCAAAGAGGCGGCCATGTTTGCAGGCCTTAAAGCTTCGCGCGGCGAATATGTTTCTATAATAGATGCCGATTTGCAGCAACGACCTGAACTTGTTGCCAGAATGGTGAAACTGCTCGATAAATATCCTGAATATGACTGTATAGGTACCGTTGCAAAAACGAACGGGAAAGACCATGGACCGATCAAATGGATGAAAAAACGGTTTTACAAAATTATTTCAAAACTCAGCCATATAGATTTTGAGGAAGGTGCAAGCGATTTCCGTACATTCAGGCGAAATATGGCTGATGCGGTCATTGAAATGGGGGATTATCACCGTTTTACCAAAGGTTTGTTTGCCTGGGTCGGATTTAATACGAGATATCTGCCGTATGAGGTTCAGAGCCGTGGCGGAGGCGAAAGCAAATGGAGTGTTTCAAAGCTGTTGAGATATGCACTTGACGGTATTATTGCATTTTCCTCTTCTCCTTTGCGCTTTGCAACTGTTTTCGGAGCTTTATTTTCATCTTTCAGTATTTTCTATCTTTTATTTTATATTGTATTTATGCTTATAGGAAAGTATGAAATGACTCCGCTTGCTGTGATTATGGCACTTATCGTTATGTTCGGAGGATTTATACTGATTGCAATAGGTATCGCGGGAGAATATCTTGCTAAGATTTATGATCAGGTTAAATCAAGGCCAATATATATTGAAAAGGAAGTCTTTACTCCCGAAAATAGGTTAGAAAGCCTGGAAATTATTGATAAGCAGCAACGCTATGAAAAGGAAAAGGCGGCGCGACTCGATAAACGGAAAGAAGAGCTCCGTCAAGAAAAGAAAAAAGAGCATATAGAAAATCTGAAAGCTTCAGTCGGAAAAACGGAAACGGACGAATATATAAAAATGATTAAAGAGGCAAAGAAGTCTTCTTTGGAAAAAACCGACAGTTCAAAAGAACGTTCGGATATAGCTGTGATGGAAAAAAAGATGGAAAGTAGAACCGAAAAATTTATAAATGAGATTTCCGCCCCGGAAGACGAGGGCAAAGAAGAAAGCGAGAAGCCCGTATTGGATAAAAAATCGGCAAAGACGCAACGCAGGGCAGAAAAAGAGCGCCTGAAGCAGGAGAAAAAAGCGCGAAAAAAAGGGAAATAGGATCTTCTGAATTTGATCTTACCGGGCACGCAGTGTTTCAGATTTAATTTTAGCACTCTCGTTACCAGAGTGCTAAAATTTACAAAAAGGACATATTTTAAATAAAAATGTGTAACAATTAGCGAGTATTATAAAGACGCTGAAAGGGAAAATGGTAATTAAGAATCAGAAAAATCCATATTGATCACTTGTCAGCAAAGGGTTTAGACAAGAATAAATTTTTAGAAAAAACAAAGACTATATTGAGGCAAAATTTTGTATAGCCAAAATGAAGGAGGAATTAATTATGTTTGAACTTACACCTTTTGTCAGAAACAGAATGTCATCTTATGATCCTTTCAGGGAGCTTGACGAAATGGAGAGACGCTTTTTCTCGGACAGTAGCCTTTCTGCTTTTAAAACCGATATAAAGGATTTAGGTGATAAAATTGAGCTTGAAGCAGAACTTCCGGGATTTACAAAAGAGGATATTGAAGTAAATATTGAAAATAAATATCTCACAATCTCCGCAACAAGAAAATCGTCAAACGAGGAAAAAGACAAGAACGGATCATATATCCGCCAAGAGCGTAGCTACGGCTCATTTTCGAGGAGCTTTGATATTTCCGGTATTGAAGAAGACGGTATTGAAGGAAAATATGAAAACGGCGTTTTGGTTTTGACCCTGCCTAAAAAATCAAAAGAAATTCCCGAAAAAAGGAAACTCGAACTGAAATGAAATAAAAACAAAAGGTTTTCGGATTTTTTGAACTACCGAGTTGTAATGTGTAAAGGTAGCACAAAAAGCAAATCCATGCAGAATATTCGCAATTAAGCAACAAACCGATTCCGTTTTACAAGTGGAGTCGGTTTTGTTTTTGTTTGAATTTGCGGTTGTTGTAAAAATCAGGTTATTTATACAGATATTTTGATATATATTTGAATCTTTTTCTGTGCATGAGCGGAAATTCCGCATTCATCCTTTTTTTCGTTTCGGGCAGTCTGCATGCCGTGTTTGTCAGGCAGCATTTCAAGACAGAATTGTGGTTATGGCTTACCTTGCGCGCCCGCAAGTCCGCGCCTATGCGGCGTATTTTATTCTGCCACAGGGAGCGTTCCTTTTCTGTTGTTCACTTTTACGAATTTGTTCATCTTTTTCTTGACAATTGCAAATGCTGATAATATTATATTTATGATATAATTGTTTCAATTGCTTTGGAGGCATATCGTGGATAAGAGACATCAATCAAACCAAATTGTTAGGGAAAACATCGGGAACGCACTTATGATGCTGATGAAGAAAAAAACGCTTTCGGAGATAACGGTTACCGAAATCATAACAAAAGCCGGCGTTGCCCGCGCCTCTTATTACCGTAATTTTAAAAATAAAGAGGATATCATACATTCCTACATAGCGTCTCTCCTTGTTAAAATACGGAAAGATAAGATCAGGGAAGAAAATTTCAGCACGAGTACCTATGAAAAAATACTGGGGCTTTTCCGTTGTTTTGAAAAATATAAAGATAACTTGCAGGCGTTTGAAGATTCGGTTTTAACGAAAATTATTGCTAATATTTTATCGGATATACACATAACCGGTTTTGAAAGGAAAGATGACGGATATTATTCTGCGGCGTTTAACGGAGCGCTGGAGGGAACAGTGAAACGATGGTTTAAAAACGGCTGTTCCGAATCTCCGAAGGAAATGGCAGACAGTTTTTACGGCATATGGTTTAATCCGCAAAGGGCTTGAATTTGAAGCATTTAATTTTATATTTTCCAAGCTGTAATCTCATAAATCATAAGGCTTCGGCCTTATGATTTTTTGATATACAAAAAATATAAATTGTTCCGTGTGTTGCGGCTTCCATTGCCGCAGGAATTAAACAATTTATACTTCCGTATTATATAAAAAACGTTCATGCTCTTAAGAAATAACAGAAGAATTATAGGTATGCGCCATCACAAAAGCAGAAACAATTGAATCGTCTTAAGTAAAAGGCTTGATTTTGACTTCAACAAGTGATACAATTTGTATCAGATACAAATTGTACGGTATTGAGTGAGGGGAAAATCATGAAATTAAGGTTTTACAATTTGATGTGGATTTTTTTCGCAGGCTGTGTTTTGGGGTATCTGATTGAAACGCTTTGGTGCCTGATTCGTCTCGGACATTATGAGAGCAGGCAGTCGCTTGTATGGGGGCCGTTCAGCATAATTTACGGAATAGGCGCGGTATTGCTGACAGTGCTTTTATATAAATTCCAGGACGCACAGTGGTGGAAAATATTTTTAATTTCATTTTTCGTATGCTCGGTTGTTGAATATATATGTTCTCTCGGGCAGGAAATCTGTTTTGGTTCGGTAGCTTGGGATTATTCGAACCACTTTTTGAATATAAACGGGAGAGTGTGCTTGCTGTATTCAACGATTTGGGGTTTGCTCGGGGTCGGCTGGGCAAAGCTTGTATATCCACTGCTGAATAAAATTTTCAGCAACGTACATATCCCGTTGGATAAAGTTATAATATGGATTTTGCTTATTTTCTTTATAGTTGACTGTATTGTTTCCGCAATTGCGGGTGCAAGAATGAATGAAAGGCAGAAGGGAATAGGACCGAGCAATTGGATTGAAAGGAAAGTTGATGAGCACTTTCCGGACGAACGGATGGAGAAAATTTATGCGAATTCCCAAAAGGTGGACAAATAAAAACCGAAAGAATAGGGAATCAGCAGAAATCTGGGTCATATTTTTTTAGCGTACGGGAATTTATTGAATTTTGCCCGTGTTTAAAAATATCGGAAATTAAACAATGAGAATGGAATATCGGCAAAGAACACAAGAAAAGCATAAAAACATAAAGGAACTCCACACTTCCGAAACGATAGTGAGGAGTTCCTCTTTTGTTAAGCTATTTCATAGGCTGTTCAAACTATCATAATGTTCATATTAAACCCCAATTAAGCGCATTTACTTGTTAAACAGCGGCTCAAGGATATCCGCGTACTTTTCAAATATCTGAAGCAGAAAAGTATCCCAATGCCGTGCATCTTTTTCGGAGCTGCCAAATACATAATCCTCTTGCCCATAATCGATTACGTCAAAACCGGGCATCGCTTTGCTTGCACCGTTGGTTCGGTAAGCTACGGCATCGGCAAGGGTAAATGATACGGCGGTTGTATCATCATAATTTACCCAGCTGCTGAGATCCGTTCCGGTCGCTTCCTCTGAAGTTCCGTTTGTTGTCTGCTTTGTTGCATCGGCTTTTTTGATTGTAACCGCACCGTCCACATATTCACCGTACATCTGATCAACATAGAGCGAGAAAGAATTACCAAGTATTTCGGAAGGAACATGGCCACCGTCCCACTGCCATTCTATCACGGCGTTGACACCGGCATTCAGCCATGCAATTTGCAGATTCAAAGAGGAGAACATCGACATATCCCCCTCCGAAGCGCCCATGATAATTTTCGCCCAAGAGGGATCATCCGTGTTATCCGCTCCGATATAGTTCAACGGATTGTAGAGAGCAACAATATTGTTGCCGTATTTATCGCCTGCATAAATTTCTTTAATATCGGTTTTGTAAGCTGCGACCATATCTTCGTAGGATTCGTAATTTGCGGAATCACTACTTCCGGTTGCAGACTGAGTTGTGCCGCCGTCAGGTGTTCCGACAATATTCCCATCCGGACCGCCATCAGGCATATCGCCGTCAGGAAGATCGCCCATGTTCCCGCCTGGCGCTTCCATCATACCGCCCATACCGCCGGTGCTTCCTTTGGTGTAACGGCCTTCAATAAATGCCTGCGCTTTATCTGCGCTTGTCATTGCGGCAACGGCATCATCAGCGAGGGCATTTCCGTTCTCGTCAAACCAAGTCCATTCTTCCGAGTAATCAAGGTTATCCAGATACCACTGAAGATTCTCGGTAAACTCAGCCAGATATAGGTCGAGATAGGTGCCGTAATAGCCGTTTGTATCAGCATGCGTTTCGGGATCATATTCAATTGTGAGTGCAATGGTTGCATTCAATGCACCATCACCGTCAAGATCAAAGCCAACATCACTTTCTTTAACCGACAGATTCTTCTCGTTGATATATTCTCTATAGCTTTCCGACAGGTATTCGGCAAGCTGTTTTTGGAAAGAGGTCTTAAAGGAATACTCTGTATTCAGATAGTATTCAAACGCCAGAGTCATATCAGCTTCATACAGAGAAGTGATTGCACTGTATGCTATGCAACCCCAGGCACCATCGGAGATTTCATAGTCTTTCCCGTCAATTGTGACGGTTGTGGAAAAGGAACCATCCTCATTTTTATATACACCTACCGCTCCGGCTTCGATTTGATAATCATAAAAATCAGAGTTGTTGGAAGTTGCCGCAAACATTGTCGCATGAGCACCACCACCCGAGCCGCCGGTGGACACAAAATAATCCACATTGCCGGGAAGATTGCCGAGCAGAATATTGTACTTTACATAGCGTGCCGCCGCTTTCTGATCCACGAGGCAAGAAGGAGCGTCACCCGTGTAATACGTGTTGCCGTCCTCATCAGTTGCCGTATCCTGCTTGCCACGGTTTCCGCAGGAAATATTGACATATCCGTCCGTCGCGTAAGTGGTAGATGCGGCGGAGTTGTTCTGCGAGCCGTAGCCTGCTGCTCCGGTGTTTAAGACAACGGGGGCGGTGGCGGCAGTGTAGATCTGCCCATTGGTACTGGTGATTTGCGCATCATAGTCAATGACGAGCGAACCTTTTACAGATTCGGAAACATCTGCCGACGTCACATCGGCTTTCCCATCACCGTCTGTATCCATGCCGGTAACATAGGCTCCGGGAACGCATACGGACACGCCTTGCTGATCTGGAAGCTCCGGGTAAGCAACCGCCGATACGACGGAAAGTACCCATGCGTCTTTATTTGTCGAGTAAGTCCATTCTTGATTCTCGTTATTAGCAAGGTTTAAGGTTTCCTCGATGTACTCCTTGTCAGAAGATTTGTTGTTTTCGGATTTTGAACAGGCGCAGAGAGAAACCGCAAGTGCCAAAGAAAGAACCGCTGCAATAAGTTGTCGTATATTTCGCTTCATAAGAATTCCTCCTGTACTTTTATAATGCCCATTGTATAGGAGGAAAATTGAAGTTTTATTGAAAGTGAAAAATTATTTTTTGACAGGGAGCGAAACAGTAAATTCCACCTTGTTGTCATAACACGCTACACCGATTTTCCCTTTGTGCGCAGTGACGATTGCCTTTGCAATGGCAAGTCCCAGCCCGTAATGTTTATCTTCGCTGTTTCTTGCGGAGTCCACCCGATAAAATCGATCAAAGAGATATTCCTGCTGTTCAGGTGGAATCGGGTTTCCGTCATTGACTACCGAGAGCCTTGCCGTGCTATGCTCTTTCTTTAATTGCAAAGTGATGTTCTTACCACAGTTGCCGTGACGGATCGCATTATCCAGCAAAATGGAAACAAGCTGTTTTAATTGACTGCTGTTACCGTCGATATACAGGCCGTTTTCAATATCAGAATTCAACAGCAGGCCGTTTTCAAAAGCAACACTTTCAAACGGCAAGGTCTCTCCGCAGACTAAACGGCTGAAATCCAGATGTTCGGTCTGCATCGTGACATTTTCTGTCCGTGCCAACTCTAATAATTGTTCGACCAGCTTTTCCATCCGATCGTTTTCATATTGAATATTGGCAAGCCATTGATTGTTTCCAATTTCCCTTGCCAGAAGTTCCGCATTGGCGTTGACTACCGACACCGGGGTTTTGAGCTCATGGCCTGCGTCTGAGATAAACTGCTTTTGCTTTTGATAGTTTTCTTCAAGTGGCTTTACGATTTGCTTTGCGAGGAATACTGCCACAAAAAATAATGCAAGAATAAAAATGCTGCCGAAAACGAGTGTATAGCGGAACAGCGTGGCCATACTTCCCTGCATAATCGTATTGTCCATAAACGCCACGAGAGTATAAGCGTCCTTGCCGGTTGTTAAATAGATTAAATTCCCTTTGACGCCGGTTGCCTTTTTTCCTTCGATAATTTCAAGCGCATATCTTTCAAGTTCCGTATCCTCATAAACCTCTTGATCGCTATTATCGGTAGCAAGTATTTCTCCGCTATCGGAAACGGCTACGGAATAAAAGGTTGACAGCTGAAAAGCCGGAGTATCTTCAAAATGCGGGGCATCCGGGGGATTTCCCGGAGCTTCAACAATCGAATTCATATCGGGCGACGCTGTATCGTCGGGAGGCAAACTGTCACCGGGCTGTTCTTCAAGCGAATACAGCGCCGCATATCGTTCCAGCATTTCGTGGTTGGTGGAGGACACTTCAAAATAGCTGGAGCTGTAAATTACGGCAAGCGTGCCGAGAAAAAGAAGTACCAACACAGACATAATGGCGGTAACAATTTTTCGCCTTGATTTCTTAAACATTGTCACACCTCAATTCGTAACCGACTCCACGCACAGCCTTGATTGTAGTTTTTGCTCTGACAAAGTTCAGTTTTTTCCGGGCAAAGGACATATACACTTCCACATTGTTATACTCAGCATCGCTTTCATATCCCCAAATTTTCACGGCCAGCTGCTCGCGTGTGAGAATCTGTCCCTGATTAGCAATCAAATATTCAAGGAGATGATACTCTTTTTCACTTAACCGCACACTCTGACCGTTTTCTATGCAGGAAAGTGTTAATGAATTTGTATCAAGAGAAATATCTCCGAAACTTAAAGTACCGTCTGTTGTGTTTATGTTTCGTCTGCCAAGAGCACGGAGCCTTGCAAGCAGTTCCAGAGTTTGAAACGGTTTGGTGAGATAGTCATCGGCGCCACTGTCAAGTCCTGTCACCTTATCGTTCAGTTCGCTCTTTGCGGTTAGCAAGAGAATCGGGGTGCGGATGCCTTGCTGTCTGACTTTTTTTGCAATATCAAAACCGTTCATAGCCGGAAGCATTACGTCAAGAACGATAATATCATAAATATCGCTTAGAGCGGCATCTAAGCCGGATTTTCCGTCGGCATAATGATCCACTTCATATTTTTCAAGACGCAGTATCTCGCAAAGTGCCTGCGCAATCCTTTTTTCATCTTCAACAAATAAGAGTCTCATTTCAACACCTCTACGTTTTTATTATAGCATGAAAAATTGAAGAAAGGTTGAATGTGGATAAGTATTTTGCCTATAGATGAAAATAAATGGGCTTCGTGAGGCTTCCCGGCTATACCGTAGAAGCAAGACGTTACAGGTCGGCATAGCGTAGTTGTTTGTGTTGCTGATATATCTGTGTAAATAACCATTGCTTATCCTTCTTCGTGCGGTAAAGAAAGATTTGGGATAAGATACTCATTTTTCTGCAATAAGTTCCGCCTATTTCTTCAAATATTGTTTTCTCCATAATCTAATCCTCTGTAATCTTGACTTTGAATTTCCCGATTGGCACACTTACAACTTTTACAAGGCGGCATAATCGCATCAGTATATCTGCCGCCTGTAATCGGCTTTTCCATCAGGTTGTTAAACTGTTGATAAAAAACCTCCGTTCGTGTTCATCTATTCCTGTGTAGTGTTTTAGGTTTTGCATATCGCTTGCACTCTTTCACTTACATTGTAGCCAAGAGGATTTTTTTGGCGAATGCGCAATTTGACTTTCTGTTAAAAAAGGCAACGTGAAAAGCATTTCAGCCTTTCACGTTGCCTTTTGCCTTGCAAAACCTATAAAGTTGATGTTTGATTGTTGTTTTCAAAATCTTTCCTATGTGGCGTTGGCATATATTTTTCCTTCGTTTTTTAGTCCTTTGTCAAAAAGAAATGAAAATTAAAATAGATTTCCCTGCCAGCTCCAGTTTTCCGCTCCTTCAAATTTGACGTAAATTCTGTCAGGTGCAATGGACAGTTCTTCGTTGATTATGGATGTTGCCAGCGATGCCATTTTTTCTGCAGACGTTCTGCTTACGTTGCCGAATACGCTGATTTCAATATAAGCGCAGTCGCCGCTTTCTCCTCTGAAAAACATTTTGTTTTTGTCGTTAAATGAAAGCATAAGCCAGCTTTCACTTTTGCCGGGGAAAACTTCAATTGCTTTTCCGAAGCGTGATTTGATTTTTTCTGCTGTTTCCGGGCTGACCGAAACAGATGTTGTTGTGCTGATAAAAGGCATAAGCGTTGCTCCTTTAAAATAATATTTTATTTAACTCATACGGAGAATGAATTGTGAAATCACAGTTGCTCCGCATATATCTGATGATTTTTTCGGGTTTCTCGTTCCAATCTGCAAAGATGCATTTTACGCCTGCATTTTTGCACATCATAACTCCGTGTTTCATATCATCAAGCATAATCATATCATCTGATGTTAAATGATATTTTTTTTTCAAAACGTCCATAGCGTAAGTGTTCGGTTTCCGCTTTTCGGGAGGAAGCTCCCAGCCGAAAATTTCATCGGGAGGAACACATCCGGCTGCGGCGTAATCCAAAAGGATGATTTCTTTTTCCGAATGCGAAGAAACGGCAAGGATACCGCCTCGGTTTTTGAAATCCGTTATAACATCCTTTATGCCCGGGAAAAAATCCGGCCGTATACTCATTGTCCATTTGCGCCATATTTCGGTTTCACGCTGTATTTCATACGGACTGAATTTCAGGATATCATTGATATATCCGTGAAAGCCCGGATCAAAATTCATAAGATTGAATTCTTCAAAAGAAAGCTTGCAGTCCGGGCGCAGTTCCGCCATACATTCCGCCATAGACGGATAATGAACCTGCACCGTGCTGTTAACAACCGTATCGTCATGATCAAGAATAAGGCATTTGTATTTCATTGAAGCACCTCGAAAAAATAATATCATATATGAAATTATTTTTCAATCAGTATTGACATAAACGGGATTTTAATTTAAAATGTATAAGCGGTGCAAGCGATGAAATCCCTTGTTTAAATGTGCGGATTCCGATTTTGCGCGGTGCAGAAATACGCTGGTATGGCTCAGTTGGTAGAGCAGCGCATTCGTAATGCGCAGGTCGTCGGTTCAAGTCCGACTACCAGCTCCAAAAAAGGAACGGCAGTTTTCATAAAGAAGCAGCCGTTTTTTGTTTTTTCGTTTTTCTTTCTTTTCTAAAAAAGTGTCGTTTTTAGAGAAAATATAAGAGATTTGCCGGCTTTGTTTTGCAACGCATTATAATGCAAAGGTTCAAGTTCTTAACATAAGTATCTGTTTGTAAAGATAATAAAAAGCGCAGGAAACTCATTTTTCCTGCGCTTTATCTATGCTGTTTTTAATTTTATGCTTTAAAATATTCAAGGAATCCTTTATATGCCGCATATAAATCGACTTTGCCGATGATTTCAAATGGAGCATGCATGGAAAGAACCGGTACGCCTACGTCTATGGTATTTATATCAAGCTTTGAGATATATTTTGCGACTGTTCCGCCACCGCCGTTATCCACTTTGCCCATTTCGCCGATCTGCCACATTACGCCGGCGTCATCAAATATTTTTCTGATTTCGCAGAGATATTCGGCGCTTGCATCATTTGAGGAGGATTTCCCTGCATGACCGGTGTATTTGGAAATGCATACGCCGTGGTTGATATATGCGCAGTTGTGCTTGTCCTGAACATCAGGGAAAGTCGGATCAAAGCCCGCCGTTACATCTGCGGAAAGGCATGAAGATTTGCGAATAACTTCTCTGGTACTGCATCCGCTGTTTTCCGCCAAATCCGCAATAAAGTATCTCAGGAATTCGCCCTGCATTCCTGTGTTGCCCTCCGAACCGATTTCCTCTTTATCGGCAAGTACCGTTACCGCCGTGTGTTTTGGTGTGCCGCAGTTTACAAGTGCACATACTGCCGGATATGCGCATACGCGGTCGTCATGGCCGTATCCTCCGATAAGACTGCGGTCAAATCCGATTTCGCACGCTTCAAATGCGGGTACCATGCAAAGTTCGGCTGAGACAAAGTCTCTTTCCGTAATATCATATTTTTTATTAAGAATGTTAAGGATATTCAGTTTGACAAGTTCACTTTCCTTATCATCTTTAAACGGAACAGAGCCTATGAGGACATTGAGTTCTTCGGCTTTTATAATCTGTCCCGCGCTCCTTTTCATCTGCTCCTGTGCCAAATGCGGAAGAAGGTCCGTGATAACAAACCGGGGATCACCTTTATCTTCACCGATATTCACTGTTATCGTTTCGCCGTTTGTTTTGCATATCACGCCATGAAGAGAAAGGGGCATTGCCGCCCACTGATATTTTTTGATTCCACCGTAATAATGCGTTTTAAAAAATCCAAGATCATCGCTTTCATAAAGCGGAGTCGGCTTTAAATCAAGCCGAGGCGAGTCAATATGGGCGGCGGCTATTTTTACGCCCTCTGAAATGGATTCGCTTCCGATAACTGCCGCAATGAGCGCTTTGCCGTGCTGATTTTTATAAATTTTTTCTCCGGCTTTGTATTTTGTCTTCCCGGATTCGTCAAATTTCCTGAAGCCGTTTTCCTCAAGAATTTCAATGACGCTTGTAACGCATTCCCTTTCGGTTTTATTCTGCTGAATAAAACGGATATAGTCTGCGGAAAAAGTTGCCGTATTTTTTAAATCGTTCTCGCGCATTACTTTATATCCGTTCGGGAATTCATTGAACAATTTCTTTTTTAAATCTTCCGTACTTTTCATATTTTCCTCCGGAGCATGCATTCCAATGAAACTGATTCGGTTTCCTCGGAATCCTTGATATTTTCAGGCGGTATGCCTGCGATTTGAAAATCTGCATTTTGCGTGTTCAGTTATTATTTATTATTTTTGAAGCAAATTCTATATAATAATCGTCACTGTGTTCAAAATTCATTCTTTGTCGCGCTTCTTCAACCGACAGTTCATCACGAGCTATAATCCGTGTTGTGCGGATCTGCTTATCCGCCTTAACGAAAATGACTTCGTCACAGATTCCGTTTAAACCGCTTTCAATCAGCGTAGGGGCATCAAGAATTACTGTTTTTACACCGTCTGCCGCTGCTTTTTCAATTGTATGAATAATATCTTCCGCAATTAACGGATGCGTTATTTTGTTCAGTTTGTCCAGTTTACTTTTATCTGAAAAAACAAGCCGTGCAAGTTTACGGCGGTTGACGCTACGGTTGGATAAGATGTCTTTTCCGAATTCATAAACCAGAGAGACTGCAACTTCATCCTTTTCAAGAATACGGTGGCATATTTCATCTGCATCTATTAAAAGCGCCGACGGATTTTGCTGTATCATGGATTTCGCCACACTGGATTTGCCGGAACCTGTTTTGCCCGTTATGCCGATGACATGGATTCCCGGGATTTTGCGGATATAGCTTTTTTCTTCCGGAATCTCGTATTCTTTATCATCTTCAGCAAAATGGAAATCGAAGTTAACTTCTTCAATATCTTTTTTACGTTTGATCGGTTTCTCTTGCTGTTCTTCACGAAAATTCGGAAGCTTTTTTGCTTTGAGCTCGCGCTGTTCATCACGCCTGGTTTCCCATTCGTTTAAATCTATGACTCTGAATGCAGCGGCTCTTAAGAGCCTGTTTACGACCGCCAGTCCGATTCCCATGGCTTTCGGCATGGGTGCAAACGCTGTTTTAGCGCCGCTTTCATCAATTTTTCGCAGGGCGTCAAATAAAAGGCTGGCCTGCATCTCGCTGTTTTCTCTTGAACCTATGGTTATTGTCGGCACGGAAATCAAATTCTCCTGTTCATTAAAGCAAAGGGCAACCGAATCCGGCATTGCATTTTCTTCAATATATTCCGCAAACTGTCTGTCGTTTCCATCGAGAATGATAATTTCGGCATTTGGTGCATAATGCTTGTATTTCATACCGGGAGAAGACGCGGTTTCGCCTTGTTTCAAATTGTGCAGAACTGCATTATGAATGTTGACGTTGCCGATAACATCCTCAATTTGTTCTTTTGTGATTCCGCCAGGGCGAAGAATTTCCGGCTTTTCGCCTGCAAAGGCAATAACCGTTGATTCCACACCTATCCGGCAGTCTCCTCCGTCAATGATTGCGTCTATTTTACCATTCATATCTTTGAAAACATGGTTGAATTTTGTAGGACTCGGAGAACCGGATATATTGGCGCTGGGAGCCGCTATGGGACAGCCGCATTTTTGAATGAAATATAATGCGATTTCATTTCTCGGCATTCTTACGGCTACTGTATCAAGCCCGCCTGAAACAACAGACGGAACTTTTTTGCTTTTCGGAAGAATGATGGTAAGCGGACCGGGCCAGTATTTTTCCGCAAGCTTTTTAGCATCTTCTGGAATGTTCTTCACAAGCTCGCGCCAGTCGCCGAAGCCTGCAACGTGAACGATAAGTGGATTATCGCTTTCACGCCCTTTTGCTTTGTAAATTTTTTTGACTGCCTTTTCATTGAATGCATCTGCTCCTAAACCGTAAACGGTTTCTGTTGGCATAGCGACCAATCCGCCGTTTTTAATAATCTGTGCGGCACTGTCCAGTTCGTTTCTTGAAAAAATTTTTGTTTCCATGTATTCTCCGTTTTGGGTTTTACGTTTCTTCTATAATTCAGGTCAAGATGTTCCCGATTCTATGGCGGCGGGCTTCGTTTTTTTTAATCAGCGAGAAGATACAATCCTCTTTTGATTTCTCAAGAGATAAACCGTTTTTTGCCGCGTTGGGCAACAGGCGAGGGGGAAAGACCTTATTGAACGAAGCCTTTTATTCTGCTGAAGCCTTGAGCTTTTCGGCTGTATCGGCGGTAATCAAAGCGTCTATCATTTCATCCAAATCGCCGTTGAGTATCTGTTCGAGTTTATACAGTGTCAGTCCGATCCTATGGTCACTGACTCTTCCCTGCGGGAAATTATACGTTCTTATGCGTTCGCTTCGGTCTCCTGTGCCGACCTGGGCTTTTCTGTCTCCCGCAATTTCATCATGACGGCGGCGCGTTTCCTGCTCAAGAATTCTTGAACGAAGAATTTTCATCGCTTTTTCCTTGTTCTTGTGCTGGCTTCTTTCATCCTGGCATTCTACCACCGTTCCCGTGGGAATATGCGTAATACGGATGGCACTTTCCGTTTTGTTTACGTGCTGACCGCCTGCGCCGCTGGATCGGTATGTGTCTATCTGCAAATCAGTCGGGTTGATTTCTATATCGACTTCTTCTGCTTCCGGAAGAACAGCTACCGTTACGGTAGATGTGTGTATGCGACCCGAACTTTCCGTTTCCGGTACGCGCTGAACGCGGTGAACTCCGCTTTCAAATTTAAATCTGGAATATGCGCCTTCCCCTTCAATCATAAATGATATTTCTTTGAATCCGCCGAGTCCTGTGTCCTGGGATGAGAGAATTTCTGTTTTAAATCCTTTGGATTCGGCATACATCGAGTACATTCTGAAAAGAGAGTTTGCAAAAAGTGCGCTTTCTTCGCCTCCGGCACCGCTTCTGATTTCAATGATTACGTTTTTATCATCGTTCGGGTCTTTCGGAAGAAGAAGTATTTTTAGTTCTTCCGTTAATCGGTCCATTTCCTTTTTTGCGGATTCTTTTTCTTCTGTCAGGAGTTTTTTAAACTCCCTGTCGATTTCGGAATCTGCAAGCATTTCATCTGCTTCATTGAGCGTTTGCACGGCGGATTTGTATTCTTTATATTTTTCTGTTATCGGAGCGAGACGTTTCATCTCGCGCATCAGTTTTTTGTATTTTCCCTGATTGTTTATAACATCCGGATTGCAGAGTTCGCAGTTAATTTTTTCAAACTGTTCTTCTATTCCGTCAAGTTTAGCTAACATTTGTATCTTTTCTTTCCGTTTTTTTGATTGATTTTTCTGCCTTCACGCGGGGAATCATAACCATACGTCCGCAGCCGAGACATTTCAGGCGGAAATCTAATCCGGTTCTAAGAACTTCCCAGTCTTTACTGCCGCAGGGATGGGCTTTTTTCATTGTTACAATGTCTCCTACGCGTATGTCCATAAGAATCACCCGAAAAATCAATATAAGTTGTTCGCATTGCTTTTATATCAATTTTATTATAACATTGTTCATAAATTATGTAAAGGATTAAACCAACTGCAATACTTTATCCGTTCATAAATGGTTTGCCCGGTCGTTCAACGCGGCAAGAACAGCGTTAGCCTCTGAAAAGCTAAGAAGATTCTGTTCCTCCGTTGATTTCAAAAACGGAATCCGTCCCGCAGAGGTGGGTGACATCTTTTCCCAAGTTATAATATTTTCGATTGTTTTTGCATAAGCTTGATTAGGTTATTTCAAATAAACGGAGGACAGAAAAATGACGAAATACCAATTTGAGGGCAAAATGCTCAATACTGAAATGAACAGAAGTGCGATGCGGAGCAGAGAAAATCTTTCGGAAGCAAAAGAAAAAGGGCAGATACTTGAAAGCCTTGTAATACTATGCGATAAGGATCATAATCTGCATGTAAATCTCGGATGTATGAAAGGAATTATCCCGCGTGAAGAGGGGGCAGTCGGCATTTCCGACGGCAGTGTGCGGGATATTGCGCTTATTTCAAGAGTAGGAAAACCGGTGCAGTTTGTTATAGACACGTTTCAAATGAACGAATATGGGATTGTTTATGCTGTTCTTTCAAGAAAAAAAGTGCAGATAAAATGTCTTGAGGAATATATTGCTTATCTTCGTCCCGGCGATATAATTGACGCAAAAATAACGCATCTGGAGCGATTTGGCGCTTTTGTGGATATGGGCGCGGGCGTTAACTCGCTTATCCCGATTGATATGCTTTCTATTTCGCGGATTTCCCATCCCGGAGAGCGTGTAAGCGAGGGCGATGAGCTCAGGCTGGTTGTGCGGAATAAGGATAACGGCAAAGTTACGCTTTCCCTGCGAGAGATGCTCGGAACATGGGAGGAAAACGCGGCGCTGTTTTCGGTTGGTGAAACCGTTAAAGGTATTGTCAGAAGCGTTGAAAGTTACGGCGTTTTCATTGAACTGACGCCGAATCTTGCCGGTCTTGCGGAATATACTTCACAGGTTAAAGCGGGGCAGACCGTTTCTGTTTACATAAAGGCGGTAATGCCCGAAAAGATGAAAATTAAGCTCAGCATCATCAGTACATTTGAAGGAACAGAGGAAATCGGCGGATTGAAATACTATATCGGGGAAGATACCAGTCGCCTGGATTATTGGAAATACAGCCCAGATGAATCCGATAAGCTTGTTGAAACCGTATTTTAAAAAGCGAAAATTCGGCTATACATTGTGTATTGCCGAATTTTTATGTTATTTGGTTTGCGCACATCTCTGCGGCTGACAAGAAGATTCCTGCCGGGAGGATTTAATGTTTACAAACGAAAAAAATCATAGTACAATACAACTATATTATAACAGCAGGAGGTTTTTATTATGGCGGAAAAGGAATATTTCGGCATCGTGAACGGAAAGGAGATTTTTAAATATACGATTCAATCCGATTCGGGTTTGATTCTCAGCGCAATGGAGTACGGTGCGACGGTTACTGAACTTTTTGTGCCTGATAAAAACGGTGTTTTCGGCGATATCGCAGTAGGGTTTTCCTGTGCGGAGGATTATGCCGAGTTAAGCGATAACCAGGGTGCGGCAATCGGAAGATATGCAAACAGAATCAAAGGCGGCAGGTTTGTGATTGACGGCACAGAATATCAGATTCCGTGCAATGACGGAAACAATATGCTTCACGGAAACAATGAGTTCCGCACCGCCATGTGGACTTTAAAGGCGCAGGGAGAGAATTTTCTGGAATTTGAATACGTTTCTCCGGACGGTACAAACGGTTTCCCCGGCGAATTGAAAACCGTGATAAAATATTCGCTTGACGGGAATAAATTCATTATTGATTATGATGCGGTAAGCACAAAAAAAACCGTTATATGCCTTACAAATCATCTGTATTTCAATCTGAATGCGGACGCGAGCAAAACGATAAACAATCATATTATGTATTTGAACGCCGACAGCTTTACCGTTTCCGATTCAGAGCTTATCCCTACGGGTGAAATAAGGGAGGTTAAGGGAACGGTTATGGATTTCACAGTTCCGAAGGCAATCGGCAGAGATATGGATTCCGATGATGAAAACGTAAGCGGACCGGGTGGTTATGACCACAATTTCTGCCTGAACGGGTGCAGGGGCGAATTGTCGGAAGCGGGATGGATAAAAGAGCCTGACAGCGGAAGAAAGATGACTGTTATGACAGATATGCCCGGAATGCAGATATACACGGGCAACTGGCTTCGTGAGGACGTTGGTAAAAACGGAGTCAGGTTCTGCAGACACGGTGCAGTCTGCCTTGAAACGCAGTTTTATCCGGATACGCCGAATCATCCCGAATTCCCGCAGTGCACATACGACGCGGGTGAGCATTTTATATCAGAAACGGTTTATAAATTTTCAACTGAGGATTAACCAAGTTAAAATCAAAGGATTGAAATTATATAAAGTATATGTTAAACTATGTGTAACCCAATAAGGAGAAAAGCCTAAGGGCGGTACCATAAGGAAGATTTGCCCAAAACGGTGTTAAGAATACTCGTGTAATTCGATAGGGTTTTCTGCGTTTTTTGCTTTGCTTTGCCCCCCGATTTTATCGAATTTCGGGAACACATGCAGTTTTATGAAAATTTTTTAAGACGTCGTTTAACGCTGAGAAATACTGACGGATTTCAAGCCTTTTAAACAAGATAAGGGAAACTCCTCCTTCAAAAACCTTTTTGTCCCTATTCGGGTTAACCCCAAAGAGATACTTTAAGAATCTTTCGGGATTCACGAAAGGAAATATTATGTGCGGAATTATTGGTTATATCGGGGATAACGATGTTGCCCCCATTTTGCTGGACGGACTGGAAAAGCTTGAATACAGAGGATATGATTCCGCAGGAATATCAACGATTCATCCGGATGGCATCCAAACCATCAAAAGCAAGGGTAAAATTTCAAATTTGCGTAAAAAAGTGGATGAGGAATATAACGGATTTTCATCTGTCGGTATAGGGCATACCCGCTGGGCAACGCACGGAAAACCGTCGGATATCAATTCGCATCCTCATATGTCGCAAAATAATAAATTCAGTATTGTGCATAATGGAATCATAGAAAATTTTGTAACGCTCAGAGATGATTTGAGGAACGAAGGCATTCGTTTCAAAAGCGATACGGATACCGAAGTTGTGGCACAGCTTCTGGAGAAATATTACAACGGAGATATGAAAGCCACCATAATGACCGTACTTAATAAGATAGAGGGAGCCTATTCCCTTGCCATACTCTGTGAGGATTTTCCGAATGAAATCTGGGCGGTGAGGAATGCAAGCCCGCTTATTATCGGTCTTTGCAACGGACAGAATTTTTTGGCTTCCGATATTACTGCCGTATTGAAGTATACGAAAGATATACATCAGCTTAACGACGGGGAGTTCTGTTGTCTGAAAAGAGACGGCGTGCAGGTGTTTGACGAACACGGGAATCCCATTGAAAAAGAAATTGTAAAAATTACTTGGAACGTTGATACGGCGGAAAAAGGTGGGTACGCACACTTTATGCTCAAGGAGATTATGGAGGAGCCGGACGCTATCGCAAAAACAATATCTCCACGCATAAATTCCAAAGACGAGATAGTCCTTGATGATTTTTCCCTTACAAAAGAAGAACTCGAAAGTTTTAGTAAAATATATATTCTTGCCTGCGGCTCGGCATGGCATGTAGGCGTTGTGGGCAAATATGTTATAGAAGAGCTTACCAGAATACCGGTTGAATGCGATCTGGCAAGCGAGTTCAGATACAGGAATCCGATTGTTGATGATAAAACGCTTGCGATAGTCATCAGTCAGAGCGGTGAAACTGCGGATACTCTGGCGGCTTTGCGCGAAGCGCGTGCCAGAGGAGCAAAAGTACTTTCAATTGTTAATGTTGTGGGCAGTACGATTGCCAATGAATCCGATTATGTGCTTTACACATGGGCAGGGCCAGAAATTGCGGTTGCCACCACGAAAGCATACAGCACGCAACTTACACTCATTTATCTGTTTGCATTATATGCTGCAAGGCTTATGGGAACAGTGAAAGATAAAGAATATCATTCCATGATTTGCGCTATTAAAAAGCTCCCCGAACAAGTAGCAGAGATTCTTACATATAAGGACGATATAGCGGAGATGGCACAGAGGTACTCATATCTTGAGCATGCATATTTCATCGGCAGAAATCTTGATTACGCCGTTGCACTTGAAGCGAGCCTGAAACTCAAGGAGATAAGTTATATTCATTCGGAAGCATATGCGGCGGGCGAACTGAAGCATGGAACGATTTCACTGATTGAAGAAAACACTTTTGTATGCGCGCTGTGTGCCTGTGAAAGACTTTTTGACAAAACGATGAACAGCATTAAAGAAGTTGCTGCAAGAGGTGCGGAAACGCTTGCGGTCGTAACGGACAGAAGCCCGGATGTAAGCAAGGAATGCGACCACGCAATCAGAATTCCGTCAACGCATCCTCTGATTATGCCGAGCCTTGAAGTGATTCCGATGCAACTTCTCGGATACTATATAGCGCTTGCAAGAAAATGTGATATAGACAAACCGCGTAATCTCGCCAAGAGCGTTACGGTTGAATAATTTAACGGAGAAAAGTAATATGATTTGTAAATTTTGCGGAAATATTGAAAATGAAAATGCAAAATTCTGCACCAAATGTGGGCATTTGCTGGCGGAAGATATAAGGAATGAAGTCGACGGTAACGTTCAGGCGCAGGAAAATACGGAGGCTGTTCCAATGGAAGGGAATGCGGTTCAGAGCGAATCGATTGCTCAGGAACAACCTGTAAATACGGTTCCGCCGGATAACCCGGTTGTTCTAAATCCGGAACAGCCCATTCCCGGATATGTACAGGCGCCGTTTGTAGTTCAGCAACCGTATATGTCTTCCAAAATGCCGAAAGCAAAAAATCCCCAGGGAAAAGGGCTTGCCATCGGAGGTATGGTTTGCGGAATTGTTGCGCTTGCAATGCAGCTTGTTTGCTGTTGTGCGTATCCGTTTGTTCAGGTAGGCGCATTTATTGTAGGAATTGTAGGACTTATACTCAGCGCCGTTGCAAAAGCAAAAAAAACCGATTACAATGCGCAAGCGGTTGCAGGAATTGTGTGCTCGATTATAGCAGTCATATGTTCCGTTCTTTTTATCGTGCTTACTGTGCTGGGTTTTATGCAGTTGGACCTTTACGGAGATGATATACTCTCGGAATTCGGACTGAACGGATATAATATATTTATATGATTTATGGGAATATTCCCTCGCCTTTCAGGAGGCGGGTGCTATTTGCTTTTTATTGAAGGTGAATATATGCGTTGTTTGAAATGCGGATTTGACAATTCGGATAACTGCCTGTTTTGCATAAATTGCGGAGCGAAGCTTCCAAAAGAAAAAGAAAGCGGGGGAACAGAAAATTGTTCAGATAAAAAAACCGCTGCTTCTTTATCCGAAACAGAAAACTGTGAGGCAGTTTCAATTGAATCAGACGGGGAAAGTTCAAAACCGTATGCAACCGCCGGTATGGTATGCGGAATTGTTTCAATTGCGATTTCGTTTATCTGCTGTTGTGAGGTCCTTTTGTTTCCGTTTGCTTTTTCTATGGGAATCATTGGCTTGATTTTCAGCATTACGGCATTGAAAAAATCCAAGGAATACAAATCAATGGCGGTTTGTGGTGTAATTTGTTCCGCAATCGGTTTGATTATATCCTTTATCTTTTTTATTTCGGCATTTGTTCTGCTTTCTTATGTAAAGGATTTTACAGCAGAGCAAATTAAGGAATATCTTGAAAGGTTTACGGAATAAAATGCAGGTGAGTTTTCAGTATGATTGGCAAAAATGATAAAATTGAACTGGATATAATCTCTGTTTCAAGTGACGGATGCGGAGTCGGAAAATATCGCGGTATGGCGGTTTTCGTACCGCACACCTGTGTGGGAGACCGAATCTCCGCTCATATAGTTAAAGTTAAGAAAAGCTACGCGTTTGCAAAAATCGACAAAATTATATGTGCATCAAAACACCGCATCGAAAGCCGTTGCGGTGTTTCTACTCTATGCGGCGGATGTTCTTTCAACCACATTGACTATCCTGAAGAAATCAGACTAAAAAAAGAGTTTGTGGATTCGGCGCTGGCAAGAATCGGTAAGCTGGATTTAACTGTTGAAAAAATTTATCCGGCGGAAAAAACGGAACATTACAGGAACAAGGCGCAGTATCCTGTATCGGAAGAAAACGGACAAATAAAAATCGGGTTTTACGCAAAAAGAAGCCACCGCGTGATAAACTGCGAAAAATGCAGGATTCAGCCCGAAGAATTTTCCGAAATTGTAAAACTGACAGCGGAGTTTGTCAAGGCTTACGGAATATCGGTTTATGATGAGAAAACGCATAAGGGACTTTTACGTCATATTTATCTGCGGAAAGGATTTGCTTCGGGGCAGCTTATGGTTTGCCTTGTAATCAACGGCAACAGCCTGCCGTATGCGGATAAGCTGGTTGAACTCTTAACATCGGCATATCCCGGAACGGTGGATATTGAACTGAATATAAACACCGAAGATACAAACGTCGTTTTGGGGAACAAAGGTGTTACGCTTTACGGGAAAGGGTATATTGAGGATAAAATCTTAGACAGAAAATTTCGTATATCTCCGCTTTCGTTTTATCAGGTAAATCATGACCAGACGGAAGTTTTGTATGCTACGGTCAAAGATTTTGCTGCGGTGAAAGGCGGAGAAACAATCATTGATTTATACTGCGGAATCGGAACAATCGGAATTTGTACAGCGGAAAAAAGCAACCGGCTTATAGGCGTGGAAGTCATTCCGCAGGCGGTTGAAAACGCAAAAGAAAACGCACGTATCAACAATCTTGATAACGTTGAATTTATATGCGCTTCAGGGAAAAAGGCAACTGAAATTTTAAAAGCAAGAGGGATAGAGGCAGACGTTGTTATCGTTGACCCGCCGAGAAAAGGCTGTGAAGCGGAAACTATTGAAAATATCATTGCTCTTTCGCCTAAGAGAGTTGTGTATGTGAGCTGTAATCCGGCGTCGCTTGCCCGCGACCTTGCGCTGTTCGATGAAAAAGGATATAAGGCGGAAAAAGTCGCCGCAGCAGATTTATTCCCTCGCACCCCGCACATAGAATGTGTGGTGAGTATGTTTCGGACCGGGAAATAGAACAGCGGATGGGGAAATTAAGGGAAAGAGGTTTTTATTATATGGCGTTTGATTAAAAAAAGAAATATAAAGAATTTTATATTTCTGAAAGCAAACAGGAGATTGTTACTGTTCCGAAAGCAAACTATACTGCGGGCAGGGGCAGAAGGAACCCTAAAAAGAAGGCAGAGCATATCAGCAGGCGATTCGTGTTTTGTATGCTGTGTCATATACCCTGAAAATGAGCTATAAGTCAATTTAAATCGGAGCAGTGCTCCGTCAAGCTCGCTTGAAACGGGGCTTGCGAACGATTGCAATCTGCGCATGGAGCATTCGCTCCTCAGGGTTTCAGTGGGAGATTAACACTCCCGCTGAAATTCTGAAATGAACCCTGCCGCCTAAGAAACGGGGGACATCGGCGAATAAGTTATGAAATAGAAGGATTTTTTGAATATGTGCTACGCCGCTTGAGAGTTTTTGGCAGCAGGATAATATTGACGGGGTGGAATATTCGGATAAAAGGGTTTAACCGGATTCGGTTATCAGACTGTCGGATTTTGTTTCAGAGGAAGGGCAGTTGAAACAGCGGCAAAAAAGGAAAAGTTAGATTGCTCGGCGGCTGGATTTATGACGGTTGACGAGGATTGTGCTACAGATTATGCATATCGGCGCATATGATGAGCCTGCAACTGTTGCAGAGAAGGATGAGTAACGGACATGATAATGATTTTTCGTCTGACAGACTGCACCACGAGCTTTATTTATCAGACTCAGAAAAGACTGTTCCGAAAAAGCGGAAAACCGTTATCAGACATCTGATAAAGAGGGAAGAACCGCCTGAAAGTACATCAAGCGGAGAAAGTAGGTTAGAAATGAAAAAAATAGCAAGTTTTACGGTTAATCATTTAAAGCTTTTGCCCGGAATTTATGTTTCCAGAAAAGACAAAGCGGGGAAAGAAATATTAACAACTTTTGATTTGAGAATCACAAAGCCGAATGACGAACCTGTTATGGGGACATCGGGCATTCACGCGATGGAGCATCTTGGCGCAACGTTTTTGCGCAATCACCCGGTTTGGGCGGAGAAAACCATTTATTTCGGACCTATGGGTTGCCGCACGGGATTTTATCTTGTGCTTGCAGGCGATTATCAAAGCATCGATATTGTTCCGCTGGTAAAAGAAATGTTCGATTTTATGAAAAGCTTTGAGGGAAAAGTACCCGGCGCTTCGGAAAGAGATTGCGGAAACTGCCATGATATAGATTTGGCGCAGGCAAAAATTTATATAGAGAAATATATTAAGGAAGTTTTGGAGAAAATATCTGAAGAAAGGCTTGTTTACCCCGACTGATTATGAAAAGTAAGTTATCCGAATTTTATGTTTCCGCTCCGCTTGCATGCTTGTGCTGTGTGCTGTGGGGAAGTGCTTTTCCATGCATCAAAATCGGCTACTCTTTTTTCGGAATTGAAAGCGGAGATTATTCTTCTCAGATTTTGTTCGCCGGGATACGCTTTACGCTGGCAGGCATGTTAACAATCGCATTCGGAAGCATTATGCAGAAAGAATTTCTTGTTCCGAAAAAAACATCTTGGAAATATGCTGTTGTTTTATCTCTTGTACAGACGAGTGTCCACTATATGTTTTTTTACATCGGTGTTGCCAATTCAACGGGAAGCAAAGCGAGTATCCTTGATTCTTCGAGTACTTTTATGGTGATTATACTCTGCGGATTTTTCTTTAAAGATGACCGCCTGAATATACAGAAATTGCTGGGGTGTATTGTAGGCTTTGCGGGAATCGTGCTCGTGAATTTTAACGGATTTGATTTTTCTTTTTCACTTTTTGGCGAAGGCTTTATTCTTATTTCTTCACTGCTTTATGGGTTAAGCTCCATCTTGATTAAAGTTTTTACGCGCAGGGAAAATCCCGTAACGCTCAGCGGATGGCAGTTTCTTATGGGCGGTGTTTTCATGACTGCGGCAGGCGTGGTTATGGGCGGCAAAATAACAAATGTAAATGTAAAGGGAGTTTTGCTGATTGTTTACCTCGGATTGGTGTCTGCCGTTGCGTATACGCTATGGGGCGTGCTTCTGAAATATAACAAAGTATCGGGAATCAGTGTATTTTCATTTGTAATTCCCATATGCGGCGTAACACTTTCAACGCTTATCCTGAGAGAAAAAATTAATCCTGCGTTGTGCGTCTCTGCACTTGTGCTGGTAAGTGCGGGAATTTTTCTGGTTAATTATCGTTTTAAACCGGGCGGATATAAAAAGACGGATTTGCGTTAAACGGATTGCCAAACATCAGATTAGCAAACGAGAAAATCCGTGTGCGTGGAATTTTTGCGGATTGAAGCAGGGATTTATTTCCCCTTTTTTTATGTTTAAAAGCTGTTTTTGTACGTTGACATAAATTTATATACGCGTTAAAATAAATTATATATTGACAAGGTTGATTGGCGAGAAATCGGCAGGAATTTTTATTTTTATTCGGAAAGGACTTATAATGATTATTTCACCATCGCTTTTAAGCGCGGATTTCAGCAGGTTTGGAGAAGAATGCATACGTATGGAAAAATGCGGTGCGGATTGGCTTCATATTGATGTTATGGATGGTCATTTTGTACCGAATCTGACAATCGGAGCTCCTGTTGTTCAAGCGATAAGGTCTTGTTCGTCTTTGCCTTTTGATGTGCATCTGATGATCAGCAATCCTCTGCAGTATATTGAAGATTTTGCCCGTGCAGGCGCGGATATTATTACGTTTCATATCGAAAGTGAAAGCGATGTTTCCGAAACGGTAAAAAAAATCCGCCAATGCGGATGTAAAGCAGGCATAGCGCTGAAACCCGGCACGCCGGCGAGTGCAGTCTTTCCGTATATAGACGAAACGGATATGATACTTGTGATGACTGTTGAGCCGGGATTCGGCGGTCAGGGATTTATGAACGATATGATGCCAAAACTTAAAGAAATATCCGCCGAATGCGGGGGAAAAAACAAGTTTATCCAGGTAGACGGCGGAATAAATCTAAATAATATAGCTGTTGTGAAGCGGAACGGCGCTAATGTTGCTGTTGCGGGCAGTTCCGTATTCGGTTCGAATCATCCGGCCAAAATGATTGCGGCTCTTAAAAATATCGGATAACACGGTTGTTTACAGCATGAAATCGGCACGGAGAAAATTTAATTTATTTTGTTCCAATATTCTCTTGTTGTGCTTTCCACGAGCGGATGATTGATTTTTGATGCAAATTCACTGAGTAAATTTTTGTTTTCTGATACTGCATGGTTCAGAATAAAACGGTATGTATTATCGTTTTCATAAAGTTCACCGGAGATATCAATATGTTGCGCCTCAGCTGAATTGCTCATTTGACGGAATCCGTCCTTTTCTTCAAATTCATAAACAGCTGATGTCTTTTTCAACTTGGGAATAATCCGTATATTTGTGTTTTCGCTTTTCAGCGTAAAGCATATGAGACAGCCTCCGTTGTCAAACGGCATAATTTCAATCATCGTTTTCAAGCCGTGCTTTGTTTCCTGCCCGAGGGCAATGCGCGATTCAGTGAACAGAGTCCAGAGTACCTGGCGTGTATGTTTGTCGGAATACACCATGGTTTCCGTACGCAGATTGAGTTTTTCCATATCGGATGGATTTAAAAGAATGATAAGAGAATTTTTATTTGGTGAATGTATTTTCATTCTTACTGCTCCTTTCAGAAGGCTGAACAGCCTATACTAATATATTATTATTTGAACAGGCAGTGCGCAATAAAAAAATACTGGAAAAAGAGGATAAAATTGAAGAAAAAATACAAGGAAATGAAAAAGGACGAACACGTTTATGAAGATATGATAAGCGAGTTCGACCGGCAGCAACTTTCCGACTACGATTTTAAAACGAAAGGGCAGGCGCTGGGAAAAAATTATCGCAAACTGAAACGGGACAGAATAATCAGCATTATTTTAACTGTTATTGTCTCCGTTATTGTAGTATATATCGGCTATTTTATTATCGAAGTTATAAAAAATCTAAATAGCCGCGATATGTCCCGGGCAGATACGCAGTCCACCACTTCTCAGGTTTATACAACATATCCGGAAAACACAGACTCCACAGAAAAATCTACTTATTCCGAGGTCTCGGATTCTTCGGAATCGGGGACCGTGCAAAACAGCAAAGGAGATTCTTATCAGTGATGCATTTAATACCGCAGCCCTGTAAAATTACATATTTTAAAAGAGAATGTCTGTTTGACGAAAGCAATATTATCGAAAAACAAGACAGTTCTCTCGGGGAAGAGGAATACCTTTTGGAGATTACGTTTGAAAGAGGAATCACTATAATAGGCGGAAGCGGCAGAGCCCTTTTTTACGGACGACGCACCCTGGATCAAATTGTGCAGAACTGCGGGAAGAAACTGCCTGCAATGCGTATTGAGGATAAACCGTATTACAAATACCGCGGCTTTATGATTGACTGTTCCAGGCACTTTTTTACGGTTGACGAGTTAAAAGTTTATATAGATGTAATGGCATCTTTTAAATTCAACAAATTTCACTGGCACTTAACCGATGACCAGGGTTTCCGTATGGAAACAGAAACTCTGCCGGAACTGACGGAAAAGGGTTCGATAAGAAAAAGTTCGGATTTCGGAAACCGGCATATCGGTAAAGCGTATTCCGGATATTACACAAAAGCACAGATGAAAGAAATCGTGGATTACTGCGCAGAAAGGTATATAGACGTTATTCCGGAGCTTGATTTTCCGGGGCATACCGGAGCGATGATTCATGCATATCCTGCTCTGTCGTGCAGAAACGTACCTGTACCCGTTAAAACGACGCAGGGAATTTTCAAAGATATTCTTTGTGCAGGCAAAGAGTTTGTTTATGAAACACTGTTTAAAATTATTGACAGTATGTGTGAGATATTTCCGTATGAATACTATCATATCGGCGGTGACGAAGCCCCCAAAGATTATTGGAAACACTGCAGCGACTGTAAAAGAGTTATGGCGGAAAACGGACTTGAAAATTATGAACAGCTTCAGTGTCACATGATGAATCGCGTGATTGATTATCTTAAAACAAAAGGCAAAAAAGCGATCTGCTGGAATGACGCGCTGGCAGGAGGCAATCTTTCCAATACCGCAACTGTACAGTTTTGGATGGACAAAAAAGATTTAACCGTAAACTGGGCAAACAGAGGCAGAAAAGTTATCGTATCTGATTTTTATCATTATTATTTTGATTATCCCTACGGGATGACGCCTTTGAAAAAGGTTTATAAATACAATCCGTATTTCAGCAGAAGGCTGGACTTGCGCGGCAGGGAAAGTATAGAAGGTATCGAATGCTGTTTATGGACGGAACATATTTACAATTTCAGTTCTCTTGCAAAAAATACGTTTCCGAGAGCGTTTGCCGTTGCGGAAACCGCATGGTGCGGCCCTGGTTCGGATTATTCAGGGTTTGAAAACAGAACGGAGTTCTTCGCGAGAAAACTCAAAGCCGGACAGATTAATACGGCAGATAAGAAACAATGGAATCCGAATCTTCTCAGCAGATTGGTGAAAACAGCTGGATTCTTTTACAATATCAAACCTCGCGGAAAAACGCAAAAAAGATAGGATGAATGGAGAATCATGATGAAAAAACTTATCGGAAAGATAAAAGATGTTTTTATCGTTGAAAACGGCGTGCTTAAACCCAAAGATTTTATATGTTACGGGTTAGGAGGCCTCGGGCAGAACATTATATATTATTTGATGAGCGGTTATCTGCTTATATTCTATACCGATGTTTTAAAAATACCTACGGCGGCAGTCGGCACAATGTTTCTGATTGCAAAAATATGGGACGCAATAAATGATCCGATCATGGGTGCGCTGGCCGATAAGAACAGATCCAAGTGGGGCAAGATGCGACCGTTTCTGTTTGTTTCTCCGATACCGATTGCAATTATAACGATTATGCTGTTCTATTGCCCCGACCTTTCCGTAGGCGGAAAGACCGTGTATATGTACTGTACATATATACTCTGGGGAATGATTTATACGGTTGGTGATATTCCTTACTGGAGTATGAGCGCGCTTATGTCGCCTCACCCGCAGGAACGAACGAATCTGATTACAATAACGAATTATTTCATCAGCATCGGATCAGCGCTTCCTTCCATTATATTTTCCGCGTTCTTTGCGCTCAGAGATCATTATAAAGCAACCGGCGTCCAAAGTGCTCTCATTGGTACAGACAGAGAATTGTATTTCTGTGCGGCACTTGTTATGAGCGTTGTGGGAGGAGGACTGTTTCTGCTGGCGGGTATCGGTACAAGAGAAGTAGTTCCGCAGAAAAAGGAAGCACCGAAGTTTTCGGAAAGCATAAAATATCTTGTGAAAAACAAATATCTTATGCTTATACTTTTATGCAATCTGCTTGCTTTTCCGAAATCCATCAGCGGACTTATGCAGATTTACGTTGCAAAATACATATTCGGCAGTGAAAGCTGGGCTTTTATACTTGGTGTTCCCGCGGCGGTCGGAGGTATACTGTCTATGGCGCTTGCACCGTTCTTTATGAAAAAATTCGGTGCAATTAAAACATATCTAATTGCAAATATTTATTCGCTTATACCTATGGGACTGCTCTATTTTATCGGGCTTCCGTTTATTGCGAACGGATTGGGAACAGTACAGCAGGCCGTAATTCTTGTATTTCTTTTCCTGAATTCTCTTTCAACCGGAATTATCGGAATCATACCGCCGATTCTTATTGCGGACAGTATTGACTGGATGGAATATAAAACCTATCAGCGAAATGAGGGCGTTGCGTTTTCTATCAAAACGTTTATGGCAAAAGCAACGTCTGCGCTTCAGACAAAAGCCACAACGATTGCACTGGGAATGATTCATTATATTCAGCCGCCTGCAGGCACGGATTTTGTAGTTCAGAGTGCGGAAACAATTAAAGGTCTTTGGGCATGGTACACCATAATCCCGGTTGCGCTCAGTCTGCTTTCCATTATTCCGCTTTTGTTTTATGATTTGAAAGGAGAGAAGCTGGATGAGGTTCACGACGAACTTGAACGCAGACATACAGAGGAGAACGCTGTGGCACTTGCGGAAGAATAGATAAAAAGTTATGGGGGAATGATTCTGATGCCGTGTTTTAATGCGCATTATTTATTTGCAAAACAGGAAGTTGATTTTATTGGGAAAATGTTTCCAGACGTTGAACTGAATGAGGATATACTTTGGTATGCCGCGCAAGGGCCGGATATGATGTTCTTTGCAAGACTTTTTCCTGCTCCGATTATGCCGGGGCACTCTCTTATGCCGATAGGGAACGCGCTTCATGCTGCCAATCCCACGCAGATTTTCAAAGCCATTCAGAAATATTTTTTGGAATACCCTGAGGATCATCTGGTTAAATCATTCTTTTTGGGCTTTATATGCCATTACGCGCTGGATAGAAACTGTCACCCGTTCGTTTATGCCAAGGAGCAGGAAATCTGGAATGATCATCAAAACTGGAATCGTATGTGGATACATAATGTGATTGAGCATAATTTTGATACATGGGCAATCCGAAAATACTGTGGAATCGAAAGTGCGAATAAATTCAAGTCATTTAAAGTTCTGAAAAAAAGCAAAAAGATAGATGAAGCGCTTGGCAGAGGATTCGCTTATTTAACGCCACGTGTTACGGAAATCCATTTATCCGCCGAAGCCGCTTCCTGCTGTGGCAGAGACAGCAGAAACATTATGCGTTGGCTACAGGACAGCACAGGGCTGAAACAAAAAATTTTCGGTGCATTGGTGAACGCTTTTACCTGCGGAAAAAACGGACCGGGACCGATGGGCACATGCTTCTTTGTTCCGGGGGAACCTGTTTTTACCGTACCGCATTCCAAAAAAGATTATGATTTATATAATGATTCACACAGCGAGTGGACAGAGCCGAGAAATCCGGAATTTAAAAGCAGAAAAAATCTTGAGGAAATTTTTGAAGCGTCATATAAGGATCTTGAACAGATTTTTTTGGGTTTAAGAAAAGCCATCGACGAGCGCCTTGATGATTTAACTTTTATAAGTGGAGATTTAAGTTTTGAAAGCACTTTAAAATCCCCAAAATGTGAAAATCCCGCTGTTAAAATGGATTAAAGTTTTTTTGTAACCTAATTGTAAAATTTTATAAGTTGTTTTTTTCGCTATATTTCTTTATAATAAAAGAGATCGCAGGCAGATCGGATTTTCATAGGCAGTGAATAGAAATCCGAATTTGTTGCGGTCTCAAATTTATTTATTCGTATTCAGGGGTTCAAAAAGCGGCTTTCATTTCGTTTCGCACGGGAAGTGTAAGCCGTCTGAAAAATCAGAGAGGAGCATTCTCTGATTTGGAAAACACAGCTAACCGCCTTAGAGGCGGGGACATCTTTGCCGAAGTTATAATGTTTGATTTTAAAATTCAGATGGATGTTTCTTTCAGCATCTGGGTTAAGTAAATGATGATTCTGCCCGAAAAAAACGGAGGAATAGAAAATATGAAAAGAATTATATCTTTTATAATAGTGTTTGTGATGATTTTCAGCAGTATGTGCATTGGTTCGGCCGCCGCGTCAATTGATGATCCGGGTGCCGGACGCTTGAGCGGCGATGTTCCGCAGGAATTTTATGGAATGGATTCGTTATTCAGGACATATGCTTCCGTGGCGACTTTCAGCACGAAAAGCTCTTTTACGGGATTGTCTTACACGCATCCGGCTGTGAAAAAAAGTTATTCGTTACAGAATATGATAGATGTATCTGAACATAACGGGACTATAAACTGGAGCAAAGTAAAAGCAGCGGGCATAGACTATGCGATTGTAAGAGTCGGTTACCGCGGATACGGTTCAACCGGAAGCCTCAATGAAGATAAAACATATGCGGATAATCTAGCAAATGCGGCAAAAGCGGGCGTAAAAATCGGCGTTTATTTTTATTCGCAGGCCATCACCGTGAATGAAGCGAAAAAGGAAGCCGAATTTATTCTCAGCAGGATAAAAAATTACAAAATTGATTTGCCTGTATTTTTTGATTATGAGTTTGCCGGGGTTTCAACAGGTAGGCTGGACTCTGCGTGGAACAACAAAAAACTGACGAAAACAACAATGACAAGTATTGCTGATGCATTTTGCAGCGCAGTTGAGCAGGAGGGTTACACGGCGGGGGTTTATGCCAACGCTTCGTTTTATACGACTTGCCTGAATGCGTCCGCACTTGCAACAAATTATGTTATGTGGCTCGCTTATTACACAACAAACGTAACAAGCGGCAGTTACTGGCATAATTCCAATTATGATTCATATGATATGTGGCAGTATTCAAGCGAAGGAACCGTCAGCGGAATAAGCGGAAATTGTGATGTGAACTATTGGTATTACGTGGATTATGATGCGGAAAAAATCGATCTTTCCGAAGCTACCGTTTCTTCAATATCAAAACAGTACTACACCGGTAGCGCCGTTAAACCGAAAGTTACCGTAACACTTGGCAGTAAGACGCTTAATGCCGGCACGGATTACAGTGTTTCTTATTCAAATAATCAAAATATCGGAACAGCAACCGCCACAATAAAAGGAATCGGGCGCTATAAAGGAACGCTGACAGCCAATTTTTACATATGCCCGCAGGCAGTGGGAAGTTTTTCGCTTGAAGAACGAAAGGACAATCAGAGCAGTATTACCTTGAAATGGAATGAACCTAAAAAATCCGATGGGTCTTCACATATAAGCGGTTATCAGGTTTATGATAAAGCAAGCGGTTCTTATGAGCTGATTGACACCATCGAAGATATTTCCAAAACTTCCGAATCTTTGATTTTAAAGTATGGGCAGGGATACAGTTTTTATGTTCGGGCATTTACAACCGTTTCAGGCATTACCTATAACGGTCAAATGAGTAGTGCCATAAATATAACTGCGGCACCCCAGCCCGTTATAACTTCTGTTACAGATAATTCTGTTACGTTAAACTGGGATAAGATACCAAACGCATCGCAATACCGTATTTATTTTTATGATGCCGACAAAGATACATATAAAGGAATTACGAATGTCACGGGAACTTCTTATACCGTATCCGGTCTGGAATCCGATGCGGAATATAGTTTCCTGGTCCGTTCTTATTGTTCATCGGGGTACAGCTTGTACGGCAGATATATGAATGTTTCCGCAAAAACGCTTTTGGGAACGCCTGAAAATGTGAAGGCTTCCGCAAAGAGCAATAAGAGCATCAGCCTGAAATGGGATGCGGTTACCGGGGCGGACGGTTACGCCGTTTATCGGTCAGGTACGGCTTCGGGAACTTATACAAAAATTGCCGATATAAGCGGAACATCTTATACGATTTCTGATGTTTCACCATCAACAACATATTATTATCAGATTTGCGCATATAACTCCGGCAATTCCAGCAAAGCTTCAAAAACGGTTAAAGTTTCGTATGCAGATTATTTTCTCACCGTGAAAGCGGAGGGAGGGAACGGAAGCGTAACGCTGAGCTGGAATAAGATAGCATCGGCGGGATATTACGGTATATGGTCATATGACAGCACAACCGGGAAATACAAGGGAATAACAACGGTTAAGAGTACATCGTATAAGATAAGCGGCTTGAAAGCGGGAACGGAATATACATATCTTGTAAGGTATTATGCTGCAGGCGCTTACAGTCCGTATACGAAAGCGGATAACGTAACTGCGCTTACTATTCCGTCAGCGCCGTCTGTAAGCAAGAAAGTGAGCGGAACAAGCGTAACGCTAAGCTGGAAAAGCGTAAAGAGCGCTACTGAATACAG
>CAZURV010000001.1:0-151553 GCA_964623515.1 uncultured Eubacteriales bacterium | reverse complement strand
GTGTCAGTTGAAATTTACTTGTTTTCGTAAATCCCTAAGTTGCACCCTCTTTTGCCGGCGGATTTTTTATGATAATTTTTCATCACATGGGTATTTGTAGCTTTCGGGAAATATTCTGAATGCATTTCTTTTTATATTGACAATATTATTTAATTATGATATAATCAAATAAAATTATAGCGGATTATTATAATTTGAGGTATATGATTATGAAAAAGATAAGTGCTTTAATTCTTGCGGTTATGCTTATATTCAGTGCTTTAGCTGTCACTTCTTCTGCAGCAACGCCGAGTCCCGAAAATACTATCGTTATTTCAGGTGAGGTTGTTGGGAATATCGGCGGACGTATCGCGCCGAAAGGCGGTTCATACAAACTGGGTGATGATGTAACATTTCATTTTTATCCTGATGAAGGATACTATATTAAAAATGTTTGGATAGACGGCGTTGAAATCGGTCCCGTTTCTTATTATGAGTTTAAGAATCTTTCAGAGGATCATGATATTAAAGTTGAGTTTGCAAGTAAAACCACTTCATCGCAGACAACAACAACAGGTGTTTCGGTAAAGCTCAACATGGGTTCTGTTTCTCCGGATACAGGTGCAGATGATATTGCAGGCATTTCCGTTGCAGGCGGCGTTGTAGTTGCTGCTATTGTCGGAATTGCAGTCCTTTCAAAGAAAAAGGAAGATCAGAAATAATTTAAATCAGATTGAACCCTGAGATACTATCTCGGGGTTTTTTATGATTGCAGGTGAAATCATGGATAACGAAAACAGCAAAGATCGCAATGGCAGGAGAGCTTTTATACTTATTATCGTGTTTATAATTGTTCTGATAATTGCCGCATTTTCATTTATCGGTTACCATTGGTATAAAGAATACAAATCTGCTCATACTTATTCGGATATAACGGATTATGTGGATATAACATCGCATTCGGCAGCTACCGATCAGGAGCTTTCGGATAATCCGGTGAAATTTTCCGATCTTCAGAAGGTTAATTCCGAAATTTACGCATGGATATATGTGCCGAATACAAGAGTGAATTATCCGATTGCGCAAAGCAAAGTGGACGATACATTTTATCTTCACCACGATTACAAAAAGAATTATCTTTTTGCCGGCACCATTTATACCGAATCTTGCAATTCGTTGGATTTTTCAGATCCCGTAACCCTTGTGTACGGTCATAATATGTATAAATCCGAGGGAACCATGTTTACAACGCTTCATTATTTTGAAGATAAAACTTTTTTTGATGATAACGAGTATTTTTATATTTATCTTCCGAAACATATACTTACTTACAGGATTGTTTCCGCCTACAAATATGATAACCGTCATATTATGAATTCTTTTGATTTTTTGGATGCAAAGGTTCGTTCGGATTATTTTGATTATGTTAAAAATCCGACTTCTATTTTAAAAAACGTAAGATCCGGCGTGGAACTTGGAATTGATGATAAGCTTGTTGTGCTCAGCACTTGTATTTCAGGCGATAAAAGTTCAAGGTTTTTAGTTAATGGGGTGTTAATTAAAGATGAGCAAACAAAATGATGATAAGAATCTTATCGGTGATGATTTTGATATCGACCGCTTTTTTGCAGAAATTAAGGATGAAAAACACAATGCGCAAAAAGGTGTTAACGACGTGGACACAAGTAATTTCCTTAATGATTTGGAAGAACTTACAGGCAGGAATTTTTCAAAAGGAAAAAACGGTAGCGGGGAAAAGTCTTTAAAATTGGAAAAAAACGAAAAAAGCGAAAAAAACGATGCATACAGCTCAAATTTACCAGTCAATAAAATCAAATCAGATCCGAAAGCAGAAACAGACGAAGGAAAGAGCGATTCTCCGCATAAAGGAAGCGAGGAAAAACATCAGCTTTCAACAGAACCTTATGAACGTATTCACAGTGTTCATAGGTCTGATTACAAAGATATGGACAAGTATGCAGAACCGCATGATGAAAAAAAGCATACGCATTCTTCTAAGAAAAAACGTTTTTCAAGAGCGCAGAGAGCCGTAATCATCATTCTTCTGATTATTCTTTTTTTAATCCTGTCGATTATTGCCGCATATCTCATTTTTAATACCATCGGTAAATCACAGATTAAAGGAACCGTTAATGTGAATTACGGAAGTGATATTGTTGAATATAACGGTAATAAATATAAATATAACGATGATGTTATATCCATTGCTTTTATGGGTATTGATCAGGAATCTTTCGGCACGCCACAAATTAGTAACGGAACGGCGGGTCAGTCCGATGTAAATATGGTTATCGCCTTTAATACCAAAACAGGAAAAACAGATATCATTGCTTTACCTCGAGACAGCATTGTGGATGTTGACCGCTATACTCTGAAAGGCGAATTTTCGGATACTGTCAAAACACAGCTCTGCCTTGCATATTCGTATGGAGACGGCGCAGAATCAAGCTGTGAAAATACGATTAAATCCATGTCAAGAATACTGTACGGGGTACCGATTCGCTCTTATGCGGCGCTTGATATCAGTGGCATATCGGAGATTAACGATGCTGTAGGTGGCGTAACCATAACCAGCCTGCAAACTTTCGGAGACACTTTCTATAAGGGAGAGACGTATACGCTCCGGGGAGAGCTTGCAGAACAATATATTCGTTCCCGAGGCGATACACTCGATTCAGACGCACAGCGCCGTGAACGCCAAATTCAGTATATAAAGGCTTTTGTAACACAGGTTATTCAGCAGTCAAGGCAGGATTTTGGCACAGTTACAGCCCTTTATAACGCAGGTAAGGACTATATGCAGAGCAATATAGGAATTTCACAGATTACTTATCTCGGCACAACGTTTTTAACCCACAATGTGGATTTAACTTCTTTTGATAATGTCCGCACGCTAAAAGGCACCTTAAAGAAAGACAAAGCAGGATATGCGGCAACTTATCTTGATGAGGAAGATGTGCTTAAAACCGTAATTGATATATATTATGAATCGGTTTCGTAAAATCATATAAAATGCCTGTATCATCAAAAGGATACAGGCGTTTTTTTATGTTTTATTTTTGAAAAAATATAGATTTAAAACTAAATTTTTTTAGTGATTTTATGTTTTAAATCTGATATTTTGTTTCTTACCGCTTTTGGCAGAATATGCTGTGCTTCTTCACCAAGGAAAACGTTGAATATTGCCTGCGAAAGCCCGAAAATCATCATCGTGTATTGAAGAGGCTTCAATCCATAAAAAATGCAGTCGGTCATTCCGCAAAGGAAAAATCCGGAAAATGAAGCAAGCATCGTTATTGCATAGCCGCATTCCGTATTTCCTTTTGCTATCAGTTTAAAAATATTTACTGCAAAAATAATGCAGACTGCGGCAAAAAGGATAACACCGATTGCGCCGTTTTCAAGCAGGATTTCAAAAATAATATTATGCGCGTGCGGCTGGTTAATTCCATATATATTATGTAGCATCTGCCTCACGTTGTCAAAGCCTGTTCCGTAACCGAAAACGGGTTTTTCTTTTGCCATTTTAAAAACAGCAGACCATATAAGTTCTCTGGTGTTTACAGATATATCCTTATCACTGCGCAACGTAAGAAGGCGCTTGAAGATGCCGTTTGCGGTGAAGAATAGAACAATCAGCACACCGCTGCCTGAAGCGGCGATTTTAAGGCTCTTTTTGCCTCCGTAGCACAGGAGTATGATAAATACCGCCGCAACCGCTATATATGGTCCTCTGGAGTATGAGCTTGCTACTCCGCCCAGACATAAAAGCATACAGATAAAACTGATAATCCGCTTTTTCTTATCCTCAAAATGCAGAAAGCCGTATGCCGCCAAAGGAAGCATTAAAATTTCAAACGTTGCAAAAAACAACGGATTTGAAAATGTTCCGCATGCTCTTGTATCAAATGTATGAAAAGTGGTTGAAGGCATATGTGACGTTATGAAATCGGGAAGCAGGGTAACAAGCTTGGAAATAAGAATATCCAAACAATGCCAGAAAGGATTAAATAATGTACCGAGACCTTTTACAATTTTACCACCGTAATGGTACAGAATCATTTGCATAATTCCTAGGAATCCTGCAATTCCTCCCGAAAGGCCTCCTAAATAAATTACGGAGTCAATTTTATTTCTGTTATCAAGGAACAGGCTGAACATAATAAATCCGCCAAACATAAGAATCCAGAGTCCTACACTTGCCAGCCCGGAAATCAATGAGTTCGAATAGAACAGGCCGATAATCATCCAGCATATATAGACGGTAAAGGCCTTGCCCAGCAAGCCGTAATGATGCATAAGTCCGGGTTTGGATGCTTGCTTCCATGCGATAACCGTTCCTATAACAGTAAAGAAAGGTGCAAAATATTCGGGAGAGAGCGCGGCGCAGAGCATTGTTGCGGGAGCCCACATCCATTTTCCTTTATTCTCATTGAAAAATCTGTATTTTTTTTGCAATTATAAGTTTCTCCGTTGATTATTTGCTTTCGTTGACGCTTTTATTATTGATATATTTTTTATACATTATTGCACCGACGGCGGCGCTGGCGGCAACGGCGGCAAAAATGATGATTGCTTTTAAATAGTTTTTTTCAATAATCTCCTGCCCGCACCATGTTGATGTGATAATAGAGGGGATTCTTGCAATTCCCGTAATAAGGAGGAACAGCGGTATATTGATTTTTGTAATACCTGCGGCATAGGTGAGAATGTCTTTCGGAGTCCCGGGAATCAGGAAAATAATAAAAAGGCTGAAATAAAGTTTGGCTTTGTCATTTAAAATTTTGATGGAATCTATTTTCTCAACCGAAACAAAAAGATTAACGATTTTTCTTCCGAACAGTTTGGTTAGTACGATAATAATAAGCGAACCGATTTCAGTTCCGAGCATACAGAACAAAAAACCTTTCCACGTTCCGTATAAGAAGCCGGAGGCAATTTCAAGCGGCTCTGCGGGAATAATTTTTATAACGGTCTGAAACGCTCTGATTAAAACAAAAATCCACTGATCATAACCATTGAAACGCGCAAGGAACTTTTTAAGATGTTCGGTATTGCAGAACATGTTATAAAGATTAGAACCGTATTTTACATATGCAAAAATAAAAGCCGCGGCAATAAGCGCCAGGAATACGGCTGCTCCGGTTCTTTGAATGATTATGATTTTTTTTCTGCCGCTTTCCTCGTTTTTATCCGGGGAATCGGGTGCGTTTATATTTTTCAAAATATGCTCCGAGTTTACCTTTGTACGGCTTGCCGTGCCAGGGTTTGTGCTTTCCGTTAAAGTGAATAATAATCGTATTCTCTCCAACCCATTTCAGGTTGATGGGTTCTTTGTGTAGAAATTTAAGGCTGAAATAGCGAAACGTTTTTTCATCAAGGTTATAAAGTCTTTCGTCAATTTTCAGCGTTTTATGCTGAAACAGTATATTGATAACATCCTGATCTCCCAATATTAATTTTCTGTTATTTTGTTCAATAAAATTAAAGATTGCCGTTGAATCGGTGTTTCTGCGCCATTCATCAACATTTATAAGCATAACCCCGGCGTTTATGTAATGGCAGTTTTTATCCATTCCGAGGCGTGTAAGATTGAATTTTTCATACAGACCGTAAGTATGGATTCCCGCGGCAAGAACATTGCAACCAAGGTCTGTGCCGTAAAGAGATTCAATACTGCCGTTAATCACCGTATCCGGGTCGATATAAAGAATTTTATGTACGTTTTCCGGAAGATAATCCGTCAGAAGCAGTCTGTAATATGTTTCTTTGCTGATTCGTTTGAGCAGGGGCGCTTTGGCAAAAACTTCATCCGCAATCAAGATGCTGTGTATAACGGTGCGGGTTTCGTCAACGGAATGTTTGATTTCTTCAAAGTCATGATCAGTCAGTGAAGAATGGGCTATGAACAAATCAAAATCCGAATCGGCATTATTAAGCATAAGCGAGCGAAGCATTATGCAAAGCGGATACACATAATTTGAGTCAAGCGTAACAAGAAGGTTCATAGTATTTCCTTTCATAACCGACCTGTAAAAACGAAATATATAATTATTATTATTTTACTATCTTTATTATAACGTGTCAAGAAAAATGCAAAAACGTGAACATGCAAAAAATGCAAACACAGGTTGAGTGATTCTGGCTTCGCTATAAATAATACGCCTTGATTTTTTACGGACTTTCATCTATTATATACTTAATACTTATGCACAGGGAGAAATCAATGTACGATTTTTTAAGAATAACGGCGGCTGTTCCCGATATAAAGGTCGGCGATGTAAAATTCAATACGAATCAAATTATCACGAAGATAGGGGATGCGGTCAGCGCGGGAAGCGATATCATCGTTTTCCCCGAACTTGCCCTCACAGGATATACATGCGGAGATCTTTTCTTTCAGAGTGTGCTTTACCGCGAGGTTGCCGGCGCGCTTCATTCCGTTTCCGAACAAAGTTGCGCCTCGCTTTCCGTTATTGTGTTGGGCGCACCGCTCAAAATGGAGAATCAGTATTATAGTTGTGCGGTTGTGATTGCAGACGGCAGAATACGAGGTATTGTTCCGAAAACATTTCTGCCTGCTTACAATGAGTTTTATGAAAGGCGCTGGTTTTCCTCATCGGAAGATTTGACAGTAACGAAGATAAACGCCCGTGAGATAGGCATGACGGAGGATTATACGGTTCCCGTGGGCAGGAATTTGATTTTTAATATTAACGGCGAGTACAAATTTGCGGTGGAAATATGTGAAGATTTATGGGCACCTCTGCCTCCGAGTTCATTTTCAGCACTGGGTGGCGCAGAATTGATTTTAAATCTTTCCGCAAGCAATGAAACCATATCCAAGCGCGCTTACAGGCGCGAGCTTGTCAAACAGCAGTCGGCGCGGAATATATGCGCTTATGCCTATGTATCTTCAGGTGGGTGTGAATCTACAACCGACGTTGTTTTTTCAGGGCACGGCATCATTTCCGAAAACGGTTCCGTTGCGGCTGAAAATAAAAATCTCATTGACTCTGATTATCTGTTGAGCGCCGATGTGGATTTAGGAAAAATAAGAGCGGATAGAGGGAAAAATAAAAGCTTTAAAGACTGCATTCGAATTTACGCCGGAAAAGAACCCTGCGTTTATGTGGATGTGACATCGCCGTCCCTGAATCTTAAATCAGACGGCAGTCTCTGCAAAATAGATAAAATGCCGTTCGTTCCTTCAGATAAAAAAGACAGGCTTGAACGATGCAAGGATATTTTTGAAATGCAGGTTGCGGGGCTGAAAAAGCGGGCGGAAACAACCGGTGGAAAAATGGTAATCGGCGTTTCGGGCGGCCTGGATTCCACGCTTGCTTTGCTTGTGTGTGCCGAAACTGCAAAAAGGCTGGGAAGAACGCTTACAGACGTTGTGGGCATCACGATGCCTTGTTTCGGAACGTCTGACAGAACGTATAATAATTCGCTTAAACTTATGGAAACACTCGGTATAAGAAGTGAGGAAATCGATATAAGCGAAGCGTGCAGACTGCATTTCAGGAACATCGGGCATAATGCCGATGTACATGACACCACATATGAAAATTCTCAGGCCCGCGAACGCACGCAGGTACTTATGGATTATGCGGGAAGTTGCGGAGGATTCGTTGTAGGTACGGGTGATTTAAGCGAACTTGCGCTCGGATGGTGTACGTATAACGCCGATCATATGAGTATGTACGGCGTTAATGCAAGTATACCCAAAACTCTTGTGCGCTGGATGATAGACAGTATTGTGCAGTACAAGGTTTTTCCGGATAGTACCGATGTGCTCCAGGATATACTGGATACGCCGATAAGCCCGGAGCTTCTTCCACCTGATAAAGACGGAAAAATCGCACAGGAAACCGAGAGTATCATAGGGCCGTATTCGCTTCATGATTTTTTTCTTTACTATTTTATGCGCTATGGTTTTGAGCCTGAAAAAATATATTATCTTGCCAAAAAAGCTTTTTCGGCGGATTTCAGTGATGCTGTGATTTTGAAATGGATGAAAGAGTTTTATAAAAGATTCTTTTCCCAGCAGTTTAAGCGTAGCTGCCTTCCGGATTGCGTAAAAGTAGGAAGTATATGCCTTTCTCCGCGCGGAGACTGGCGTATGCCGAGTGACGCTTCCGCAAAGCTTTGGCTTGAACGTATAGAACACCTCAAAGATTTTTAAAAGTCCGTATATGGATTGATTTTGGAATTCATAAAGGATTCTTTGACAAGTAAGTTTGAAGATGATAGGATATAGATACCAAGAAAGTGAATGTGCGTATTCGTTCACGCAAAAGGAAACACAGGGAGTGTCAGCTCCCTGTGTTTCCTTTTAGGCTAGTTATCGGACTTATCTCTGCCCTAACTTTTGCATAAGAAGTAACCGGCAATTTGTGCCAAGAGATTAAAAATGCGATTATGTATCGGCTACACATTCACACTGAAAAAATAAAAAAACGCAGACGGTATTTTTGCCGTCTGCGCCTGTGTTTTGCGCAGTTTCCCTGCGCCGAACCTATTTTAATCTGTCAATATAGTACGGTATCGTGCTTTCAAAGTCTATGCCGTACCACTTCGGATTATCGGATTTTATCGTTTGGAGAATACTTTCTTTGATAAAATCCGCGGCGATGGAAGCAGATTCTTCAAGGCTCTTTCCTTTCATAAGCGCTCCTACGCAGCAGGAGGAAAAAATATCTCCCGTTCCGTGAAAAAATCCCGGTATTTTTTCCGTAAAATGACTGAAAAATTTATCTTTGCTTTGGTCGTAACCCATAATGCCTATTTCATGTTCATGAAAGCTGATTCCCGTAATAATAGCAGATTTGCAGTTTATTTTGCATAGTTCTTTCAGCATATTTTTTATTTTATTCTCATCATATTCTTTGCTGCAAGGTATTCCGAGAAGGAAACAGGCTTCTGTCAGATTGGGTGTAATCACGTCGGCCTTTGAGCACAGAGATTTTATCTGTTCTGCAAATGTACTGCGGAAACCGGGATAGTATTCTCCCGAGTCTCCCATAACGGGATCAACAAATTTCAGCGCGAACGCGTCGAGCGTATCAAATAAACCGCATATCAATTTAATCTGTTCGAGCGAACCGAGATAACCGGTGTATATTCCGTCAAATTTCAATTTCTGCTGCTTCCAGTGGTTTGTTATTGGGATAATCTGATCGGTCAGGTCTTTAAATGTGAACCCTTTGAACATAGACTGCGCCGAAAGCACTGCCGTAGGAATAATTGCGCATTCCGTTCCTGCCGCGGAAATAATCGGCAGGGCAACGCTCAGGGAGCATTTTCCTATGCATGATATATCTTGAATGCTTACGATTCTTTTCATTTCATTCTCCAGTTTTTATTTTCTATAACTATTATACATTTTCAGCGCAGGAACACAAGGAATTTTTCTGATTAAGAGAAGATGTTCACCGATGCTAAGGCGGCGGACCCATTTTCAAAATCAAACAGTTACATTGTTTTTCACCGCGTTGCATAATTTGGTAAAACCTTTATTGAATTGAAATTTAAAATTAAAAACAAATCAGAAAAAATGTTTTTAGTTAAAATGCCCATGACATTTTTATCAAAAAAATGGTAAAATTATAAATAGAAAGATTATGCTTTAACCCGAAGGTGATTATATGAAGGAGTATGTTTCAGGAGAAAAAATTATGTATGCAGGCAACGGCTTGTGCGTTGTAAAAGAAATTATTTTTAAAGATTTCGGTGCCGGCAGGGAAAAATATTATGTGCTGAACTCTTTGAACGAATCCAGCACATATTATGTTCCGGTAAAAAACGAACTGCTTGTTTCAAAAATGAGAAATCTCCTTTCGGCGGATGAGCTTCGTTCCCTGATTGATGAACTAAGCGGGGTTAAGCCCGAGTGGATTGAAAGCGATTCTTTGAGAAGAGAAAAATTTAAGAAAATCATATCGTTCGGAAATTGTCGCGAATTGATTATGCTTGTAAGATCCGTCCATATGCACAGCAATGAACTTAACGCATCGGGAAGGAAACTGCATATCAGTGATGAATCTTTATGCAGAAATGCGCAAAAGCTTTTATTCGATGAGTTTTCTTACGTGCTGGGAATGAATCAAAACGAGTTCCGTTCTTTTATCGACGGCAATTATGCGGCGGCTGTGTAAGATAATTTCTTCTGAAAGCCGAACCTTGACAGAAACAAAAGTTTTGGGAGAGCCAAAATCTCCAATCACCGTTCACAACCTCGAAAGATGACAAGAATTTCTGCGTCTTAAAGCGGGCGGCTGGTGAAAATTTTCCTTTCTGCAAGACGATTGTGTACCGAGAACGCAGGAATTTTTCGTCAGAGCGTGTCCGAAAAATGAAGAAATCCTCTGGGATGTGATGCTTTAGGTGTGCGATTCAAGGCTCCGCTAAGCGCCTAAGAGATAAATAATATTTCCGGGGTAATTTTTATGATGAATGTGTCTTTGGGGCTTCATATATTTGCTGTTGTTGTTCTGATAACTTTCAGCGTTTGTGCAGTTGGCATTATAGTGAAAATCATGAATAAGAAAAATTGAAAATAACACGGTTGCGATTTAGATACAGCAACCGTGTTGCTTTTTATCTACGGCTTAAATTTATTATCCGTGTTTATCCTGTATTTTGGAACAACCAAAAAAAATTTCCAAAAAATGTAAAATAATTTGCCGAAAAGTATTGACAATGAATACCAAAAATGGTAAAATTTGGTAAAATAAGAAATAAGAGGAGACATAATCATGGACAAAATCAAAATTATGCTGGCAGATGATTCAAAAGATTTCGGAATACAGTGCGCGGGAGCACTTAGAAGCTTCGGATTTGAAGTTATGATAACAAAGAAAGACGGCGGAGAAATTCTCAATCGCCTCGGAAGCGTCAGTCCGGATGTGATTATTATGGATGCATTTATGCCGGGGATAGACGCACTCGGCGTGCTTAAGAATATGAACAGCATAAAATTGGATAAACGTCCGCTTGCGATTGTAATTTCAGGGATAAACAGCGAACGGATCGGCGAGCAGGTTCTTGAAGAAGGCGCAGATTATTTCTTTATAAAACCGATAGATTTTGCAATGCTTGCGCAGAGGATTAATCAGCTTTTATCGCGCAATGAAAGAAAAGCGGCGGCAGTTAAGATGAATCAGGATTTGGAGGTGCGCATAAGCGAAATGCTTCATCAGATAGGCGTTCCCGCACATATAAAGGGCTATCTTTATCTGCGTGAATCCATTATGCTCTGTGTGAATGATTCTTCTATGATAGGTTCGGTAACAAAAATCCTTTATCCGAGTGTTGCGAAAACATTTTCCACAACGCCTTCAAGAGTTGAACGTGCAATCCGTCATGCCATTGAAGTGGCGTGGGACAGAGGAGATGTTGACATTCTCGCGTCCTATTTCGGTTACACCATTCAGGCGGATAGAGGAAAACCCACAAATTCCGAATTTATCGCGATGATTTCCGATAAAATACGTCTGGAATCAAAATCATGCGCATCTTGACATTGGATTTACGTTTTATCAGAAAGCGTTATTTTGTATGAATAGCCAAAATAGAAAAAAAAGAGGAGTACATTTTGTACTCCTTTTTTATTGATTAAAAGTCGGCTTTATTATATAATAATTAAATAAGAGACAAAGCAAATTTGTTCGTATATTTTGCGGAAAGGCAACCGGTTTATGAAAAACGCTTTGGTAGATGCGGAGCAACTGAATAAACAGAGAGAATATATGCTACTTGTGCACACGATTCTTTCCCAGCGGTATGCAGTGCCTCCGAAAGCGTTTGTACATACATACGGATGTCAGGGAAACGTTGCGGACAGTGAACGCATCAAAGGTATGCTTGTCGAAATGGGCTATGAGCTTACAGATGATTTGGGCAGTGCGCAGTTTGTGCTTTACAATACCTGTGCGGTGCGGGAGCATGCCGAACAAAGAGTTTTCGGAAATGTTGGTGCTCTGAAACATTATAAAACGCGCAGGAAAGGAATGGTTATTGCATTATGCGGTTGCATGATGCAGCAGGAACATATCGCTTCAAAAATTAAAAAAAGCTATCCTTTTGTCGATATGGTTTTCGGAACAAACGTGATTCACAGGCTTCCGGAATTTGTTTACCGTGTGTTAAGCGGAACAAAAGTTTTTGACATTGAAAAGGGAAACGGCGTTATTGCGGAAGGGCTTCCCGTTAAGCGGGACGGAGAAGTAAAAGCGTGGCTTCCGATTATGTACGGATGCAATAATTTCTGTTCCTACTGCATAGTTCCGTATGTACGCGGGCGCGAGCGTAGCCGCAGTAAAGATATTATTCTTAAAGAGGCGCAGGACATTATATCCGCAGGGTATAAAGAGATTACCCTGCTTGGGCAGAACGTGAACAGTTACGGAAAAGACCTTGAAGAATCGATTGACTTTTCACAGCTTCTCAGGGAGATAAACGCCCTTAAGGGAGATTTTATCATTCGTTTTATGACTTCGCATCCGAAGGACTGCACGCATAAGCTGATTGATACAATCGCACAATGTGATAAAGTGAGTTCTCATATTCATCTGCCTTTTCAGTCGGGAAGCAATCGCATTCTGAAAGCAATGAACAGAAGATATACACGTGAAGATTATCTGGAACTTGTGAAGTATGCGAAAAAAAACGTTCCCGCTCTTTCTCTGACTTCCGATGTAATCGTTGGTTTCCCGGGTGAAACTTACGAGGATTTCAAAGAAACGCTCAGTCTTATAAAAGAAGTAAAATTCGCTTCGCTCTTCACATTCATTTTTTCACCTAGACATGGAACTCCGGCAGAAAAAATGGAAGATCCCGTTTCGGCGGAAGAAAAGGGAAAATGGTTCAGGGAACTGCTTGATGTTCAGTCAGAAATTGCTGCACAGCGGACCTCCGGCATGAAAGGCAGAATTTACCGTGTGCTTGCCGAGGGGAAGGGCAGAGAAAGCGGCTATATCGCCGGCAGAACGGACGATAATATTATTATTGAATTTCCTGCCGATGAAAGTATTGTCGGGAAATTTGCGAATGTGCGCGTTATAGAAACGCTCACTTGGATTGTTAAAGGGGAAATGGTTCCAAACGAAGATTAAGGGTGCAAATCCGTTAATCCATATATCAACATTAACAAACAAAAGGAGAAACAAAATGGCAGATGTAATTAAACTTGCCCGTGAACTCGGCGCTGCGCTTCAGGAAGATCCAAAATTCGCCGCGCTTCAGGACGCAAAGGCGAAGAACGATGCCGACGAGGAGCTTCAGAATCTTATCGGGGAGCTGAATTTAATCGTTATGCAGTTCAATAAGGAAATGGAGAAAAGCGAGCAGGTTAAGGACGAAAGCAAAATTGAAAAACTTAACAAAAAATATATGGAAATGTATAACACCATTATGGCAAATCCGAATATGCTTGTTTACCAAAAGGCACAGGCGGATATGGAAGCGGTTGCAAACGAAATTAATGCAATTCTTGCAATGTGCCTGAATGGGGAAGATCCTATGACCTGCGATCCGCATGCAAACGATGGATGCACGCATAACTGCGGCACCTGCGGCGGATGCCACTGATATTTTTGATTTATCCGGCATCGGGTTTCGGCAGAACGTTTAATCAGATGAATTGTTCCGAATTTAAACGTTCTGCCTCGCAATATGCCGATTCTATTTGTTAGCGGGGAAAGAAAAATGGCTGAATTGTCACCAATGATGAAACAGTATTTTAAAATAAAAAAAGAGTATTCCGATACGATTCTGATGTTCCGTCTCGGAGATTTTTATGAGATGTTTTATAAAGATGCCGAAATCGTTTCAAAGGAACTTGAACTTGTGCTTACGGGTAGGGACTGCGGTCAGGAAGAACGCGCGCCTATGTGCGGTGTCCCGTTCCACAGTGCAGAGAATTACATAGCCCGCCTTGTATCAAGAGGCTACAAAGTGGCCATATGTGAGCAGACGGAAGACCCTGCAACGGCAAAAGGCATTGTTAAGCGGGACGTTATCCGCGTAATTACGCCGGGTACCGCGCTGAATTCCAATATGCTGGATGAGGGCATGAATAATTATCTTGCCTCTGTTTATTATAGCGGCGATGACATCGGAATCGCTTTTTGTGATGTGTCAACGGGCGTTCTTGAAACGACTGAATTCAGCGGAAATGAAGAAGCGGAAATTATCAATGAACTTTCAAAATATCATCCCCGTGAAATTATTTTAAATACCGAATGTTTTAAATTCTCAAAGCTGAAAGCCTATCTTTCCGAAAGGCTGGAATGTATCGTAAATTCTTTGGACGAAGAAAGTTTTAAATCGGATGAATGCACCGCTGAAATACTTACCCATTTCAAGAAAAAGAACCTTGCAGAACTGGGTCTTGATAATAAAATTTCAAGTGTGAAAGCGGTAGGCGCAATCTTCAGTTATCTTGAAGAAACGCAAAAAACGAAAATAACGGGAATTACGGATTTGGGCGTATATGAATCCAATCAGTATGTGCGGTTGGACAGTAACACAAGGCGTAATCTTGAACTTACGGAAACTATGCGTAGCAAGGAAAAGCGAGGAAGCGTTCTTTGGGTTATTGACAAAACCAAAACGGCTATGGGCAAGCGTATGTTGCGCGCGTGGCTGGAAAATCCGCTTATTAATTCCGTTGAAATAAATAAGCGCCTCAATGCAGTAGAGGAACTGAACAACGATATAATCAAACGTTCCGAAATCAGGGAAGCGCTTTCATCGGTGCTCGATCTGGAGCGGATTATGACAAGGATTATATATAAAACTGCAACCGCTCGCGAACTCAGAGCGCTTCATCAGGCACTGTCAAACGTGCCTGCTCTTAAAACTCAGCTTAATTTATGCAAAAGCGAGCTTCTACGCCAAGCCTGTGGGCAGATGGATTTGCTGGAAGACGTTGTATCTTTGATAGACAGTGCTGTTGTGGAACAGCCTCCGCTTACGATAAGAGACGGCGGAATGATTAAAGAAGGATTTAATTCCGAACTGGATGAACTGAACGGAATTATGAAAAATTCCAAAGCGTATTTGGAAGAGATAGAAGCAAGGGAACAGAAGAAAACCGGTATCAAAAAGCTTCGTATAGGTTATAACAAAGTTTACGGTTACTATATTGAGGTTACAAATTCCTTTAAAGATTTGGTGCCGGATGAATACATAAGAAAACAAACGCTCACCAACGCCGAGCGGTATATAACACAGGAACTGAAAGAGCTTGAAAGCAAAATTCTCGGCGCAAAAGAACGTGCGGTACAGATGGAATCGGAACTATTCGCAATGCTTCGCAACCGTATTGCAGATGAATTTGAACGGATTCAGAAAACGGCCCGCAGCATTGCTTTTGTCGATGTAATTCAATCGCTTGCCCAGGTTGCGGAGGAAAATAATTTTGTACGTCCGGATGTGGATGAAGGCGATGAAATCATAATCAAAGACGGGCGTCATCCGGTGGTTGAAAAAATGATGACAGACAGTCCGTTTGTTCCGAATGATACGATTCTTGACTGCCGGGACAATCGGGTTGCTGTGATAACCGGTCCGAATATGGCGGGGAAATCCACTTTCATGCGCCAGACTGCGTTGATAACCGTTTTAGCGCAGATTGGTTCTTTTGTTCCGGCTTCAAAAGCCAAAATCGGGGTTGTGGACGCTATATTTACACGTGTAGGAGCATCGGATGATTTAACGTCCGGGCAGTCTACATTTATGATGGAAATGAATGAGGTTGCGGAGATTCTTAAAAACGCAACGTCAAAAAGCCTGATTGTTTATGATGAAATAGGGCGAGGAACTTCTACTTTTGACGGTATGAGTATCGCCAAAGCGGTGCTTGAATTTACCGCAGATAAAAAGAAAATAGGTGCGAAAACGCTGTTCGCCACGCATTACCATGAGCTTACCGCTATGGAGAAAGAATGTAGCGGAATAAAAAATTATAATATTGCAGTTAAGAAAAAAGGCGGAGAAATCATATTCCTGCGCCGTATTGTTCCCGGCGGAACTGACGACAGCTACGGTATAGACGTTGCAAAGCTTGCGGGAGTTCCCATTCCCGTTATAGAAAGAGCAAAGCAGGTCCTTGCGGAGCTTGAATCCGGAAAGGCGGAAAATACAGAAGTCCACACCGTGAAGGAAGAATATGAATCGCAGATTTCTTTCGGATTCCGTGAGGAAAGCGCCATTTTGGATAAACTCAGAAATGTTGATGTGAATACGCTTACGCCGATCGAAGCGATGAGCTTGCTTTTTGAACTTTCGCAAAAGGCGAAAAATACAACTGAAGTTCATTTGACGGAAAGCACACGCAAACGTTGAAAAAAATAAAGGAGGATGTTTGCCTTGAGAATACAGGTTATGCCGAAACATATGGCAGAGCTTATAGCCGCAGGCGAAGTTGTTGAACGCCCTGCAAGCGTTGTGAAAGAACTTATGGAAAATTCAATAGATGCAGGGGCAACCTCCGTAACGGTTGAAATAAAGGGCGGAGGAATATCATATCTGCGCGTTACCGATAACGGACACGGTATAGCTGCTGAAGATCTGCCTTTGGCTTTTCAAAGCCATGCGACAAGCAAAATAAAAACGGAAGACGATTTAAACAAAATTGCAACGCTTGGCTTCCGCGGAGAAGCGCTTGCTTCCATATGTGCCGTCAGCAGGGTTGAAGTTCTCACCGCTGAAGAAAACGCAGAGTCCGGCACATGTTATACAATTTGCGGCGGTGAAGAAACCGGACGGGACAGCGCAGGTTGCCCGAAAGGAACAACGATTATCGTTAGGGATTTGTTTTACAATACGCCTGCGCGTATGAAATTCCTTAAAAAAGACGTAACCGAGGGAAACTATGTTTTTTCCGTTATTGATAAAACGGCGCTTTCGCACCCGGAAATCAGTTTTAAATTTATCAGAGAGGGAAAAACCGTTCTTTCCACCAAGGGGGATGGAAACCTTTTTAATACTATTTTCAGTGTTTTCGGCAAAGATTTTGCGGACGGGCTGATAAAAACGGATTACACGCTTAACAAAATTCACGTTTGGGGATATATATCAAAACCGGCTTCCTGCAGAGCGAATAGAAGTATGCAGTATTTTTTTGTGAGCGGAAGGCAGGTAAAAACGCTTACGGGGATGAGCGCACTTGAAGCCGCCTATAAGAATTCGGTAATGATAGGAAAAACACCCGCGTGCGTTTTGAATATAGACGTTGATCCTGCTTCTGTGGACGTTAATGTTCATCCGGCTAAAACCGAAGTGCGTTTTCAGAATGAAAAACTGATTTTTGACGCTGTATATTATGCCGCGAAACAAGCGCTGGATACCGGTGATACTGCAAAAAAAGCAGAGTTCAAGCCGGAAAACGTGTTCAAAAAGCCGACAACCGAACAGATTAAAATAAGCGATATAAAAAAATCACCGGAAATCAAAGAATTTTGGCAGAGCAAAAGCGTAGATACATTCCAATCGGAGGCAGAGGAGAAGGAAAATTTAGCGTCGCCGCCCGTTCCGTATGAAATATCAAAGAAAAGAAACATCCAATCCGGCGGGAACAGCGAAAGCGTAATTGTGCATAATATTTACGGCGAAAACAACGATTTGCCGGATGAATCCTATAAAAATTTAATCGGCGGAAAATCGAGCATCGAATTGCAAACAGAGAAAACGGATGAGTCTGCGTCCAAACCGTTTAAAGTAGTCGGCGAGATTTTTAAAACATATATCATTGCGGAGCAGGGTAGCGATGTGCTTTTTGTGGATAAGCATGCCGCTCATGAAAGGATGATTTATGAACAGCTTAAAACCCAGCCTCATAATGATCCGCAGGTTTTGTTAGCACCCGTGAGCGTAACCCTTTCCAAAAATGATTATAATGCTGTGCTGGAAAACAGGAATTTGCTTTTAAAGTGCGGGTTTAATATAGAAGATTTCGGAGCGGGAACGGTTCGTGTAGTGGAATATCCGATGGTTCTGGAAAATACCGACATACCATCCGTTATTGAGGAAACAGCAGCTTATCTGCGTGAAAACAAAAAAGATTTAACTCCTGAAACGCTCGATTGGGTTTATCATAATGTGGCATGCAGAGCAGCTGTCAAGGCAGGCACTGCGGCGAATCGTTACGAGCAGGAAAAATTTATAGAAAAACTCCTGTCTATGCCGGAGATACGGTATTGTCCGCACGGCAGACCGGTTATGATTTCAATGAGCAAATATCAGTTTGAAAAGCAGTTCGGCAGGAAATAATCTATGGAAAAAATCAAGGTTTTGGCAGTAGTGGGGCCTACGGCAAGCGGAAAAACGACGCTTGCGGCTGGGCTTGCAAAAAAATACGGTGGCGAAGTCATTTCATGCGACAGTATGCAGGTTTATAAACATATGAACGTTGCGGCGGCTGTTCCGACTGAGGAGGAAATGCAGGGCGTACCACATCACCTTATAGATTTTCTTGAACCGTGCAAAAAATTTTCCGTTGCCGATTATGTAACGCTTGCGCACAAAACGGCGGAGGAGATTGCGGCCAGGCATAAACTTCCGGTCATCTGCGGCGGAACAGGGCTTTATTTTAACAGCTTTATTGATAATATTGCGTTTTCTGAGGCTAAAGCCGATAGCGCATACAGGGAAAAGCTGAAAAAAAGGGCTGAAAACGAAGGTCCGCAGACATTGCTTGATGAGCTTTCCGTGTTTGATAAAGAAACGGCGGACAGCCTCTCACCGAACAACCTCGGCAGAATTATTCGCGCTATGGAGCATTATCATATCACAGGGAGAACCATAAGTGCGCAGAAAGCACAGAGCAAAAAAAATCCATCGCCTTATGACGCCGTGATTATCGGAATCAATTTTTACAACCGTGAAAATCTTTACAGCCGTATTGATTCCAGGGTTGAGATTATGGTTCAAAACGGTTTGATTGCCGAAGCGCGTGAATTTTATGAAAAATACGCCGGGGATACATCGTCTGCGGCAATCGGTTACAAGGAACTTAAACCTTATTTGGACGGAAAGTGTTCACTTGTCGAAGCGCTTGCAAACCTAAAGATGAGCACAAGGCGTTTTGCTAAACGTCAGCTTACCTGGTTTCGCAGAGATGAAAGGATTCACTGGATTTACGGCGATGATCAAAAAACGATTGAAGAACAGGCGACAGAATATTTAAAGGATAAAATATGAAAAAGAAAGAAAAATCAACGAAATATATCTATGTAACAATCGGCGTTTTGATTTTGATTTATGCGTTTTATCAGATTTTTCAGTCAACTTATAATCCCATTAAAACGTCTCTTGCCCAGGAAACCGAAATTTACGATTCCGTAAGTGTGGAAGCGGTTATAATTAGGGATGAAGAGGTCATAAAATCTTCCAAATCAGGAACAATGTTCGCCTGCGTACAGGATGGGGAAAGAGTGCAGACCGGAGGAACGATTGCAAAGGTCTTTTCTTCGGACAGTGAGGCAAAAAGCTATATTGAGCTTGTCGAAATAGAGAAAAAAATTTCTTATTATGAAAATATTCTTATGCAAAGTTCCTATGAAACCACAAGCCTTGACGTTGTTGATAATTCCATTTTGGGAAACGTGAACGATTATATACGCACCATAAATTACGGATGGCTTGAAAACGCCGAAAGCGAATCGGGTGCACTCATTGATAATATCACAAACCGCAAAATTATAATCGGTGAGGAAATAGATGTTAATTCCGTACTCAATGAGTTGTATACTCAGCGCACAAATCTTAATAAAAGCGTAACTTCATCCGAAACAATTGTTTCGGAATATGCCGGATATTTTGTGAACTATGTTGACGGAAACGAAGGCAAGGTGGATTTTTCAAAGGCGTCTGAACTATCCGTAAGCAATATTGAAAATATTCTGAATGAACAAAAGAATACAGATAATTCTTCCGCAGTCGGGAAAGTAATCAAATCGTTTGATTGGTATGTAGCTTGCGTTGTGGATAAATCAAAGGTTTCAGAGCTTGAAAAAGGCGATGAAGTTTCGGTTAATTTTAATAATGCTTCCGTTGGTGAACTCAAAGCAAAAGTTTCTTCCATGAATGTCGATACGGATAATGCGAATAAAATCGCCATAATTCTCAAGCTCGATATTATGAATGAAAAAACAGCCAAGATACATGGAAATAAAGTAGACATACGCTTTAATTCGTATAAAGGAATAAAAGTAAGCAACAATGCGCTCAGGGCAGTGACGATTGAGGAGGACGGAAAGGAAAAAACAGTGAAATGTGTTTATGTGCTTTCCGGAAATGTTGTACGCAGGAAATTGGTTGACGTTATTTATACGGGAGACGATTTTGTCATCGCAAACAGCAATTCGTCTTCCAACGGGTACATCCGCCTTTATGATAAGGTGATAGAAAAGGGAAAGGATCTTTACGATGGAAAAATTGTCAGATACAAGGATTGAAGAAGTTAAGGATAATTGCCGTTATATTGCGGATAAAGTTGCCGAAGCGGCTGTTAAAAGCGGCAGGAAACCCGAAGATGTGCGCCTTATGGCGGTTACCAAAACCGTTTCTCCGCTTCTTATCAATGCGGCTTTTGAAGCGGGGATAACCCTTATGGGTGAAAACCGCGTACAGGAATTTCTAGATAAAGAACCGAAGCTGAATCTCACAGGGATTGAAAAGCATCTGATAGGGCATCTTCAGTCGAATAAGGTGAAGCGTATCGTCGGAAAAGTGGATATGATACAGTCTGTGGACAGTGTTGAGATTGCGCGGGAAATCGCGAAGCGTTCTCTGCAGCAAAGTATTGTAACGCCGGTTCTGCTGGAAGTTAATATCGGGGAAGAAGACTCAAAATTCGGATTCAACAAAGAAAATCTTGAAGAAAAAGCACTGGAAATTTCCGGATTTGAAGGGATAAAAATTAAGGGGCTTATGACAATTCCGCCGTTTTGTGAACAAATTGAGAAAACAAGACAAAATTTCTATGAAATGAATAAAATATACATTGACTTTAAGAATAAAATATTTGATAATATAAATATGAGTGTTCTCTCGATGGGAATGTCTGCGGATTATGAAGCCGCGGTTCTTGAAGGATCTACCCTTGTGAGAGTTGGTTCTGCCATGTTCGGTCCGAGGATTTACAGATAAATTGCGGCGGACATGTTGTTGAAGTTAAAATATCGGAGGTTATATATATGAGTTTTATTGATAAAATCAAGGATTTCGTTAACGTTCCGGATGACGATGGGTTTTATGATGAAGAAAGTGAGCAGTACGGAGCTCCGTACGAAGAAGATGAATCCCAGAGATACACGCCGCACAAGGAAAGGAAACAAAGAAAAGAACAGAAGTATGGTGCGGATTCTTCCGATTACAGCGATTTTGCCGATTCCTATGCGGGCGGCGGAAGGTTTTCCGAAAAGAACGAAAAACCGAATAAAGTTGTGAATATTCATACCACAACGCAGGTTCAGGTCGTTCTTGTCAAACCGGAAAGGCTTGAAGAGGTTGAAGAAATAGCTGATCATCTCAACGCGAAGAGAACGGTTGTGCTCAATCTTGAAACCACGCAAAGGGATATCGCGAGAAGAATCGTTGATTTTCTTCAAGGCGTTGCTTATGCAAACGGAGGCGGAATGCGCAGAGTTGCGGCAAGTACTTTTATTATCATTCCGCATAATGTGAATATTGTGGGTGATTTGATAGACGAACTTGAAAACAATGGAGTATTTTTTTAAATCAACATAAAAATTTTGTACATAATGGGAGAGAGGAATCATGATATTACCGAATCAGATTAACGATCAGGAATTCACTTTTGTGAAAGGGATGTATAAAGCACAGGAGGTAGATGAATTTCTTAATGAAGTTGCCGAGTCATACGATAAGACTTTCAGAGAAAACGGAGAACTTATCAAAAAGCTTGAAATTCTTGCCGATAAGGTTGAAGAATACCGTAATGATGAAGATAATATTCGCATGGCCCTGCTTGCGGCTCAGCGCGCCGCTGATCAGCTTACAAAAGAAGCGGAGGCGAAAGCTGAAAAAACCGTGAAGGAAGCGAATGAAACGGCATCTTTCACCGAAGCGGAAGCAAAAGCGAATGCGGAAAAGATTTTGTCTGATGCTAAAGCGGAGAGCGAAAAGCTGGTTGCGAATGCTCAGTCAGAAGCGGAACGCATCCTTGAAGATGCAAAAGATTTCGCAACCAAAGCGGAGGCGGATTATCAGCGCAACAAAAAAATAGAAGAGGTTGCGCTGGAAGCACTTAAAAATGAAACTGCAAAATTCAAAGCCGAGATTTTGTCTATGTATAATGCACATATTGCGCTTATAAATCAACTTCCCGGACTGATTGAAACAGAGGAGGAAGCGCTTCCTGAGGGAATCGAAACGGTTTCCTCTTATTCAGAAGAATCATATGAGGATGATTCTGCTTCGGGGTCGGAGGAAACAGCTGAGGAAACAGTTGAGGAAACAGTTGAGAAAACAGTTGAGGAAACAGTGGAATCCTCGGGAGAAACCAAAATAGCGGAAGAGGAAACCACAGACGCAAACCTTTCGGATTTTGAAGAACAGCAGACGCTGGATCATGTTTTTGATGATGATGTTGACAAAACGGATATATCTGCCGAACTTCCGAATGTGAACTATGATCCGATAGATGAAGAAACGCAGAATGATAAGGAAAGCGTTTCATCCGAAAACGGTGATTATGTTCCGCAGGTAGGCAGAAAGCAGTCATTTGAGGAGGCGTTTGCCGCTTTCTTTAATGATGATGAGGATGATGAAGAGGATTTTTCGGAACTTGATGAACTGGAAGATGAATTCAGTGATGATTCCGATTTTGATGATGACGATTTCAGTATGTTTGGCTCTGAAGATACAGAAGATGGGGACGATTCCGCCAAAGGCGGATTCAGCAGATTCTTTAAGAAAAAATAATATTATACTATTTTTATGGGCGGGAAATAATCCCGCCTGTTGTGCATAGTTTGGAGGATACAAAATGGATTATAAAAGCACTTTAAATATGTTAAAAACAGATTTTCCGATGCGGGCGGGGTTGCCGCAGAGAGAACCGGAATTCCTTGAGAAATGGTATGAGGACGATATATATGCACAGATTATGAAGAGGAACGAGGGAAAACCTCTTTTCGTCCTGCACGACGGACCTCCTTATGCTAACGGAGATATCCACCTCGGCACTGCATTGAATAAGTGCCTTAAGGATTTTATAGTCAGATATAAAAATATGGCAGGATTTAAAAGTCCATATGTTCCCGGCTGGGATACTCACGGTCTGCCTACCGAACTTAAAGCAAGGGCCAAAGCCGGCATTCGTGCGGACCATTCCGTTCCTGATACGGAACTGCGTTCGATATGTCGTGATTTCGCACTCGGTTATCTGGACAGTCAGAGGAATCAGTTCAAGCGTTTGGGAGTGCTTGCAGAGTGGAATAATCCTTATATCACGTTAACAAAGGATTTTGAAGAAGAACAGATAAAAGTTTTTGCCGAAATGGCAGACAAAGGTTATATTTATAAAGGCTTAAAACCTGTTTATTGGTGCGCGGATTGTAACACTGCGCTTGCGGAAGCAGAGATTGAATATGAAAACGATCCTTGCTATTCCGTTTATGTTAAGTTTGCCGTTAAAGATGACAAGGGCATACTTTCGGCCATGGGCGCTGATTTGTCGAAAACATATTTTGTCATATGGACCACCACCACATGGACACTTCCCGGCAACCTTGCGATATGCGTTGGCCCCGATTTCGACTATGCACTTATAAAATGCGAAGACGAATATTTCGTTATGGCGAGTGAACTTTGCGGCGCTGCAATGAAACAGTATGGCAAAGATTATGAAATCATTGGCGAAATCAAAGGAAGCGCACTGGAATATGTTACTTATACGCATCCTTTCCTGGACAGGGAAAGTTTTGTGATTGTGGGCGATCATGTTACGCTTGAAAGCGGCACCGGCTGTGTGCACACAGCTCCCGGTTTCGGCGTGGAAGACTTTGATATATGCAAAAATTATCCCGAGATTCCCGTTATCGTTCCCGTGAACGATAAGGGTGTGCTTACATCGGAGGCAGGTCAGTTTGCAGGGCTTACAACTGATGAGGCAAACAAGGCTATCGCACAGCACCTTGAGGATAAGGGCAATCTTTTCGCAATGGAAAAGATTATTCACCAGTATCCGCATTGCTGGAGATGTAAAAAGCCGATTCTTTTCCGCGCTACCAGTCAGTGGTTCTGCTCTGTTGAAGATTTTAAAGAGCAGGCGTGTAAAGCGGCGGACAACGTGAAATGGATTCCCGAATGGGGGCATGACAGAATTAAAAATATGGTCCGTGAAAGAAAAGATTGGTGTATTTCACGGCAGCGTAAATGGGGCGTTCCGATTCCCGTATTTTACTGTAATCACTGCAAAAAAGAAATTATTGATAAAAATCTTATGCTTAAAGTTGCCAAGGTGTTTGGCAAAGAGGGCAGCGATGCATGGTTTTCCCACCAAGCAGATTATTTTATGCCGAAAGATTATAAATGCCCGCACTGCGGCGCTTCCGAAGGCTTTACAAAAGAAAAAGATATCATGGACGTTTGGTTCGATTCCGGTTCTTCCCACCGTGCGGTGTGCAAAAACAGGGATTATCTGAAATGGCCGGCAGATGTATATCTTGAGGGGGCCGATCAGTTTAGGGGATGGTTTCAGTCATCACTGCTTACAAGCGTTGCGGTTACGGGAGAAGCACCGTATAAAACCGTTATTTCTCATGGCTGGGTAGTTGACGGTGAAGGCAGAAAGCAAAGCAAGAGCCTAGGAAACGGCATAGATCCGGACGAAATTGTCGAACAGTATGGTGCGGATATTCTTCGCCTTTGGGTTGCATCGTCGGATTATCATGCAGATATTCGTATTTCAAAAGATATTTTGAAACAACTTTCCGAAATTTATCGCAAAATAAGAAATACCGCAAGATTTATTCTCGGCAATATCAGCGATTTTGATCCCGATAAAAATATGGTTCGCGAAGATGAATTGGAAGAGATTGATAAATGGGCGCTTGGCAAATTGGATAAGCTTATTGCGGAAACACGCAGGGGATATGACAGCTATGAATATCATACGATTTTCCACGGTGTTCATAATTTCTGCGTGCTGGATATGTCCAATTTTTATCTTGACGTGTTGAAGGACAGGCTTTATGTTGAGCCTGCGGCGAGCAAATCAAGGCGCGCCGCACAGACTGTTATGTATAAAATCCTTGATGCGTTGACCCTTTTAATTACACCGATTTTGGCATTTACTTCTGATGAAATCTGGAAAGCAATGCCCCATGATAAAACCAGAAATCCGTTATCACCGATGCTTAATGACATGCCGCAGGCGAGCGGTGTTCATAGCGATGTTATGGCAAAATGGGACAAAATCCATGCGGTTCGGAATGATGTAAATAAAGCGCTTGAAGAAGCGAGAAACGCAAAGATTATAGGCAAAAGCCTCGAAGCAAAAGTTACGCTCTGCGCAGAGGGTGAGCTTGCCGATTTTCTTAATGCGTGCATAGATTTTCTGCCGGCATCATTTATTGTTTCACAGGTTGAGATTGACGGATCGGAAGGCGAGTTTACGGGCGATGTTGAAGGGCTGAGCATCACTGTAAGCAAAGCGGCAGGTGAAAAGTGCGCGCGTTGCTGGAGTTACAGTGAAACAGTTGGCAAAAATGAAAAATATCCGGATATCTGTGCACGTTGCGCTGAAATTCTCGGATAGTATTCGGAGGAACAGATGAGTTCTGTTATAATTGTAATAGGAATCGCATTGCTTGCAACGGCGGATCAGATGATTAAAGCCTTGATAATACGTTGGATTATGCCACAGGGTTCGGTTGTTCTCATCCGCGGAGTTCTGCAGTTTCACTATATTGAAAACAACGGAGCGGCGTTTTCTTTTCTCAGCACATCAGACTGGGGAAGATGGTTTTTTATCGCGCTTACATCGGTTAGCATATTGGCAGGGTTTGTATGTCTTTTATCAAAAAGCGTTAAAAACAAGTATCCTGTTCTGAAATCGAAGATTATCATTTTAAGCCTTGTTTTGATTATATCCGGCGGTATCGGAAATCTGATTGACCGTATATTCAGGGGCATTGTTATCGATTATATTGAGCTTTTGTTTATTCATTTTGCGGTATTTAATTTTGCCGACTGCCTTCTAACCATCGGAGCATTCATACTGATTCTTTATCTGATTTACGATACAATTTCCGATTTAAAAAATAAAAAGCAGGAATGCGAAAATGGCTGATCAAATTTTCTTTTTTACCGTTGACGAGCAGTTTGCGGGCATTCGTATAGATATGTTTACTGCGGCACATTTTTCCGATGTAACGCGTTCAAGGGCGCAGAAACTGATAACGGACGGCGGTATAAGCGTAAACGGTGCTAAAATAAATAAAAATTATAAAGTCAAGGCGGGCGATAAGGTAACGGTGAGAGTTCCTGAAATCAGGGAAACCGAGCTTAAGGCTGAAAATATTCCGCTTGACATACCGTATGAAGATGATGATTTACTGGTTGTCAACAAGCCTAAGGGAATGGTTGTGCATCCTGCTGCAGGCAATTACAGCGGAACACTCGTTAATGCGCTTTTATATCATTGCGGAGAGTCTCTTTCGGGAATTAACGGAGAAAAGCGACCGGGTATCGTTCACAGAATAGACAAGAACACAAGCGGACTGCTGATTGTTGCCAAAAATGATTTCGCACATCAAAGTCTTGCAAGACAGATTAAGGAGCATAGCTTTTCGCGGGAATATGAAGCTGTGGTTTACGGCAGAGTTTCCGATGACATCGGAACGATAGACGCTCCGATAGGACGCCATCCTGTGCATCGTAAAAAAATGGCGGTTACAGATAAGCATTCACGAGGTGCGGTAACGCATTATGAAGTGATTGAAAGATACAATGCTTTCACGCATTTGCGCCTGAAGCTGGAAACGGGAAGAACACATCAGATAAGAGTGCATATGGCGTATATAGGTCATCCTGTGGCAGGAGATGACGTTTACGGACCGAAAAAAGTTATAACACAGCTGAACGGTCAGTGCCTTCATGCGCGGATGATAGGATTCCTGCATCCGAGGAGCGGAAGATATATGGAGATAAACAGCGAATTGCCGGATTATTTTGTTTCGTTTTTAGACGGACTTACATCGTAATTTGCTTTAAATAATCATTGCATTTTATGCCGTATTATTCTGTAAAGAGATAAAAGGGGAGAGGAGAACAATATGGATAAAACAACAGAAAAGGAACTGCAGAAGATTGCCTGCAAGGTCCGCATTGATGTGATTGAGGGTACGTTCAGTGCAGGTTGCGGACATCCCGGTGGCTCACTTTCTGCTGCGGATGTGCTTACATTTTTGTATTTTCACGAGATGAAAGTATTTCCGTCAAACGAAAAAGCTGAGGACAGAGACAGATTTGTGCTTTCAAAAGGGCATGCGGCGCCTGCGCTTTACGGCGTGCTCGCACATAAAGGCTTTATTCCGGAAAGCGATATAAAAACGCTGCGTAAAGTGGGTTCGGTGCTTCAGGGGCATCCAAATCTAAAAACACCCGGGGTGGATATGTCGACCGGCTCACTCGGTCAGGGAATATCTGCGGCTGTCGGTATGGCACTTGCCGGTAAACTTGATAAAAAGAGTTACCGCGTTTATACTCTGCTTGGAGACGGTGAAATAGGTGAAGGTCAGGTTTGGGAAGCTGCGATGTTTGCTTCTGCCAAAAAGCTTGATAATCTTGTTGCGGTGGTAGATAATAACAATCTGCAGATTGACGGTACAATTGAAGAGGTCAATTCCTCTTATCCGATAGATAAAAAATTCGAAGCATTCGGATGGAATGTTGTGAATATAGACGGTCATAGTTTTACGGATATGGAAAAGGCATTTGACTGCGCTAAATCCGTTAAGGGTAAACCAACTGCAATTATTATGAAAACCGTAAAGGGAAAAGGTGTTTCGTTTATGGAGAATGTATGCGGTTGGCACGGCAAAGCTCCTGATACGGAACAATATGTAACGGCAATAGGTGAGTTAAAACTTCGCCTTGCAGAATTGGAGGCGTGATTATGTCTGAAATAGTAAAAAAAGCAACAAGAGAAGGATATGCGGAAGCGCTTGTCGAGCTTGCGGAGAATCCGAATGTTGTAGTCATGGACGCGGATTTGGGAGCCGCAACAAAATCCGTAACTTTCAAAAAGTTCGCACCGAATCGATTCTTTGATGCCGGTATAGCCGAAGCAAACCTTATGGGTGTGGCTGCCGGACTTGCAACTTGCGGCAAAACTGTTTTTGCTTCATCTTTTGCGATGTTTGCAACAGGAAGAGCTTTTGAGCAGATAAGAAACAGTATTGCATACCCGAAGCTGAATGTTAAAATAGCAGCGACGCATGCAGGTATTTCAGTTGGTGAGGACGGTGCTTCTCACCAGTGCAATGAAGATATAGCCCTTATGCGTGTGATTCCCGATATGATTATCATAAATCCTGCCGATGCTGTTGAAGCCAAACAAGCGGTGCTGGAGGCAGCGAGGATTGACGGTCCTTGCTATATTCGTTTGGGACGTCTCGCAATACCGCAGATTTTCAATGAAAATTACAGATTTAAGATAGGAAAAGGAACCGTTCTTGCAGAGGGAGACGACGTTGCAATTATGGCAACCGGTCTTATGGTCAAAGAAGCTCTTGGCGCTAAAAAAATCCTTGAAAAAGACGGTATAAGTGCAAGGATTATTAACATTTCCACAATTAAGCCGATTGACAGAAAACTCGTTGTTGAAAGCGCGGCTAAATGCGGATGTGTTGTAACAGCGGAAGAACATTCGATTATCGGAGGATTCGGTTCTGCCGTGGCGGAGGTACTGTCGGAAGAATATCCCGTTCCACTCATCAGAGTGGGTGTAAATGATGTGTTCGGGGAATCCGGGCCTGCACTTGAATTACTGAAGAAATACGGCCTTTCAGCGGAAAATATCGTTGAGTCGGCTAAAAAGGCATTGGAAAAAAAGCAGTATGCTTTCGTCTAAAGACCAGATAAGGATTTTGATTTCCATAGGGTTGATTGCGCTTGCGGTAACTATTCTTGTTGTAGCTTTTAAGGACAGTGACAGAGTTACGGTTGGGAATGCTGTGTCAAAAGATTTATCTTTTGCTTCTTCTGCGGAGGAGGAAATTCCTGTTGTATCCGATACAAGTAAAATGTATTCTTCTGCCGATGGTAATTCGGAAGACGATGGTGTAGAAGATAATTCTGTTGTTTATCCAATCAATATTAATACCGCAGATGTGGAAACTCTTATGTATATTCCCGGAATCGGCGAGGCAAAAGCTACTGAAATCGTAGCATACCGCGAAGCGAACGGAAGATTTTCGTGCGCCGAAGATTTGTTGCATGTTTACGGTATCGGAGAAGCTACGCTTGAAAAGATTTACGGATATATAACTGTCTGATTGCAGGTAAACTGACTGAAACTAAATTATGGGAACAGAAAAAATATCATAAGGCTGATGCCCTATGATATTTTTTTCTTATACTATTATTGGTTTCAACTTCGTTTATCCCTTATAAAGCGATTTTAAAAGCGCTATTTCTTCGGCATAGCCGTCCAGCTCATTTGGTGTTTCAAGAAACATCGGCAGATTTTTAAGATAGGGGTGATTTATTATTTTTTCAAACGATTTTGTGCCGATATATCCTTTCCCTATTTTTTCATGTCTGTCTTTATGCGCACCGAGAGGATTTTTTGAGTCATTAAGATGAAGCGCTTTCAAACGGTTTATTCCGATTATTTTATCAAATTCGTCCAGCACACCGTCCAGGTCGTTTACGATGTCATAGCCTCCGTCGTTTATATGGCAGGTATCAAGGCAGACTCCGATTTTATCATTGATTTTCGTACGGTCTATAATTTCTTTCAGTTGTTCAAACGTTTTTCCGATTTCGCTTCCTTTTCCTGCCATTGTTTCAAGCAGAACTGTGGTTGTCATTTCGCGGAACATAACCTTGTTCAGCGCGTCTGCTATAAGTTCAATTCCTTTTTCTTCTCCCTGACCCACATGTGAACCGGGATGAAAATTGTAAAGCTGATTGGGTGTATATTCCATCCGCCGAAGATCATCGGCGAAAGTATTCACTGCAAATTCAATCGTTTCCGGTTTTGCGGAACAGCAGTTCAGCGTGTACGGAGCATGCGCGAGAATTGTGCCGAAGTTGTTTTCTTTTGATTTTTCAAGAAAAGTTTTGATATCGTTTTCATCAATATCTTTCGCTTTCCCGCCTCTCGGATTTCTGGTGAAAAACTGAAATGTATTTGCGCCGATTTCCAGCGCCGTTTCAAGCATTGCCGTGTATCCTTTTGATGCGCTTAAATGCGCGCCTATTACAAGCATAATCTTTCTCCTTAAATTTATTTTAAGCCAGCTTAAACCTTTTGTTACAAAAATTATATCATAAGAAAATTAGCTGTCAACATTTTTATTTTTCCTATTTACAAACAACATATATTGTGTTATAATAAATCGAACAAATGTTCGAGCAGGTGATTTTATGAAAGAAAGAACAATCCTTCATTGCGATTTAAATAGTTTTTTTGCTTCGGTTGAACTGCTGTCACATCCTGACTTAAGGAATCGGCCTGCAGCGGTATGTGGCAGTCGTGAAAAAAGGCACGGCATTGTTCTTGCCAAGAACGAAAAAGCAAAACAAGCAGGCGTAAAAACTGCGGAAGCTATTTGGCAGGCACAGCAAAAATGCCCGGATCTTGTTATTCTTGAACCGCATTATGATAAATATTCTTATTATTCAAAAGAGGTAAAAAAAATACTTTTGAGTTATACCGATAAAGTTGAGGCGTTTGGTCTTGATGAAAGCTGGCTTGATGTGAGCGATTGTTTCAGGCTTTTCGGAAGCGGAGAAAAAATTGCTTATAAAATCAAAGAACGCATAAAAAATGAAACGGGATTAACTGTATCCGTAGGTGTGAGCTTTAATAAGGTTTTTGCAAAACTCGGCAGTGATTATAAGAAGCCGGATGCCGTAACGGTTATATCAAAGGAAAATTTTAAATCAAAAATTTATTCTCTTCCGGCCAACGCAATGCTGGGCATAGGTAAATCCACTTATTCCAAACTTCTGAAACTGGGCATCATAACGATAGGGGATTTGGCGACCGCCGATATAAGCGCGTTGCGTACTGCTTTCGGGATAAACGGCGAGCGTTTATGGTATTTTGCAAACGGACTGGATATGAGCCCGGTGATACCCGAAGCCGAAATCCCCGATTTTAAGAGCATAAGTCGTAGCGTAACGGGAGAAGCGGATTTGGAAAACAATGCGGAGGTATGGCGGGTTTTCCTTGCGTTGAGTGAAAAAATAGCCAAATGCATGCATGACGAAGCATGCAGTGCGATGAAAATAACCGTTATGGCAAGAAGAACTACTTTGAAATGGGAAAGTTATTGCTGTAAGACGGATATTCCCGTTCGTCTTTCTAATGATATAGCGAAAATAGCAATGCAGATTTTTGTATCCAATTATGACTGGAAGCATCCTCTGCGTTCCATAGGCGTGGCGGTTTCGGATTTTATAGAAACAGAAACTCCTTTTCAGACAAGTTTGTATATGCGCGTTGAAGAACAGTCAAAAAAAGAAATTATCGAGAGCGAAGTTTTCAATCTGCGGGAAAGATACGGAAATAATATTATTGTTAAGGCAAGTCTTATGGATTTCACGCAGGATTTGGATATCAAAACTTTGCCGGGGCACTTATCACATTCCTAATTATCAAAAAATGATGTATTTTTTGTACAATGTACACAAAAAATATTAAAAATATTGACACTTTTTAAAAAACAACATATAATATATTTTGTATATTATAATAGTCAGACTTCATAAAGTACTGAAAAACGGTTGCATTTAAAATGCGGGTGGTGTTTAATATTGCTCGGTCATTAAAGGCTGAAAATAACGATGTCAGCGGGTTGCTTTTCCGCGCAAGAAACGGTGACGCTGAAGCAGTTGCCGAGATTATCGGAATTGCGGCGCCTTTCATCAACAGCAGAGCCGTGAAGTTTGCATGCAGCGGATGTGATAAGTCTGATTTGGTTCAGGAGGGTATGCTTGCTCTTTTGCGTGCTTTAAAAACATATAAAGAAGATAAAGGGCGGCCTTTTTTTAATTATGCATACGTCTGCATAACGAATGCACTGATCAGTGAAGTTCGGAAGCTTTCGCAAAAAAAGAAAATTCCGGTTTCGTGTATGATTCCCATTGATGAAATGGACAGGGAACTTGAATCATGCGCAACAGATCCCCAGGATGAGGTTATAGCAAAAGAAAGTGCGCGTATAAACGATGCAAAAATTAAAAATTTATTAAGCGAGTTTGAGTATAAAGTATTTAAACTTTATATAAACGGCTATTCGTATAAGGAGATGGCAGAATTGCTTTGTGTTTCCAAAAAGGCAGTCGGAAACGCGGCTTGCCGTCTAAAGGTAAAAATCAGGCAGTCTGATTTAACCGGGAGTTTTTAGCTTCGTTTATCCATATTATTTGGCTTAAACTTAGGGTTTCACCAAATCAGAAGAAAAACCTGATAATGATAAATTTTTGCGATATACTGCGTAAAAATGCTTGCCAAGCGTCAGTTTGAACTGCGCTTTTTCAACGCGCATAAGAGAAATTTCGCTTTCCAAAATTATTTTATCCCTATTTGATTTAAACCTATATATGCGGTTTAAAAAATACAGAGTTTATCCCGCGGTGGGCAAAAAAGAAACACAGAGAGGTAAAAAGATGTACGAAGACAAAACATTAGTTTGCAAAGAATGCGGTAAAGAATTTACATTTTCTGCCGGTGAACAGGAATTTTATGCGGAGAAAGGATTTGTGAACGAACCGCAGAGATGCAAAGAATGCAGAGACGCGAGAAAGGAAGCGGCCAAGGCGGCAAGGAAAATGTATGACGCTGTCTGCGCCGGATGCGGAGCGGAATGTCAGGTTCCGTTTGAACCCAAGGAGGACAGACCCGTTTATTGTAGCGAGTGCTTTGCTAAGAATAGAAGATAAATTCTATTTTTTTACATAGGTTGTGAAGGTCGCATATATTGGCAATTACTGAAAAAGTAAAGGTCTTGTTGTTTGTGCGTAATTTGTTTATATAGTGAATTAAAAAAATATCCGCAATGTATAAAAAGTGCGGATATTTTTTTAATTTTTCTATATACAAAAACCACAATATATAGTATAATAGATATAAATTTAAGCCAAATAGGGTGAAAAAGTCCGGGCCTATTTCTTTCAGGGAAATTTTCTGAAAAATGCATGGATTCGGCGCAGAATTGTGGTTAAAAATACTCGTAATTCGTAAGGATTCCTGCGTTTTGTACCTGCAAAACCATTATCTCTATTTGAATTCAATTTATGTATTTAATGAACATTTACGGAGTATGGTATGGATATTGTTATTCTGATATTGCTTGCAGTGCTGCTCGTTCTCGTTTCAACGTTGCTGATTATCCTTCTTTCTAATAGGAACAAATCGAATGGCGTTGCTGTTAAAACAGCGCTTATTGAAGAACATATCAGCTTGCTGGAAAAGCGTATGAGCGCGGAGTTCAGTGTGAACAGACGGGAATCGGCGGAACAGCAGAAAGAGATGCGCGAGAAAACGGAACGCCAGCTTTCTGATATGAATGATAAGATTAACTCTTTTATGCTAAAAAATTCCGAACAGCAGAATCTGATAAATGAAACCGTTCATAAGGGGCTGTTTAAAATTCAACAGGGGAACGAGAAAAAACTGGACCAGATGCGGGAAACAGTTGATGAAAAACTTTCAAAAACGCTTTCCGCCCGGCTGGACAGCTCGTTTAAAACAGTTTCGGCACAGCTTGAAAACGTTTATAAATCTCTCGGCGAGGTTAAAACGCTATCAAGCGGCGTAACGAATAATATAACGGCGCTTAACCGCGTGCTTACAAATGTTAAGGCGAGGGGAACATGGGCGGAAATTCAGCTCGGAAATATATTGGATCAAACGATTCCTTCTATGTATGAAACCAATATTGAAACGATTCCAGGGAGCGGTGAAAGAGTTGAATTTGCCGTTAAAGTTCCCGGTGAAGATAATTCTTCCGTGTATCTTCCGCTTGACAGTAAATTCCCTATGGAGGATTATGTTCGTCTTATGGATGCTCTGGACAGCGGCGAGAAGCAGACGGCGGATATTTGCCGAAAAGCGCTTGAAAGGAGCGTTGAGGAGCAGGCGAAACGTATAACGAAATATATTAACGTACCCTCAACCACGCCTTTTGCAATTCTCTATCTTGCAACCGAGGGACTCTATGCAGAAATCGCTTCTTCGCGTAGCGGAATTATGGAGAAAATGCAAAATAAATATAAAATTATGATCGCCGGACCGAGTACTGTAACGGCGCTTCTGAATTCAATGGCTATGGGATTCAGAACCATTGCAATTAATAAAAAGGCAGACGATATTGCAAAAGCTCTTGCCGCGGCGAAAACGCAGTACGGTAAGTTTGAGGATTTGCTGGATGCCGCATTTAAAAAAGTAGGAGAGGCTGGGAAAAAAATTGAAGAAGCGCGTCGGCGCAATACAATGATTAGCCGAAAACTTAAAAAATTTGAAGGCATTGAAACCTCTGAGGCTGCAGGGCTTCTCGGATTTGATGAAAGCGAATCTTTTGAATAAATTCAAATAGAGATATAAAATCTGGAGGATAAAAATGAAATACGAAAAACTGATTTCACAAATGACTCTTGAAGAAAAAGCGGGTATGTGTTCAGGAAGAGATTTTTGGCGCTTGAAAGGCGTTGAAAGGCTCGGTATACCGAGTATTATGGTTACCGACGGACCGCATGGACTGCGCAAGCAGCCTCTCGGCGGCGACCATGTAGGTATGGGAGGGAGTGTTCCCGCAACATGTTTTCCGACTGCGTGCCTTACCGCTGCTTCATGGGATAAGGCAATGCTGTATAAGCTGGGTGAATTGATAGCGGAGGAAGCGCTTCAGGAGAAAGTGAGCGTTGTACTCGGACCCGGAACCAATATAAAAAGAAGTCCACTGTGCGGAAGAAATTTTGAATATTTTTCCGAAGATCCCTATCTTGCGGGCAAATTGGCGGCAAGTTATGTAAACGGTGTTCAGTCAAAGGGCATAGGCACTTCGTTAAAGCATTATGCAGGAAATAATCAGGAAACGAGGCGCCAGACGGTCGACAGTGTTATTGACGAGCGTGCGCTTCACGAGATTTATCTAACAGCTTTTGAAACCGCCGTTAAGGAAGCACAGCCTTGGACAATTATGAACGCTTACAACAGGCTTAACGGCACATACTGTGCGGAAAACAAAACATTGCTTACCGATATTCTCCGTAAGAGATTCGGTTTCAAAGGTCTTGTCGTTACCGACTGGGGCGCGGAAAATAACAGGGTGGACGGTATAAAAGCGGGTAATGACCTTGAGATGCCTTCATCAATGGGTATTAATGACGCAAAAATCGTTGAAGCGGTAAAATCCGGCGAACTTGATGAAAAAGTTTTGGATGAAAGAGTGGATACCGTGCTTGATTTAATATTCAAGGCAAAAGAAACTCTTGAAAAAGGAGATTTTACATATGACGTAGAGGAACATCATGCGCTTGCAAGGAAAATGGCGTCCAATTCCATGGTGCTTCTGAAAAATAAAGACGGCAAGCTCCCAATGGAACCAGACAATGATTTTGTTGTGATAGGGAATATGGCAAAAAAACCGCGTTATCAGGGCGCAGGAAGCTCGCTTATCGTTCCTACGAAGCTTGATAATGCTTTGGATATTCTTAAAGATGAATACGGAATTACGCCTGAATTTGCGCAAGGTTACAGGAGTGATACGGATGAAACCGATGAAAAGTTGCTCAATGAAGCGCTTGAACTTGCAAGAAAAGGCAAAACGGTTGTTATGTTTGTCGGGCTTACCGATATGTATGAATCGGAAGCGTTTGACCGCGAGCATATGCAACTGCCGAAGAATCAGCTTGAACTGATTGAAAGAGTTCTTGAGATAAATAATGATGTTGTAATTATGTTGCACTGCGGCGCTCCTGTAGAGCTTCCGTTTGCCGATAAAGTGAAAGCAATTCTTAACTGCTATCTCGGTGGTCAGGCAGGTGCAGGAGCCGGCATTGATATTTTGTTTGGAAAGGTGAATCCCAGCGGAAAACTTCCGGAAACCTTCCCCGAAAAGCTGGAGGATAATCCGTCTTACAATTATTTCCCGGGTGGCACAAAAACGGTTGAATACAGAGAGAGTATTTATGTTGGTTACAGATATTATGATACGGCGAAAGTTCCGGTAAAATATCCTTTTGGATACGGTCTTTCCTATACAACATTTGAATTTTCGGATATTAAGCTTTCCAGTGAAAATATCATGGAAGATGATGAACTTAAAGTAACATTCCGTGTTAAAAATATCGGTGGCAGAGACGGCGCTGAGGTTTGTCAGATTTATGTCCATCCGCATTCATCTTCTGTTTTCCGTCCGGAAAAGGAGCTCAGAGAGTTCACTAAGATAATGCTTAAAGCCGGAGAAGAAAAGACAGTAACCGTAAAACTCGGAAAACGAGCGTTCGCTTATTATAATGTGAATACACAGGATTATGAGGTTGAAACCGGAAAGTATGATATTCTTGTCGGCGGAAGTAGCAATGATCTTCCTCTTTCAAAAACTTTGAGAGTAACAAGCGTTCATAATGTGCCTGCACCTGATTACAGGGAAACGGCGCCTGCTTATTACGGAGCCAAAGTTGCCGAGGTTGAAGCCAGACAGTTTGAGCAGATTCTTGGCAGAAAGCTTCCCGAATCGGATTGGGGAGAAGACCGCGTTTATGATTTGAATGCAACGTTTGAAGATATGCGGGTGTTCCGGGGCGGACGCATTGTATGCAATTTTATCTCATTCGTAGCCAAGTTTGTGATAAAAGGTAGCCCTACCGATAAACGTATGATGACTACGATGCTTCTATGCACACCGATACGGGCAACGATTCTTATGGGTAACGGCGCTCTTACGGAATCTATGGGATATGACATCATATCGCTTTGCACCGGTCATTTTTGGAAAGGCTTGTTTAAGCTGATAGGAAAACTTCCGGGTGCCATAAAAAAAGCAAAGAAATTGTTATAAATTACATGAAAATATCCCCCGACTTTCACAGTCGGGGGATATTTTCATGTATTCTTTTTACCGATAAAATTTCCACGTTAAGAAGCGGAAAATAATTTTTCAAATTCCGTATTCCATTTATCCGATTCTTCCCACTGCGGAGAATGTGCGGAATTTTCAAACCAAATAAGTTCCTGGTTCAGCGGGAGATTCTCACTCCCGCTGAAATTCTGAAATGGACTCTGCCGCCTAAGAGGCGGGGACATCGGCGAATAGGTTGTAACTTTTAAATGATAGAATTATTATTCTCCGAAAAATCCTAAAATCTTTGAGTTTACATAATTCCTGAGGAATACAGACTCATTCGGATTTTCGGAAACACACTGTGCAATATAATGAACGCTTCTTGAAGAAAATGTCTGATCATATACGGTGTAGGACTCACCGTTATAATTGTAATGGATATATCCTCGTGCGCAGTAGTGTGTATCCCAGTTGTCCTGTGCAACATTGATAACAATATTATAAGTGTAATATGAATTTCCGAAAGAGTCGCTCTGAACAGAGAATCCGCATCCGTCAAATGTGCCGCCGTCAGGATATATTTCATAGTTATAAACGTTTTCCGTACCGAGTTTAAACTGATTTTTCGCATTGTCGTCGGGAATATAACTGTTATCTGGCTCAGCAAGATCGTTTACGTATTTCGTTTGTGTGTAAACATAGCCGATGGAGGTAACTTCTGCGCCTTCAGGAATTTTAACAGCAGCCGTAAATCTGAGCGGCTGGTGCGTGGAATCGTTTGTGTCGGCTTTGAGGCTTCCTCCGCGTACACTGTAATCATATGCATATTTTTCAGAATAGAAGTTGTTAAAATTCGGAGCGGGAATTATCTGCGGTTCATCTTCACTTACTCCGCAATTTTTGCATACGACTAATTTTGTGCCGTCGATTCCGTCCAGCGGTGCGGTAAGCCGTGTTTCATAAGAATGCGGAATCAGAGCTGATTCAAAACTGCTTATTTGTGCAATCAATTCATCTGCGGAAGCAGACGAAATATTGCATGTTCCCACGGGATTTGCATTTGAATAAGTGTTGAGCGTGTCTTTTGACTGATTGTATAACTCAAAATACGAATCCGTTACATTCTGTCCGTAACAGTAATCATCTTTTTCCGATAGCGCAACGTCATATTCGGTGATAAAATGCTGAATTGTATCGCACTGCGTCTGTGTTATAACCGGAGCCAGCATAGAGTTCATATTGTCTTGAATGGTATAAATGCCTTCTTGGTATTTATTTTCATCAAATATGTTGTAGGACGTAGCGAGAATGCCGCCGTTTTCTTCCTGAGATTCAAACCAAGCAAGGAATTCATTTATTGAATCGGTTGTGTAAGTATCAGGCCATACGGTATCATACGAATTTATAATGGTCTGCACCGTTTCATTTAAAGTCTGGTCATCCAATTCTCTCACACGATATTTAATTGTGGCTTCGGCATCTTGCTGACAGACGGGAAATGTTGTGCTCACAATATAAGGATTCGTTCTATCGCTGTAACTGAGGAATATGCTGTCGGGAATCGGCGCATAAGTTTCACCGAGGATTGTATACGTTGAATCATTTATTGAAACATTGCCATTCAAATAATCTGAATATGTGCAGGTTTTGTTGTATTTTTCGGTATAAGTTTGAATCTTATCATTGCTGATTTCCGTAACGCCGTCCAAATCAAGCATTTTATGGGTTATGCTGAAAGTGAACGATTTAAATTCCAAATCCATCACTTCTGTTTCCAGCTGAACCGCTGTTTCATCGGTCGCATCCTGAACGGAAGGAGAAGCTGTGTTTGCGGTTTGGTCCAAAGCTTTTGCCTCAGTATATAAAGCTTCGGATTCGGGTGTAAAATTGAGTTGCTTAACGGTATCGGCTACGATAACTTTTGTTAATGATGATGCGTTGTCAAATAAAGAAATTGAGTCGTTTACTTTTGTAAAATCAATGTTCCAGTAATCATATGTAAGCGCAGTATTCTGAGCATATGGCATATCAACAACAGCGTTATATGTATGCTTTGGAACGGAATCCCTTGATGATGTTGCGGTGAGATATGCACTGTAGAGATTCGGACTGTATTTAACGTTTTCAACAGGCACGATGTAGTATTCCACTATGTCTTCGGCTATTTCGCTTTCAGCGTCGGTTTCGTGCAGTTGATGAGTCAGCGAACATGAACCATAAGGTGAAGAAGCGTCGAGATCCGAAAGGGCAGCGCTTAAATCGTTTAATGCGTTCAGAACCGCATACTGTGTAGTTTTGACAGAACCAAGCACTTCTTCGGCATTTTGCAATGCGGAGCTGGTTGCGGCGTTGAATTTGTTCCATTCTGATTCGCCGTAATACAAAGATATATAACCTTTGTCCTGTGCTTGTTGAATTGTTGCTCTGAGTTTTGTTTTATCATAGGAATAAACATTCAGGGTCATGCATAAATATGCCGAGTTTTTAACAGCCTGCGTCGCTTCAATCTGCATGCCCCTGCCGCTGTCTCCCTCTTGGAAAATAAGTTTTGCGGGATTTTCGTTAGCTGTGTTGCCTTTAACAATTGTACCGTAAAAATTCTGCGTTGCGGTATAGCCTTTTTCATCGCCAAGGTAAAGATTGGCGCTTTCAATAACTCCGCTTGTGGCAGTTTTTGCGGTTGAAGAGGTGAAACCGAATGTTCCCGCGCTGGCATAGGAGCCGCTTATTTTAAATTCACCGTTATATTTTGAATCCTCAGTCTGAAAATACAGTTTATTGGTATAATTGTTCCTGAAATAAAGATTCAATCCGGCTGCTTGCCATGTGCCGTATTTTCCGTAATCAATATAATAGTTGCCGGTGAGTGTGAATACATCGCTGTCATCGGAAACGGAAATATCCGTAAGCAAACCGTTTCCGGGTTTCAGTGTGGCATAGCAGTTTACTTTTCTTGCTGTGGCAGGCTCGTTTTTAATATGAAATTCCGCATTGTTTGTATCGGCAACATATTTAAATGAAACGTTTGCTGCCGCGTTCAGTGTTGCCAGTTTTCCGGTTGTGATGTCATAGAGTCCGTCAAGCGTATATGTAATTGAGGTTTTACCTTGATAGTTTTTGTTGATTCCGGTGAAATCAGTGCGTTTCATATCAACAAGCTTGATTTTTTCGGTTTGACCCGGTGCTATCGTGCAGGAAATTGCAGCAAAGCCGAAACGAATAGCATTGTCGGTAGCAATATTGTTAATCGTTGCCGTTCTCGTACTGTTGTTCTTGAGAACGATGTAATAATTGTCAGATGCAAAGCAATAGTTGCTGTCCAGGTCAAAACATTCTTTCACGTTGTTGTTACCGTCTACCCATGAAACGGAAAGACCTGCAACTTCCCTATTGTCATAAGTCGGGGCGTACATTTTTGCAGAGGTGTTTTTTACTGTAGCCGTAACGCTTTTCTCAGCATAGGCTGCAACTCCCTGTCCGCTGGGAAACGTAAATGTAACCGTTATGTCGCGCTGATCGGCGGTATTGAAATTTGCATCCGCATTACCGCATACCGTCCCCTTCATTTTGTTTGCACTGTAAGTTAAACCGCTTACGGCAGTTCCGCTTATGCGCATTGTTTGATATGCAGTGCCGTACTGGTCATTCGCCGATACCGTGTAGGTTAAAGAAGCGGAGCCGCTGTCGGGGAGCTGGAGAGTTTGAGCGGTGTCGGGAGTAATCGAAATGGTGCTGTTATCTGCTTTAGGATATTCGGAATAGGGAACAATTGCCTTTGTTCCGAATGTTCCCGTTCCGTTTTTTGATGCCAAAACATTACCGACCAGTTCCGTAAAATCTGTGGATGCTTTGGAATAATCCCATACGGAAAGTGAAAAATATACTTCTCCGGTTGAATCCGATATAAAACTGCCGGATCCGTTTGCTTTGTTAAATCTGCCTACAACTTCGCACGGAAATCCTTCTACCCAGCCGTCAAGCATATACAGCCCTGTTTTTACAGCGTAGACTCCGTCTTCTTCCGTAATTTTATTTGCAGAGTCTGCGGGTACGGCGTTTTTAATGTAGAGTTTCTTTTCTTTTGTCAGGCCGTTTCCATTGTTTGTTTTGTATCTGAGAATCACATAAAATTCTTCATCGTTTGCGGTATTTTCAAATTGGCTGGTAACATTCAGGGTAATTCGATAATTGTACCATCCGTCATTATAATTACCGTCTCCGCTTCTTACAGAATTGGCAAGGTCTTTTTCTGAAAATTCTTCAGTTGCCGCATTTGCAGAAAACGCGGCGGATGATAGAATCAGCATAACCGCCAGCAGAAGCGAAAGAAATTTTTTTATCTTTTTTTTCATTGTGGAAACTGTCTCCTTTATAATTTCTGGATAGATATATTGATTATATCATAAGTATCATTTTATTAGTATGCTTTCATTGGGTTGGCTGTAAAATTCGTCATAATGCATATATATATAATTAAAATTTTGTATAACTTTTTTATAAAAAATCTTACATGCGCACACAAAGATATGATATAATTTATATGCTTATAAACTTAAATAAACTATACATATTGAGGAGGAGCATAAGAATGAAGTATTTATTTAAAAAGTTGCTGTCCGTATTATCAGCTTCGGCAGTGATTTTCTCCTGCATGGTTTTTGCTTCGCCGTCTACTTCGGCTGAAGACGGCATATATCCTGCAACCGGATCTCTGTCAACAAACGGTGCGGCTGTGGAATATACTGCTTCCGACGCTGCGGCAGGCAGGTATCTTGTGCGCGTCTACATATGCAAGTGGGCATATAGCGGAAGCGTTGAGGCTCTTGAACATGATTATGACTGTGATTTTGATGTTTTTTATCGCGGCAACAACGGGACCGATGTTGATACCAAATGCTATACCTTTAAATCTGCAATTAAAGCAAATGAGTTTAACCAGTCAGGTTCTCATGATGTTCCTTATTATGCTGTGCTGGACGGATTCCCAAGCGGCTCGCATCTGCGGATTTATAAAAAGACGGATAATAAAACCGGGCTTTTCATTGCTCTTTCCGTTTGGAATGCAAAAACAGGCGATTGGGTTCAGATTAACAGCGATACGGGCGGACAGTATCAGTCTGTTGAAGGCAAAACAACCGGATTCCTTGATTTGAATATTAGTATCGACAATGATTATTTCCCGTATACAACATCATCGTCGGTAAGTATGGCTGATCAGGAGATAACCATTCCCGAATCCGGCAATGTTTCGGCTGTTATGACAGCTGATGCCCATGATCAGTACGGAATCAATATGATTAAGCCGACATTTACATACACCGGTATTTACGGCGTTAAACGCACGCAGAATAAATATAAGCTGACCGTGACTGCGAATAAGGTCGCCAATGCAAAAGATGCGAATTATTCTTCTGAAACCGTAACTGCTTCTTTCGGTTCAAGGAACAGTTCTCATTCTGCGACTGTTTCGGTTAAGGCTACTCTAAAAATAAACAACTCCAAAACGGTCATCGATTTGTATGAACCGACTTATGATAACCGCGACAAGGCGGGGCTGAGTTATTCGTTCATTGATCAATACGGCAATGAGGTTGATTCCGTTGATCTTAACGCAAACAACAAGATAGACGGCACGTTTTATATGTATATCACAAACAATTCAACCAAAACAGCGGTTGTAAACAGCTTAAAGCATACCGCGTATATTGCCGATTTTACGATTGAGGATAATACACTCAGTCCGGGTGAGCGTATACGTGTGCAGTTGAAAGACGGATCAACTGCGGCGACGGATGATTATATCTGCAATATTATAATTGAGTATACGCTGGAAGGGCTTATTGACTGGTCAACGAAGCAAAATGCCGTTCTCTATGCCTATGCTTCGGTAGGAATGATAAAGCCTGTTGTTTCAAATACTGTAACCGTATTTTCATATGCCAACGATTCATGGCTTGTTTTCCCGAATTCGGCAAATTATCATCTTACTGCGGAGGGCGTTTTCTCAAATCTTGTTGAGGGTTCTTCAACTTCCAAAAGCACGCATGCCGTTGCAACGGCTGACTGCGATATTTACATGGATATAAACCGTTCCACATATATAGGCGATTACGATACACAGATTGAAGTTCAGGCAATGGGCGGTGAAAAGGCCGGCACGGGCGGTACAAAGCACGGCAATCAGATGACTATTTTTTCTATTCAGAATACGCTTTCTACAACTTCAACTTCCTCATCGCTCGGCAATGCGTACACATATTATTATGTAGGGCCGTATACTTACGGGGATGGTTCCACATATACTTCTCCCGGTCGTTATTTTGTTTCGAACGCTGAGCAACAGACTGCTGCAGAGGCAGGTTCCTCGACTTCCTACACAACAACAACGGATTTCATCAATACATACGGCGACTGTTTTGACAACTACGGGCAGGGAACGAGTCAGTTATCTGCACCGTTTACCCTTAACGGATATATTCCCGAAACGCTTGGTGATTACAAACTAAAAGTTTATATAACCAATTCAAATCCGGAAGGCGATATAAATCAGAATTATTCCGACGGTCAGATTAACTATACCTTCCATGTTTATGATAAAACGGAGCTTTACTCAAATGTTCAAATGTGTATGGACGGCTTGCTTTCCTGTTTCTTTGATGTATCTCTTTACGGCACAAATGTTTTAAATGCGTCCGACACAACCAGTCTTCAGGGCGTACTCAATACAGCTGCTGAAGTTGCTTCGAGAGATGAAGCTGTTCAGACTGATATAACCGAGGCCAATACACTTATCAGCACAATGTGGCTGAATCTTCACGCTTCAAAAAATGCGGCTTACGGTTCTGTTTCCCTGAAAGAATCTTATTATGCAGGCGGACTTGACGAAGAACCGGCTGAAACCGCCAGCTATTCCTATCTTGTTCCCGTGGATCAAAATATTCCGGTTTCCTTTGCTAATGAAACCTATCTTGCAAAAACCAATCGGCATACGAAAATAGACACCGTTCTTATGGATGAAAGCAAAACCGTAAGTTTGGACTATAAGTATTGGAATATTGATTTTACCGATTTGAACAGCGCTATTGCGGTAGCTCCGGAGGATATGTCCGTCTTTTCAAATGTGTCTGCCTATAATTCTGCACTTTCTGCGGCGCAGGCAATAGACCAAACGCAGACAGATGCTCCTGAAAATCAGGGCGATGTTGATACTGCGGCGGAAAATCTTACTGTGGCAATGCGTGCACTGCAATATCAGACATATACGATTACTGTAACCTATAATCTTTTTGAGGCTGACGGCACAACGCTTGTTCAGGCTGATGAACTTGCTGACAACGGGTATACTGTTGAATACTGTAAATCCTGTACATACGGAGATGTGCTTGACGGAACCGCCGATATCAGCGATGGTACCTATACTGTTAAAGGCGTGAATTTCACGCCTCCCGATAAAACGCTTGCTCAGTATGCACAGGGAGAACCGTTGTATTCAGGAGCAAATATCCCGTACAATATAGTTGCAGATAAAACAATAACCGTTAACTATACTGTAAAACAGCTTGATACATCTTTGAGAGATGATTTGGTTAATAATATCTTGGCGAATATTGACCATATTCTCAATGACGGTATTTATACCGAAGAATCGGTAGATCAGTTTGTGGATTGGTTTGATGAAGCGGAAGCAGAAGGCATTCTCTATAAGAGTTACAATATATTTATGCAGGATGAATATGATGCAGAATATAATGAAATTCTTGACGGATTCAATATCCTTGATTTGATACCGAAAGCAAAAATCAAGGAGGAGAATCAATCTGAAATTTCGATTACCGAGGACAATATTATAAAAGGAATTGACGTTAACCAGACTGTGGAAACGGTGATTTCAAAGTTTGATATTGATAAAACGGACAGAGAATACAAAGGCGAATACCGCATTGAGAACTACAGCGGCAAAGTACTTTCGGCCGATGAACTGGCGGGTACGGGTTGCAAGCTTATCCTTTCATACAACGGCGTTGATTATGAATCGTTTGATATTCTCATTATGGGTGAGGTAAACGGTGATGGTCTGAAAGACGATACAGATTTCAACCTGGTTTACAATTATTCGCTGGTTGATAGTTCGCTTTTTGAAGAGGGTACGCTGTTCTATAAGGCCGCTGATTTAAACGGCGACGGAAATATAGACCTTTGCGATGCAGCAATGATGATTGGCGCGAAATAAATTCGCCGCTGATCGTTCGCAAGCCCCATTTCAAGCGAGCTTGATGGAGCACTGCTCCGTTTTAAATATAGGCAAAGATGATGTCCCCTGCCTTTAAGGCGGGGCTTCATTTTGAAATCAGCTGGGATATATTTTTCTCTGATTCCTCAAGCATCTAATGCCTTATTTGCCGCGTGACCCTTTTATTGAAATCATATTAAAAAAATCACATTAAAAACCGTTTCGGTGTTTAACCGAAACGGTTTCATTTTTTGATTTGATTCAAAATTAAAAAAAATTATTTTGTTTTTTTGCCAAATCATTTTATTGTGCTTTTGTCTATATTTTTTCTTTTTAATCAAAAAATATAAACGGAGGTGAAAAATGAAAAATTTAAAAAATTGGGTTTCGCTGGTATTTGTGCTAACACTGATAATTTTTGTTTACAATTTTGATAATTCAACCACTGCAATTAGCACAACAAATTCGCAGCTTGTTGCGATAAGCGGTGAAAGTTTCGGCATTAAATTATACACCAAAGGCGTTCTTGTGATATCAACTGCTCCGGTTCAAACAAAAACAGGTAACGTTTCTCCTGCAGAGGAAGCAGGTATAATGGAAGGCGATATTATTGTTTCTTTAAATAATAAAGAAGTTACAACCTGCAAAGAGGTTGCAAACGTATTTGAGTGTTCGAACGGAAACGGAGTGAAAGTGATTTATGAAAGAGATGAAGAAACACAAACAACCGTTCTTAAACCTGCACTGAATATAACGTCTGATTGTTACAAAGCGGGAATGTGGATAAGAGACAGTACTGCGGGAATCGGAACAATCACATATTATGACACCAAAGGCAATTATGGTGCGCTTGGGCACGGAATAACAGATGTAGACACAGGCACTCTTATGCCCTTAGGAGACGGAGAAGCACTGAAGAGTTCGGTTATAGGGCTTTCTGTGGCAGAGAAGGGAAAAGCAGGTGAGATTTATGGTGTGCTCGAAACTGCCGGAATAGGGAGCATCAAAATAAATTGCGAAGAAGGCATTTATGGTACAAGCCCGGTGGTTCAGGCAGATAAAAATTATATTGAATCGGCACAGCCGTCGGAAGTAAAAAAAGGTCCGGCAAAGATTGCCACAACGATTGATGAATCAGGCGTACAATATTTTGATATTGAAATAACAAGAATCAGTAAAAACAGTAAAGAAAATAAAGATATGATTATTAAAATAACCGATGAGGAACTTCTTAACAAAACAGGCGGAATTTTGCAGGGTATGTCAGGCAGTCCGATTGTGCAGAACGGAAAATTTGTAGGTGCCGTTACACATGTATTTTTAAATAAACCCGAGCAGGGGTATGCAATATTTGCAAGCAAGATGCTGGATAAATCGTCTTCGCTGTAATGACTTTTATCTTAAATGAATATGCGTTGCACTGTTCATTTCAAAATAAAAATTAAAAATATCTTCGTGCAAGCGCAGAAGAAAAAAGAACTGCCCGCAAACCAAACGGATTACGGGCGGTTCTTAAAAATGTTTCACATTCAAATGACATTTTGATGATTTAAAACTTTCATTTCAGATGGAAAAATCCTTTTTTTATCGGTTTGGTGTAAAGGTATATGCAATGTGAGTATTCACTGTTGAAAACTTGTTGAAAATGTTGATAAGTACCCGTTTTTTTGTCAAGTAAAATAGTTAAAAAATAAATTTTTGTATGTTTTCACAAACTTTTGTGTGATTTTTAAACTAAATTAACATAGTTTTTAACATTACATAAAGGTTACAACTTTTACATTTTTTTTCTTACAAAAAATGCAATTTATCTGAAATGAATAAAAAAAACGGAATGGATGAATGCAATGTAAAAAAAAGTGAATAATTTATCAAATTATACAGAAATATGTGAATAGAAATCTTGCAAAAAAATTGAATATTTCTTTTTCTGCTGTGAAACAAATTGCAGAAAAAGCACGTTTAGACGTTGGAAAAGCGTGATGGCACAGATATAAGTAAACTTTTTGCCGTTCTTTTCTTGCAAAAAACATATATAATAATGTATAATTAGTTTATAGATTTTTATGTGTCTATGAATCAATGTATCTTCACGGAGGCTTATTATGAACGCTCAAAACGAAATTCTTTCCCCCCAGCCTTTGCTGGATGCAAACGGTTTGCTTGCTAATCCCGGTTGGTGCAGGCATAATATTTACGAATATAATCGTGAAAATATTTCAAGGAGCATAATGCGCCTTAAAGAATGGGATTTTTATCAGATAAGCAACGGCAGAATTATGATTCAGCTGAATATTTTTAATATCTCGCTGGCTACTGCCGTTACTTTTGGTTTTGTGGATTTACATACGGGCCGTAAGTTTGACTGTATGACTGTTCAGCTTTTAACTCCAAACAAAAACAGGTTAAATCTGAACAGCGATAAGCCGAATACCACTGTTTATTCGCACGGAAAAACATCGATTCGATTTGAAACCGACAAAAACAGTATAAAGCTTCATTTTGAAGGTGTATGCAAAGGTAAACGCGTGGGTGCGGATTTTAACTGCTTCAAATTTCCGGATCATGAAAGCATAACGATCGCAACACCATTTAAAAAGCCGGGATGCTTTTTCTATACAAATAAAATCAACTGTATGAATACTGAAGGCCGAGTAACTTACGGGGATGAAACATTTGATTTCAGCAAGGAAGATACGTTCACCGTACTTGACTGGGGCAGAGGCGTATGGCCTTATGCAAATATGTGGTACTGGGCGAACGGAAGTTGTTTTTTGAACGGAAAAATTTTCGGCTTTGAATTGACTTGGGGATTCGGCGATACATCAAATGCAACGGAAACCGCTCTGTTTTATGACGGTAAATGCCACAAAATCAGTGCAGTTGATCTTGTGAAAGATCCGGAAGAAGGCGGCAAATGGATGGAACCGTGGCATTTCAAGAGCGAAGATGGCAGGCTGGATTTAACGATGACGCCGTTTTATGATAATTATTCCAATTTGATGCCTCTGAATGTTTTCGGAATGAAAACGCATCAGGTACATGGTTTGTGGAACGGAATCGTTGCGCTTGACAGCGGCGAAATTCTTGAAATTAAGGATATGTATGCTTTCTGTGAGAAAGTATACAACAAATGGTAATTAATATGTGGGATTCCTTAATTTTTTCGATTATAAAAACAGTTTTTGTTTCTATGTTTCCAATTGTTGAAATCAGGGGCGCAATACCGTACGGTACGGCACTGGGATTGACTCCCGCCGTTGCTTACATAGCAGGTGTTATAGGCAATATGTTGCCTATTCCGGTTCTTGTCCTCTTTACAAAAAAAGTTTTCGAATGGCTGAAAGCGCATGGCTATTTTTTGAAAATTACGCGCTGGCTTGAGAATAAGGCGCATATCAAGGGAAAAACGGTTCAGAAATACAGCTTTTGGGGCTTGTTCATCCTTGTTGCAATCCCTTTGCCCGGCACAGGCGCATGGATGGGTGCGCTCGTTGCTTCGGTGCTTGATATGCGATTGAAAAAATGTATTCCGTCAATCATTTTAGGCGTTATGGCGGCTGGCATAATTGTTCTTGCCACAACTTATGGGGTTAAATCTTTATTTTAATTTGAGGAGGGTATTTACCGTGTTTTTTATAATTTCCATTGTATTGTATGCATTATTGTTAATTTTTAATATTTTATCAAGAATTTTTCTTCCGCTGTGTATTTACAATGACGCAAAGGCGCACAATAATAAAAACACTGTTATTTTTACAGTATTTTCCATATTCTTTCCTTTTATAACCGGAATTGTTTATTTGTGCCTCAGGAAGAATCCGGGGCAGCGAATCATGCCGCAGGTAAAAACCTGCACACAGTGCGGAAATCTTTGTTTTGTGCGGGACTACGCCTGTTCTCAGTGTGGAAATACACAGTTTGTGTATGCCGATATACCTGTTCCCAATCAGTCAAAAAGAAAGTCCAATGCCAAGAAATTTCTGATTTGCTGGATTGTATCTGTTGCACTCAGTATAATCTTTTCTGTCATCTTCGGAATAACAACTTTTGCATCGCTGAATTCGGGAGATTTTCAGTCTGATATAGACAGATATTTCAACAATCATCGCTATAACGATGAAATTGAAGATTATTTTGAGAATTATTATGAAAATTATTATGACGGTTATAACTGTGATTAGATACGATGATAGCAGTAGCTTGATTTTTTCAGCGGACGTACGCGCTCTCGCCGAAGATGTTGCATGAAGGGGGATTGTTTTGAAAAATACGGATTGGTGCATTCCGTAACCGAAGTTGCAATAAAGGATACTAAGTCGCTTTTGCCCACCATGCCTTGGTGTAGGGGAGAAATGTTGCAGGATGTACTTTCGCATAGATGTTTCCGATTGGGCTAAAAAGCGGATTGGAAGCGTGGTAAATCATAACAAAGGATTTAAGAATTTCATATATCGGAACAAATTTACAGGGGAACATCCTTTTTACGGCATTGAATAAATATGCCGTATTTTTTATTTAGAATCCGCCGATGCGAATCAAGCGGCTCTCCTTTATGGCAAACGCCATAAGTTGCAAAACTGCACAACCACCTGAAATCATTTGTCAGGCGCTCTTTCTGTAATTATTATTATATAAAAACATCAATATTGCGGCGGCTATGATTACGCCGTATCCGGCAAAGCTCCAACCGTCGGGAATTTCTCCGAAAACCGCAAATCCCATAAGCGTGCTGAAAATAATTTGCGTATAATCATAAACCGAAATTTCTTTAGCAGGAGCGCACGAGTATGCCGCAGTTATGGAAAACTGACCTCCTGCGGCGGAAAGTCCCGCACACAGAAGATATAACAGCTGCATACCGCTCATAGGCGTAAAATCCGCGATGAAAAACGGAAGAATAACGATACACGAAAACAAGGAGAAAAACATAACGATAAAAGGACCTTCAACCTTATTTCTGCTTAAAATTCTCACAAATGTATAGGCGGCGCCCGCCGCGATTCCGCCCGCAAGACCGAGAAGACCCGGAATGATTTCAATTCCTTTAAATCCGGGTTTAACGATCATCAGCGCTCCGCAGAAAGCGAGGATAACGATTCCTGCCTGCGCGGGTTTAATTTTTTCTTTAAGAAGAAAAAACGAAAAAATAATCGCAAAAAAAGGTGACATTTTATTAAGTATGGACGCGTCTGCGAGATTGATTCGGTCAATTGCATAAAAGTTGCACAGTATTCCGATGGTTCCGCAGACGCTTCTAAGCAAAAGATATTTCAGATTTCCTTTTCCGATTTTAATTTCCGTTTTATTTTTCAGCAACACAGCAAAAGCGAAAACAGCTGCAACTGCATTTCTGAAGAAACTTTTTTCAAAGCTGGGCAAATCTCCCGAAAGGCGAACAAACAGTCCCATCAGCGCAAAAAAGAATGCGGAAATCATGATATACATAATGCCTTGATTTCTTTTCTGAATTTTAAGTTTCACGTAAACCCTCCGTTCGTTCTATATTATATAACCTTACGGTTCGCATTGCAAATTTTGCGTGAAATATTTACTTTCTGAATAAAATAAAAGATATGAGTTGAAAACATATGCATAATTTGGTATAATTTTGCCGATTTAAACCAATAAATATATTTTTTCGGGAGAAGATTAGATTATGAGTATAAGAATAGGTATTGCAGGGTACGGCAATCTCGGCAGAGGCGTTGAATGTGCCGTTAAACAAAATGACGATATGAAGCTTTGTGCCGTATGTACCAGAAGAAATCCGGAAACCGTTAAAATTTTAACGCCCGGCGTAAAAAGAGTCCATATGGATAATGTGCTTTCCTTAAAAGATGAAATTGATGTTATGATTCTATGCGGAGGAAGCGCAACGGATTTGCCGGTGCAGACACCGTTTTTGGCACAGTATTTTAATGTTATAGACAGTTTTGATACCCATGCAAAAATACCGGAACATTTTGCGGCGGTTGACAAATCAGCAAAATCAGGTTCAAACATTGCTGTTATTTCAGTTGGATGGGATCCCGGTATGTTTTCTTTGAACAGACTTTATTCCAATGCGATTCTTCCGTGCGGCAGTGATTATACGTTTTGGGGAAAAGGCGTAAGTCAGGGACATTCGGACGCTATACGCCGTATCAGCGGAGTTAAGGATGCGAGGCAGTATACAGTGCCTGTTGAAAGTGCACTTTCCGCTGTGAGAAACGGTGAAAATCCTGAGCTTTCCACCCGTCAGAAGCATACAAGAGAGTGCTTTGTAGTTGCAGAGGATGGAGCCGATAAAGCGCGGATTGAAAAAGAGATTAAAGCGATGCCGAATTATTTTGCAGATTATGATACAACTGTGCATTTTATCAGCGAACAGGAACTTAAGGAGAATCATTCTGCGATTCCGCACGGCGGCTTTGTGTTCAGAAGCGGTAAAACAGGCAGAAACCATGAAAATTCTCATATTATTGAATACAGCCTGAAGTTGGATTCAAACCCGGAATTTACAGCTTCTGTTCTTGTAGCGTATGCAAGGGCGGCGTTTAGGCTTGCGCAGAAAGGGGAAAGCGGCTGCAAAACCGTTTTTGATATTCCGCCTGCTTACCTTATAAATAAAAGCTACGATGAAATAATTGCTTCCATGCTGTAATTCGCGGTTTACAATTTTCAAAAGGGTAAAAATATCTTTTATTGCATTAAATGAAAAAGCGTCCGTAAGCTAAGTGCTTACGGACGTTTTTTTAAACAGCGCCTATGCAGTGATTACCGTCAAATTCTTTTATTTTCACTTCAAGTATTTTTCCGCACAAATTTTTTTCCGATTTGATTTTTACAGGGATGTAATTTTTGGTGTAACCCTCATAAAATCCGTCTTTGCCTTTTTGTTCAAACAGCACGCTGAGCATTTTGCCTGTTTGTGATTTTAAAAATTCATTTCTTATTTTTTCGCATGTACTGCTCATTATCCTTGCTCGTTCGGTTTTGATATGCTTTTCTATTTGTCCGTTCATCAGTGCGGCTTTCGTGCCTTCGCGTACGGAATACGGGAAAATATGCGCCTTTTCAAATTTGATTTTTTTTGCAAATTCAAGAGACTCTTTAAAATCTTCTTCACTTTCTCCCGGAAAACCTACCATGATATCTGTTGTCAAAGTACAGCCGTCAAATACATTTCGGAGTTTTCGGCATAATTCCGTATATTCGCAGGCAGTGTAGTGTCTGTTCATATTTCTGAGTGTTTTGTCGCATCCGCTTTGCAGGGAAATATGGAACTGCGGGCAGAACTTTTCTTCCGCGGCAAGTCTGTTTATAATGCTGTCCGTTATATGGTCCGGTTCCAGAGAGCCGAGGCGGACGCGCATAATCTCGTTCACCGAGCATACGGTGTGAACGGCGTCGGCAATATTCCGTCCGTCATCATTATATGCGGATAAATTGATGCCTACAAGCACAATTTCCTTGTATCCTGATTCGGCAAGTGAAGAAACTTCTTTTTGAATTTCTTCCATCGGTTTTGAACGAACCCTGCCTCTTGCGTACGGAATGGCACAATATGAACAGAACCTGTTGCATCCGTCTTCAATTTTAACGATTGCTCTCGTCCGTTCATTAAATGTATTGATTGTTCCGCTTTCAAAGGCTTCATTTTTAGCGTGTTCGTCTATTTTGATTATTCTTTTATTTGTGCTCAAAAATTCGTTTATAAGCCTGCCGATATTTTTATGCTCCGTGTTGCCGATAACGATATCCGCTTCACTCAGACTCTCACCGAGCCGGGGATATGTCTGGCTCATACAGCCGCACAGAACAACAAGCGCATTCGGGTGATTCCTTTTGAAAGAACGCACTGCTTGCCTCGTTTTCGAGTTACTCACGGCGGTAACCGTGCAAGAATTTACGATGTAAATATCTGCATTCTCGCTGTGATGAACGATTTCAAAGCCCTCTTTTAGCAGGCCTTCCGTCATAAGTTGCGTTTCATATTGATTCACTTTGCATCCGAGTGTGTAAAAAGCTGCTTTCATTTTTTCTTTCTAACGTAATTTTAATATCTTTGATTCTATTCCGGGTTTGAAATTTATTATAAAACAAAATATAAATAAATGCAATTACTCCGGCATATTCTTTAATGATTGGAGTGATTATATGAAGAAAATAATATCTGTTCTGCTTAGTGTAATTATGGCCTTCGGCTTATGCGTATTTTCTTTTGCTGCGGAAAAGAAAGCGTCTGTCGAAGCTGAGGCAAAGGCATATGTTCTAATGGATATAGATTCCGGTAAAGTTTTGGCGGCAAAAAATGAAAATAAACAATTGTATCCTGCGAGCATTACAAAAGTTATGGCCCTTATTTTAATTATGGAAGCTGTTGAAAGCGGAAAAATAGCGCTTGCCGATATGGTAACCACAACCGAAAATGCACAAAGCTTCGGCGGTTCCCAGATATGGCTTGAAGTCGGAGAACAGATGAGCGTTGACGACATGCTTAAAGCCGTTGTCGTAGCGAGTGCAAACGATGCCTGTACGGCGCTGGGAGAATATATAGCCGGTTCGAGCGAATCGTTTGTTGCGATGATGAATGAAAAAGCGAAGCAGCTCGGGATGAAAAACACACATTTTGACAACTGCACAGGTCTTGATGATGAAACGGAAACGCATCTTTCCACGGCTTATGATATTGCAGTTATGAGTCGCGAGCTTATGCAATATGACAAAATTAAAGAATATTCAACGATTTGGATGGACAGCTTGAGAAACGGAAAAACGGAGCTTGTAAATACAAATCGGCTTGTGAGATTTTATGAGGGATGTACGGGGCTGAAAACGGGTACAACAACGAAAGCCGGATTTTGCATCAGCGCAACAGCGAAGCGCGGCAATACGTCTCTTGCGGCAGTTGTGCTGGGTGCGGAAAACAGCGAAAAGCGTTTTGCGGCGGCTCAAAATCTTTTGAATTGGGGATTCGCAAATTATGAAAGCGTTAAAGCGGATATTAATCTTTCACAGATTGGTTCGGTCCAGGTCAACGGCGGTGAAAAAAGCGGGGTTAATCCTATTGTGGCGGGGAACCGATACGTCCTTACAGAAAAGGGGAGCGATGAAAAACTCGAAACGAAAATCGTTCTTCCCGCATCGCTGAATGCTCCTGTGAAAAAGAATCAGATGATAGGAAGAGTTGAAATATATCTCGGGAAAGATAAAATAGATGAAATTCCGCTGTGTGCCGAGGAAGGCATCAAAAAACTGAATTTTTGGAGTACTTTCTTAAAATTATTTGAAAGCACTGTAAAAAATTTGTAAAACAGCTATATTTTTATTGAAATAGAACTTGTTTTATTGTAAAATAAGGATAGGTTTAAACCTGCTTAAAGGAGAGGTATGAAAATGGCAACAAAACTGAATACTAAATTTCTTAACGGCTTTGTTTCCGAGGAAGAAATAGAAGCAGCGGCGTCCGAAGCCCTTAAAGCGGCCGGCGTTCTGCACAGCGGAACAGGGCTCGGAAATGATTTTATCGGTTGGGTGAATCTTCCGGAAGATTACGATAAAGAAGAGTTCGCAAGAATTAAGGCGGCAGCAAAAAAAATTATAAAAAGCGATGTTTTAATCGTTATCGGCATAGGCGGTTCGTATCTCGGTGCGAGGGCCGTTATTGAAGCGATAAAATCAAACAATTATAACGCGCTTCCAAAAGATACTCCCGATATTTATTTCGCAGGAAATACAATCAGCCCCTCGGCATTGAACGATTTAATCACAATCTGCGAGGGAAAGGATTTTTGTGTTAACGTGATTTCAAAATCGGGCACAACCACCGAGCCTGCACTTGCTTTCCGCGTTTTCCGTGAACTTGTTGAGAAGAAATACGGAAAAGAAGAAGCAAAAAACAGAATTTTTGTAACAACCGACAAGTCGAGAGGAACGCTTAAGAATCTGGCCGATGAGGAAGGCTACGAAACCTTTGTTGTTCCGGATGACGTGGGAGGGCGTTTCAGCGTGCTTACAGCTGTGGGACTTCTTCCGATTGCCGCCGCGGGAATTGATATTGATATGCTGATGAAAGGCGCCCGGACTGCTCAGACAGAGCTTGCCTGCGATGATTTTGATAAAAACGACTGCTATAAATATGCAGCAATAAGAAATATTTTATACAATAAAGGGAAAAAAGTAGAACTCCTTGCAAGCTATGAACCGAGTTTTGATATGATGGCACAGTGGTACAAACAACTTTTCGGCGAAAGCGAAGGCAAAGACGGAAAAGGTCTTTTCCCTTGTTCCGTTATTTTTTCAACAGATCTTCATTCACTCGGTCAATATATCCAGGAGAGTGGAAAAAATCTGATGTTCGAAACGGTTGTCAGCATTGCTGAACCGCGTTCGGAATATGTTCTCAAAAACGTTGAGGGCAATATAGACGGTCTTAATTTCCTTTCTGGAAAAAAGATGTCATTCGTGAACAGAAAAGCATTTGAGGGAACTCTTCTTGCGCATTGTGACGGCGGCGTACCGAACGTTGTGCTTGAAGTGCCGAGAATTGACGAATATGAACTTGGATACCTGATTTACTTTTTTGAAAAAGCCTGCGCCGTGTCCGGATATATGCTCGGAGTAAATCCGTTTAACCAGCCCGGTGTTGAAAGTTACAAAAAGAATATGTTTGCTCTTCTCGGGAAACCCGGATATGAGGATATGCAGAAAGAACTTGAAGCGAGAATAAAGTAAAATTTCCATATGGCGTGGCCATAATGGTGAAAATATTAGGAAGGAGAGAATAAAATATGATTTCTCTTATTATCGGAACAAAGGGTAGCGGAAAAACGAAGTATCTGATCGAGGCTGTAAGCGATGCCGTTAAATCTTCTGACGGAAGCGTTGTTGTGGTTGAAAAAAATCGCAATCTCGGAGTCAACATCGCTTCAAAAGCGCGCCTTGTGAATACCGATTCATATGATGTAAAAACAGTTAACGGATTTTACGGTTTTCTTGCCGGAATTTGTGCGGGGAACTATGATTTAACGGACGTGTTTGTTGATGCAACTTTAAAAATTATCGGCAGGGATTATAAGGATCTTGTCACTCTGCTCAGAAGAGTTGAAGGGCTTTCAAAAGAAAGTGGAGCTGATTTTACGTTCACAATCAGTGAAGATAAGAACAATCTTCCGGCTGAAATATTTGATTTTTGCTCTGTAAAATAAACGCATAATCCATCATATTAATGCTCCTGTTTTTCCGGGAGCATTTTTTACGATTCCATAAGCATAAGCCTTTCAAAACCGTTTTATCCCTATTCGGATTAAACCTTTATGAAAAAATTGTTGACAAAAACTGTTTATAAATATATAATAAACCGGTGGTATTATGTTAATTGAGCTTAATAATGTATTTGAAAACGATGGCGCACGGTTGCCTTTGGATATGGACATTGATTTCTCGGATGTTCTGGACGGGGGCGTATGCCGCTTTCAGACTCCCGTAAAGCTTGAAGGCGGGTTTACTAACAGAATCGGCATGGTATCGATGGATGCAGTGGCTCGGTTTACATATTCGGCGCCATGCGACAGATGCGCAGAACAGGTTACACATGACTTTGTTATTCCGATTCATCATAATATAGTCGCACAGCTCAGTAATGAAGCCGATAATGATTATTTTCTAGTGGCGGAAAATATGAGATTAGATGTGGATGATCTCATTCATTCGGATGTTTTGCTGAATATGCCTGCAAAATTCCTTTGCACGGAGGATTGCAAAGGGCTGTGTTCAAAATGCGGCGCAAACCTGAATAACGGTCCGTGCGGATGCAAAAAAGAAGCTGATCCCAGAATGGCAAAGCTTCTTGAACTGATTGATTCCGAGGAAACGGACAGCTGATTGATTTAAAATAAACAAGGAGGTGCTTGAAATGGCAGTACCAAAGAGAAAAACATCAAAAGCACGCAAAAATAAAAGGCGTTCAAGCGTATGGAAGGCTTCTGCTCCCACTCTTGTTGAATGCCCGAATTGTCATGGTTATATGGCTCCTCATAAAGTATGCGCGAACTGCGGATATTATAAAGGCAAGGAAGTCATTAAAATGGGCGAAGAATAATTTTGTTTGAGTGAATGAACAGGGCAGACCGGGTTCGCCGTGATACGGCAGTAACAGCCGGTCTGTCGTTGTAAAACAGCATAGTGTCTCAGATATAAGTCTTTTGCGAAGTTTTGCCGCTTGGGCGATGCACGGAACAGACGGCGGGATCATGTTTGTTTTGAACTTATGAACTGATTTGGCTATCCGTAAATGCGGATGGCCCTTTGCTTTTTTAACGGAGGAAATATGAGCGTTAAGATTTGCGGTGTAGAAAAAGGTTCTATTGCCGCTAAAAAGAGAATATATGCAGGATACAGACTGATTTCGATTAACGGAAATGAAATCTGTGATTTTCTGGATTATCAGTTTTATCTTACCGAGCCGAAACTCCGGCTGGAAATTGAAACGCTTTCCGGAAGAAAACGCACTGTAAAAATCAAAAAAGATGCATATGAAGATATCGGGCTTGATTTTGATGACTTCATTATGGATAAACAGCGTTCCTGTGCAAATAAATGCATATTCTGCTTCATAGACCAGCTTCCTCCCGGAATGAGAAGCACGCTCTATTTTAAAGATGACGATGCAAGGCTTTCTTTTTTGTTCGGTAATTATATCACGCTTACGAATATTTCGGAGAAAGAAATTAACAGAATCATAAAAATGCATATCAGTCCAATCAATGTTTCGGTGCATACCATGAATAAAGAATTGCGCGTTAAAATGATGCACAACAAGCGCGCAGGTATGGTGCTTGACTATTTGTATATCCTTGCCCGGGCCGGAATAAAATTGAACGCGCAGCTTGTGCTTTGCCCCGGTATAAACGACGGTGATGAACTTCGCTATTCAATTGAAAAGCTGACCGAACTTCTGCCCTCTCTGCAAAGCATTGCCGCCGTACCTGTAGGTATCACAAAATACCGCGAAGGACTTGCAAAAATCAGTTCTTATACCAAAGAGCAGGCGGAAGAAGTTATAGATATTATTGAAGAATACGGCGATAAATTAAAAAAAGAATATGGCAACCGAATTATTTATCCGGCGGATGAATTTTACCTGAAAGCACAAAGAAGCATGCCTGCAGTAGATTTTTATGAAGATTTTCCGCAGATTGAAAACGGTGTGGGAATGTGGAGTCTGTTGAAAGATGAATTTAAAAAAGCTCTTGCGGATTCGAATTTCCCGAATATTTCCAAAACCCTATCGATAGCAAGCGGTACGTCTGCGGCGCTACTCATTCAAGAACTTGTTGACTTATTGCACTCTAAATATTATAATATTAAAGTAAATGTTATACCTGTGGCGAACCGATTTTTCGGGGAAACAATCAATGTTTCCGGACTTGTAACGGGCGGCGATATAACAGAACAGCTTAAAGGCGCGGAGTTAGGCGAAAAACTGCTTATTCCGTATTCTATGCTGAAAAAAGACGAAAATATTTTTTTGGATGATATAACGCTTAAACAGCTTGCGAATAAGCTTGGCGTAAAGGTTCAGCCTGTTGAAAACAACGGCTTTAAACTGCTTGATGCCATTTTGGGAGAATAAAATGAAACCGGTAGTTGCAATCGTCGGCAGACCGAATGTGGGGAAGTCCACTTTGTTTAACAAGTTAATAGGAAAAAGGCTTTCGATAGTTGATGATACGCCGGGCGTTACGCGGGACAGAATTTTCGGCGAATGCGAATGGCTGAACTATAATATGCTTTTGGTGGATACGGGCGGTATTGAGCCGTACAGTGAGGATATTATCCTGTCGCAGATGAGACGGCAGGCGGAACTGGCAATCAGTAGCGCCGATGTCATTGTGTTTGTAACTGATTTAAAGTCCGGGATTCTTGCTTCGGACACGGAAGTTGCTTCTATGCTTCGGAAAAGCGGAAAACCGGTTGTACTCTGCGTAAATAAGTGTGACAGAGTGGGTGTACTGCCTGCGGAATTTTATGAATTTTATAATCTCGGATTGGGCGATCCGATTGCAGTATCATCTATCCACGGTCACGGAACGGGGGATTTGCTGGATGCTGTCACTGCAAATTTCTCCGAATCTGCGGACAGTGCCAGAGATGAAGATGACTTTGTCAAGGTTGCGGTTATAGGAAAGCCGAATGTCGGCAAATCCTCGCTTATCAACAAAATTTCGGGTGAGGAACGTGCAATCGTTTCGAATATTGCGGGAACTACGCGTGATACAACAGACACTGTCGTTGAAAATCAATACGGTAAATTTAATTTTATAGATACCGCTGGTTTAAGGCGGAAGAGCAGAGTAGATGACCGCATAGAAAAATACAGTATTTTAAGAGCGCGGATGGCTGTTGAGAGAGCCGATGTATGTGTTATTATGATAGATGCGATCGAAAGTTTTACGGAGCAGGACAGCAAGGTTGCCGGAATGGCTCTTGAATACGGCAAAGGCTGCATTATTGCCGTAAACAAATGGGATGCCGTTGAAAAAGACGGCAAAACGATGGACACTTATCGCAAAAAGCTGATGCAAGACTTTTCCTTTATGACCTATGCGCCGATTATCTTTATTTCCGCTGAAACGGGAATGCGTTTAAACAGATTATTTGAACTGATAAAGTTTGTCAACGAGCAGAATGCAATGCGTATTTCCACAGGAAAATTAAATGATGTTCTTGCGGAAGCAACAACGCGTGTTCAGCCGCCGACCGATAAGGGAAGGCGCTTAAAAATATACTATATAACACAGGCGTCAACGAGGCCGCCCACATTTGTTTGTTTCTGCAATAAAGCGGATTTATTTCATTATTCTTATCAGCGGTATCTGGAAAACCGCATCAGAGAAATTTTCGGACTGGAAGGAACACCTGTTCGCTTTGTTATAAGAGAACGCGGTGATAAATAGGAGGTATATTTATATGGCATGGGAAGTTAAGGGCGACATTATCAAAACCCGCTGGGCGGATCAAGTAGATCCCGAAAACGTTTTGCCGGAGTATCCGGTACCGCAGTTTGAAAGAAAGGATTGGCTTAATCTTAACGGATTATGGAATTACGCTATCACTCCGTATGAGCAGTTTGACTGCAATGAATATGAGGGTGAAATCCTTGTGCCCTACGGCGTGGAATCTCCTATATCCGGCGTTATGCGTGTGCTTACGGAAAACGACCGACTCTGGTATAACCGTAAATTTACTGTTCCGGCCGAATGGTCCGGGAAACGAATTATTCTTCATTTCGGAGCAATCGACTGGGAATCCGAGATATTCGTTAACGGCAAAAGCGTTGCCTCTCACAGAGGCGGATATACGCCTATTAAAGCGGATATAACCGACTGCCTTGTCGCAGGAGAAAACGACCTCAAGGTTAAGGTATACGATCCGACCGATCACGGTTGGCAGGACAGAGGAAAGCAGAGCCTTACAACGCACGGATTCTGGTATCAGCCAACCTCCGGCATATGGCAGACGGTATGGCTTGAACCTGTTAGTGACACGCATTTGGAAAGCGTCAGGATGACTCCTGATATTGACAGCGGTTCAGTAAGTTTTACCGCAAGGATTAAAAACAAAACAGCAGAAACTTCCGTTATCGCGGAGCTTTATGACAACGGAAAAGTTGTTGCAACCGTGCATTCCGTTCTCAATGATTTCAAGGCGGTTCTTAATGATATGCATTTGTGGACTCCGGAGGACCCTTTCCTTTATGATGTAGTGTTCACTCTGAAAAACGGTGAAGAAACCGTGGATACGGTTCAGAGTTATGTAGGAATGCGTAAATTTTCAATGGAAAAGGATAAGTTTGGTACGCCGCGTCTTTTCCTCAACAATAAACCGTATTTCCAGAACGGTCTTCTCGATCAGGGATGGTGGCCGGACGGTCTGTATACTCAGCCCTGCGATGAGGCTTTAATTTACGATATTCAAACTATGAAAGATTTGGGCTTTAACATGCTCAGAAAGCACATTAAAGTTGAATCTCCGCGCTGGTACTATCACTGTGACAGGCTTGGTATGCTTGTCTGGCAGGATATGGTTTCCGGCGGTAAGGAGCTCGGTGTATTTTGGGCAGGCGTAGTTCCCAATATTCAGAATTATTTAAGACTTCACAATCATCATAAGGATAATACGCAGAAGCACTATAACAATTTCTTCAAGAATGAACAAGAGTGGAGAAACCAGCATGAAAAAGAGATGTGGGAAACGATTGATTTGCTTTACAACTCTGTTTCAGTTTGTTGCTGGGTTCCTTTCAACGAGGGCTGGGGACAGTATGACGCGAAAAGAATCGGCAACGAGGTGAAAGCTTACGATCCATCCAGACTTGTAGATCATGCCAGCGGCTGGTATGATATGGGTGCAGGAGATATGAGAAGCACGCATATTTATATTATGCCGCTTATGCATATTCTTCCGGATAAAAAACGTGCTTATGTTATTTCCGAATACGGCGGATATAGCCATGTGGTTGAAGGACACACCTGGTGTCCGAAATCCGCTTTCGGCTACAGAATGTTCAAAACCAGGCAGATTTTAACCGATAAACTTGAAAAACTGATGGTCGGTCAGTTGATTCCGTTAATAAAAAAAGGGTTAAGCGCTACTGTCTATACAGAAGTTTCCGACCTGGAAAACGAAGTAAACGGTATCCTTACATATGACCGTGAACTCATCAAGCCGAATGCAGATAAGCTGAAAGAAATCAATAAAAAGATTGCCGATGAATACAAAAATCTGGGAATCACAGATTAAAATTATTAAATTTTAGAAAATATCATAAGGCGTTGCGCCTTATGATATTTTTTGTTCCGTCCGTGTTTCCCAAAAGAAAAAATCGTTGGGAGTCTGCACAGAATGCCAAGATTTCAATGCCGATGTTTAACTTAGGTAAAGATATTTTATGCTACTAAGGCGCGGACTCCGTTTTCGAAACCCGCGGAGGAATACAATCTTACTCGGACAGTTAATGCTGTTCTTTGTCGGGTTGAATCACGAAGGGAATCCCTTTATTAAAACGGATTTGGCTTTTGGCAGTGTATACCGAAAATCATCTCTCTTTGTCCGTTTTGATTAAATAAGCATAGAATAGAAGAGAAACGAGGTGATTAATGTGTCAGAAACGCAGGTAAAAGTAAATTCAATAACTTATGCTGCAAAAGGGAAAAAGATTTTAACTGATAACGGATTCAAAGCGTATATTCGCCGTTCGAGAAAAATTGAAAAGGGCGAGGGATGCGGTTATTCTATATATTTTGCAGGAGACAGGGATACAGGTCTTGCTCTGCTTAAACATTACGGGATCAAACTTATAGGAGTTGCAGAGCCTTGATATATTTAGATAATTCAGCAACCTCTTATCCGAAGCCCGAATGCGTTTATGCTGCACTGTCTGAAATAAGCAAAACATACGGTGCGAATCCCGGCAGGGCGGGGCATGACATGGCTTTAAAAACCGGCGAAAAAATATATGAGAGCCGGGAAAAATCAGCCTTGCTTTTCGGTTCGTCAAATCCGGAGAATGTTGTGTTTACACCGAACTGCACTTACGCGCTTAATTTTGCCATTAAAGGCTCGCTCCAAAGGGGCGATCATGTGCTTATCAGTGATTTCGAGCATAATTCGGTTGTAAGACCTCTTGAAAAACTGAGGCGGAGCGGTTATATATTCTGTGAAAGCGTCACAACCGACCCGTACGATTGCGCTGAAACCGTGCGCAGGTTTAAAAGAAAAATCAGGCGCAATACGAAAATGATTGTATGTTCCCACGCAGGAAACGTTTTCGGATTTATCAATCCCATAAACGAGCTGGGAAAACTTTGTGCCGGTTATGGAATCACTTTTGTTGTAGATGCGGCACAGAGCGCAGGTATTATACCGATTGACATAAAGAAAAATAATATAAACTGGCTCTGTGTGCCCGGACATAAAGGACTGATGGGATTTATGGGAACAGGAGTTCTTATCGGAAACAATTATAAAAAAATAAATTCTGTTATTGAGGGAGGAACCGGAAGCAAGTCTTTTGATAAGATTCAGCCCGATTTTATGCCTGATATTTTTGAAAGCGGAACAGTTAATGTTCCGGGAGTGCTTGTTCTTTCAAAGAGCATTGAATTTCTAGAAGAAACGGGAATAAATGAAATAAATTTACATGAAAAAAAGCTGATTCGCATTCTTTATGACGAGTTAAAAAAGATGGAACATATTCAGCTTTATTATAATATCGACAAGGCAGGGGATTATGCCCCTATTCTTTCTTTTAATGTTAAAAATGTACAAAGTGAGGAAGCGGCAGCGGCGCTGAATGAAGATAAGATATATGTGCGCGCGGGACTGCATTGTGCACCATCCGCGCATAGGAAAGCAGGCACGCTGAAACAGGGAACAGTTCGAATCTCTCCGTCGTTTTTCACTACAGAAGAGGATATTTATTGTGCAATATGCTCTATAAAAAACCTAAAAAACCGCTTTTAATGACACTCCTTTTATGTTATAATATACTATAAATATTTAGGGAGTTTACTATGCAGGTAATAACAGAATTTCTTCAGCAGATCTGGGCGGTTCTTGCCGGTTACAGACCAATTCAGGATACCCTTGATATACTCCTGGCGGCAGTTTTGATTTATGAATTGATTAAAATCATAAGGCAGACGCGTTCGGTTCAGATATTCAAGGGTATTGCTATTTTGCTGATAGCTTATTTCTGCGTGATTTTGCTTGATATGCCGGTTATGAAAGCGCTTTTTGGTGCTTTCTTTGCAAGCTCGCTGGTTATTATTGTTATTCTTTTCAGTCCGGAACTGCGAAACGTTCTGGAGCGTTTGGGGAGAAGTTCAATCAGTCGTTTGCTCGGATTTAATTTCAAACAGAATCAGGCAAATATAGTCAGTCTGCGCACTGAAATTGTCAATTCCGTATGCAGTGCGTGTTCCAGAATGAGCGATGAAAAAATAGGCGCACTTATTGTATTTGAAAAGGGTACGATGCTCGGGGAAATTATGCATACGGGAACCTATATTGACGCGAAAATCAGTTCTTCTCTCATCAGAAATATTTTTTATCCGAAATCGCCTCTGCATGACGGCGCAATGGTAATTAGTCGCGAAAGAGCAATGTCTGTGGGATGTATTCTTCCGCTTACGGATACGAGAAATCTTGATATTAAGTTCGGCACAAGACATCGTGCCGCTGTTGGTATGACGGAGAATACCGATGCGGTTGTTATTGTTGTGAGTGAGGAAAACGGAGCCATTTCATTCGTAGAAAAGGGCATGATAAAATACGATATAACTACGGGCGAACTGCGCGATAATATTATCAATTCGTATATCAACGAAGATCTTGCGCTGAAGAAAAAACCCGCGCGCAAAGGAAGGAAAGCGAAAGGCGGTGAAGCGGATGGCAAATAAAAGAATATCGCTTCAGAAGCTTTTTAATAACAACAAGTTTGTGCTTGTTCTTTCCGTTGTTCTTGCGTTTATCATATGGCTGGCTTATTCTATGTACGGCGGCGAGGAACAGGAAAAAGTGATTGAAGTTCCTATAAAAATGGATTCTATGAGCGTTCCGGAACAGTTTAATCTTCAGCAGTTTGGTGATTATTCAAGCACGAACATAGCTGTTACGGTACGGGGCAAAAAAGCCGTTGTGGGGACTGTCAGCGCAGATGATATTGTGATTACTGCCTCCACAATCAATGTGAATACTGCGGGGAAGCACACATTGCCTCTCAATATTTCCATAGACAGCACAAAAGATTTTGAAATCGTAACTTCAAGCGCTTCGAGTGTGGAGGTGTATTTTGACGTTTATCAAGAAGTGACAATGGATGTTACTGCGAATATCACAGGAGATTATTCCGTGCCTGACGGCTATGAACTCGGAAAGGTTACGCTTTCTTCCAATCGTCTTATGGCATACGGCCCGAGTACCGAGGTTTCAAAAATTAGCAAGATTTTAGCTTCGGCTGAAATTGATAAAAAGCTTACAACAACCACTTCTGCCAACGCGCGTGTTTATGCTGTTGACGAGTATGGGAATGAGATTCAGAATGTTACGATAGACGGTGGAGACAATGTTAAACTTACTCTGCCGGTTTACAAGCTTAAAGAGCTTCCTGTTTCAATTGAAATTAAAAATATGCCGTCGGGGATATCGCAGGAAGATATGAATATCAAGTATTCTGTTTCTTCTTTGCTGATAGGCGGCGATGAGAGTGCAGTGGATAAGCTCGAAAATATAGTGATTGGTTCAGTCGATTTTTCACAGCTTTCCAATACAGTAAATACGTTTGATTTTGATGTAACCAAGCTTTCAGGCTTCATTGTAAAAGGCGGCGTAAATAAGATACGGGTTCGCATTGATATGTCATCTTACAGCAAAAAAACGCTAACGTTTAAATCCGATGATATAGAGATAACCAATGCTTCAGGCTTTGACGCATCAATCGAAACCACCGATATTAAAGTAATCATCATCGGAAACAAGAGCGATATTGCCGATATCGGAACGGATAGTATTTCCGCTTCGGTAGATATTGAGGAGGATGCAAAAGCCGGAACCAATCAAAACTATGCGATAACTTTTTCCGTAACGGATAAAAGCCTCAAAGCATGGGTTTATGGCAGTTATATAGCCGTTGTTACACTTTCCTGAAAGATAACGGCAGCATATGCTTTCGTTAGAGATTTTCAGCGCGAAGAACTGTTTAATTAAAAATAGCATAGGCTAATCGAAACCACCGTGTAATTTTTGGACACACGGTGGTTTTTGTTTATCCTTAATATGGGTTAACCTTCGTGCGTAAATAATCGTTTGAACAGATGTGTTTGCCATGCCTTTTTTCAAAAATCTTTATTATTTAATATATATATCTTGAATTATAATCTAAACGTGTTATAATAATTTTAATTATATAGTTAGAGCGGGAGTATCATTTTGCAGAGATTAAAAGATAAGGATTTAATTAAGAAAATTGTATGCGTTATTCTGGTAATAGCTGCATTTGTTTTTCTCGCTTTCATTCTTAACAACTCTTTGAGCCCGGAAGTTCTTATGAGTCCTCCGGCTTCGGTAGGGGATTATAAAAAAATCCGTCAGGTTGTTGAAAAATCCATCGGATCTGAAATTACGCTGAAAGCGCCTTCGGGAGGCGAATATACATCTGCAATCACATTTATTGATTTTACGGCGGACGGTGAAAATGATGCGGTTGCGTTTTACAGGCTTAAAAACGACGATACTTCATCCATCTATATGAGCGTGCTGATTAAAGATGAAGATAACTGGATAGCCGGAGATTCTGTAAAAGGTTCAGGCAACGATATTATGGAATTTGCTTTCGGCGATATGGATTATGATTCCTATCCCGAACTCATTGTCGGCTGGAATATGTTCGACAGTAAGGATAACAATACGCTTTCCGTATATAGCGTTGTCTATGAAAATGCAAAAACCAAAGTTAAACTCTGCGAGAGCAAAACCTATACCAAAATGTATGCGGGGAATATATGCGGTGAGGATCGAAGTGAACTTCTGATTATCCGAAATTCATCGGTTGGTAGTGAAAATCCGGCAGACGCTTCTCTGTATGAAATGGAGAATAAAAAACTCAACAGAATCAGTGAAATAAATCTTGACGGTTCTGTAACTTCTTATGAAAGTGTGAAGATTCAAACCGTTAAAAACGCCAAGTTCCTTTTGCTTGACGGATTAGTTGACGATACGGCGATGATAACCGAAATCGTTACGTGGGACGCTTCTGAAAAAACACTTATTTCTCCAACTTATAATAAAGATACCGGCAGGGCATATGCTACCAAGCGGAATGGATATGTGCTTTCAATGGATATTAATTCGGACGGTATCGTGGAAATCCCCTTTGAAATTGAAAACGGGTCGGACACGATAAACCTGACATCGTGGAAACAGTACAACGGAAATGAATTTACCGAGGTTACCGTGGGATTGTGCGAAAGCGGTATGATTTTTAATTTTCCGGACGAGTGGATAGGCAATATTTCGGTGAAGAACAGCGGAGACATATGGTCTTTTTATGACACTTCCAATTCAAATCAGATTTTGTTGTTTAAGCTTGCTATGGTGGACATTTCCGAATGGAACGAGTACCAAAAAAACGGATATGAAAATATTTTAATAAATTACGGCACGGTTTACGGACTGAAATCCGAAAAGACCGACAGCAGTTTTGCTCTTAGTAAAAAGTCCGTGGCAGAGTGCATAGTTGCAGTGAAGTAGGAGGTAATTATGAAACGAATTTTAGTAGCTGAAGACGAAGCTTCAATCCGTGAATTTATAGTTATAAACCTGAAGCGCGGCGGATACGATGTAACTGAAGCGGAAAACGGCAGGCAGGCTCTTGATATATATGAAAAAAACGGCGGAAATTTTGATGTTGCCATTCTCGATATTATGATGCCGGAAATGGATGGGATTTCGCTTTGTAAAGAGCTTAGGCAGCGTTCGCCGGGAATCGGAATTATATTTCTGACTGCAAAAACGCAGGAGATAGATAAAGTAACGGGCCTGATGGTGGGGGCGGACGATTATGTAACAAAGCCTTTTTCACCGTCGGAGCTTATGGCGAGGGTGGATGTGTTGTACCGACGCGTTGCAATGAATCAGGAATCTGTCGCTTCCACCCCGTTGAGTGATGAAAATGAAATAAAGCTCGGTGATTTTTGCTTGAACACAAGAAACAGAACGTTCACCAAAAACGGAAAACAGATTGTACTGACTCAGGTGGAATTTCAGATGATGGAATATTTTCTGAAAAATCCCGATGCCGCGTTGGACAGGATGACAATATTAAGTGAAATTTGGGGCGAAGATTATTACGGAGACGATAAAATTGTTGATGTTAACGTCCGCAGGTTGCGGATGAAAGTTGAGGACGATCCATCGCATCCAAAACATCTGATTACAGTATGGGGACACGGCTGTTATAAATGGGTGCAGTAATCTGAGAATAAGATTTCGGCGGAGAGGCAATGAAAAAACATACTTTCAGTGAAAAACTTAATAAGAGTATTCACGGCGATGGTTTGGAGGCACGCTGGCTGAGAACCGCACTGGTTGCGGTAATCACTTTTACTGTTTTTCTTTCCGTTCTGCTCACAATTCTCATAACGTCTTATTATATGGATTCCGTGCGTTCTAAAATTGATTCCGTGCATACCGATACGGTCGATACGTATTTTGCATCGTACAGCGACAGTGAAAGCAGTTTTACGAACGGCGCCTCACAGTTTGTGAATAATTTTTCTCTTTCGGATAAAATGGAAGTCTGGATTATATCGGCAAACGGAAAACCGTTGATTTCTTCAAGTGGACTGATTATAGACAGTTCCGTCAATATGCCGGATTACGAGCTTGCCATGAATGCTAAGGACGGCAGAGGTGAATGGAAAGGAAGATTTGAAAGCGGCGAAAAAGTGCTTGCAATAACGAATATCCTCCGTGATAAGCAGGGTGAGCAAATCGGCGCGGTCAGGTATATAACTTCACTTTCAAAAGTCAATATGCAGGTTTTTCTGATTATTCTTGCAGTTCTCATTTTGATTATTCTCGTTGCTGTGCTTTTGTTCGTGTTCAATCTTTCTTATATTCGTTCCGTGGTTAAGCCGATTAACGAACTTAAGGATACCGCTTCGTCTATTGCAAAAGGTAATTTTAACGTCAATGTTAATTATGATACTGACGATGAAATCGGTGAGCTTTACGGTTCAATGGAGCATATGGCGGTGGAACTCGGCAGAATAGATAAAATGAAAAATGAGTTTATCACTACGGTTTCTCATGAACTGCGGACACCGCTTACTGCAATTAAAGGCTGGGGTGAAACGCTGATTGAAGATGAGAGCCGCGATCCGGAACTTGCCGAAAAGGGAATGCAGGTTATCGTTTCCGAATCGGGGCGCTTATCGGGACTTGTTGAAGAACTCCTCGACTTTTCACGTGTTCAGAACGATACGTTTATTATGCGCAAGGATATGATTGATTTGCTTGCCGAACTTGAGGAGACGGCTCTTGTTTTCAGTGAAACGGCAAAGCGTGAGGGTAAAAACTTTTCGTATGACGCACCGGAAACCCCCGCTATGGCTTACGGAGACGCCAACAGGATTCAGCAGGTATTTGTAAATATAATCGGCAACGCTTTAAAATATACGCCGGAAGGCGGAAGCGTAGAGATTTATGCGGATTTTGTAAAAGACGATTTGATTATTTTTGTAAAAGATACGGGTTGCGGCATTTCCGAAGAGGATTTGCCGAGAGTTAAGGAACGTTTCTTTAAAGCAAACGATACGGTCCACGGCAACGGAATCGGTTTGGCAGTGGCTGATGAGATTGTTAAGCTTCATGGTGGAAACCTGGATATAAAAAGTACGCTCGGAGAAGGTACGATCGTTAAAATATCGTTGCCTTTGTTTTCAAAACAGAAGTCCGAAGAAGGGGAAGTAAATGAAAGAACATAACGCAAAAGTACATAAAACCTCAGTCGGTGGCGAGGCGCTTATTGAGGGAATTATGATGCGGGGACCAAAGGGTTCTGCGGCGGCGTTCCGTCTGCCGGACGGAAGCGTTGAAACTGAATTTATAGATTATAAGCCGCTGGTTTCTAAATCTAAAATTCTCCGTATTCCGATTATCAGAGGTTTTGTAGGGTTCATAGATTCTATGATTCTCGGATATAAAGCGCTTATGAAGTCAGCTGAAAAGCAGGGGCTTGATATGGATGGCATAAACGAAGAGGAACTCGGGAAATTTGATAAATGGCTCCTCAAACATTTTGGCGAAAAGGTTGTCGGGATTGTTTCGGGAGTAGGCATGGTGCTTGGATTTGCCCTTGCTTTTGTGCTTTTCTTCTGGCTCCCGACCTTGTTGTTCCAGGCAATCAGCATAAATGTTGAAAACGGATTCTCAAATTTCTTTTCCAATATTGCCTGTCTTTTCAACGGTACGGATATATCGGGTATGCTCAGCGCTTCCATGGCACCGTATAAAGCTCTTTTTGAAGGGTTGCTGAGAATGGTCATTTTTATCACATATATAGCGCTTGTTTCAAGAATGAGTGATATTAACAGGGTATTTCAGTATCACGGAGCGGAGCATAAAACAATATTCTGCTATGAAAAAGGGCTTCCGCTTACCGTTGAAAATGTTAAGAAACAATCAAGATTTCATCCCAGGTGCGGAACAAGCTTTATCTTTATGATTTTGCTTGTAGGCATTGTTTTTTCCACGATTCTTTCCATGATTATGCCGAAAGCCGTTGTTGATAACAGGGCTTTGTGGATAACGATAAAGATACTTTTTATGCCCTTGCTAATGGGAGTGGGCTATGAACTTATAAAATTCGCAGGCAGGCATGACGGCATTATAGTCAAAATCATTTCCGCACCCGGTCTGTGGATGCAGAGGCTTACAACAAAGGAGCCTTCCGAAGACGCTATTTTGGAAATAGGCATAGAGTCGCTGAAAAGCGTAATTACCGATAATCCGGAGGATGACGCAATATGATATGCGCCGCTTTGTGCAGGGATGTTGCGCAAGAGCTTGCCGGCACCTGCGAATTTCCGGAATATGAGGCGAAGCAGATTGTCTGCGAAGCGCTCGGAATCACTTTAACAGAACTGTATTCAAGAGAGATTGACGGATGTGATACTTCTTTAATCAGAAGTTATACGCGGCGGCGTAAATCAGGCGAACCGCTTCAATATATATTTGGCGCGTGGGAGTTTATGGGAAGAAAGTTTATTCTTAACGAAAACGTTTTGATTCCGCGCCCTGAAACCGAGTTGCTTGTTGAGGAAGCGATGAATTCTATCGGAAATGCCAAGAGCGTAGTTTATGATTTATGCGCCGGAAGCGGATGCATTGCAATAAGTGTTTCGGAAAAATGCAGGAATGCCGAAGTTTACGGGTTTGAAAAATACGGTGGTGCATTGGAAATTTTTCAAAAGAACATAGACTTTTACCATACGGATAACGTGAAAGCTATACAAGCCGATATAACCAAAGCGCTTGAAATGCCTATACCTCATGCGGACTATATCCTGTCAAATCCTCCTTATATTGAGAGCGGTGCGGTTGCAGGTCTTCCGCGAGAGGTCCTTGCAGAGCCGTTAACAGCGCTTGACGGCGGTGCGGACGGACTCGATTTTTACCGTGCAATCCAGCATTTATGGATTAAAAAACTGAAAGACGGCGGTAAACTTATATTGGAAATAGGCGAGAATCAGACTGAAGCCGTACAGTCGATATTCAATTCGCTGATTCTGGAAAAAACCATAAAAGACTATCATTCAATTCAAAGAATTATGGTGTTCAGAAAGGAAAATTGATTTGCTTTTATCATATTTACTCTCAGGAAATATAACAAACGCACTGATAACTTTTCTTGTGCTCTTATTTGTTGTTGCAGTTATCAATCCGGTTCATGAGTACGCGCATGCGTTTACGGCGTACAAATTAGGCGACAGAACGGCAAAATATGCCGGCCGGTTAACGCTTAATCCGCTGGCGAGTTTTGATTTGCTAGGTTGCCTGATGTTTTTTATTGTCGGTATCGGCTGGGCAAAGCCTGTTCCGATTGATTCTAGAAATTTCAAAAATCCGAAGTCGGGAACGGCAGTTACCGCCGCCATGGGTCCTGTTTCCAATATTCTGATGGCTCTCATTTCTCTGATTGTGTGTGCGGCGGTCAATGCTTTCGCTTTCAAGATAAATGTGGTTGAACCCATAATGTCGGAAACACAGGGAAGTATTTATTTATCCTATATTGTTTTTGCATTTTATTTGATAGCGCAGATAAACGTTATGCTTGCCTTGTTCAATCTGATTCCGCTTCCTCCCCTGGACGGGTCAAGAATTTTAGCCGGAATTTTACCGGACAGATTGAATTATAAATTGGCCATGTACGAAAGATATTTGAGGAACGGGGTCATGGTACTGCTTCTTGTAAACGTTGTTCTAAGCAGAATAGGGATTGACTTGCTTGCACCTCTTGACTGGCTTACCTCGCTTGTTATAAGCGGTCTGGGCTACCTTGCAAAGCTACCGTTTGGTTTATTCGTTTGATTCGGAGAAAAAATGGAAATTTCGTATAAAATCAATGATTTTGAAGGACCGATGGATTTGCTCCTTCATCTCATTAACAGACACAAACTGAATATTCAGGATATTCCGATATTTGAACTTGTTGAGCAGTATATTCGTGCTGTCAGGCAGATGCAGAATGATAATATGGACGTTTCAAGCGAGTTTGTTGAAATGGCTTCAAGGCTGATTTATATCAAAACCGTTTCACTGCTTCCCGTTCATGAAGAAGCAGAGGAACTCAAGCGTGAACTTGAGGGAGAACTTATTGAATATAAGGAGTGTAAAAGGATTGCTGCAAAGCTTTCGGAAATGACGGGCGGATTTGATTATTTTGTGCGTGCGCAGGAAAAAATCGAGGCGAGCAGTGCGTACACGCGTATACATGAGCCGTTTGAAATATGCGTTGCATATCAGTCTGCGGTCGGAAGAGGTATGCAGAAACTTCCTCCGCCGATCGAAAGCTTTGAACCGATTCTTGCCAGGAGAATTGTGCCCGTACAGACGCGGATTTCATTTGTGATGCGTAAGCTGTTAAAAAAAGCAAAGTTAAAATTAAATGCGTTGTTTGAATCGTCATCGGACCGCTCAGAACTTGTGGCAACGTTTCTTGCCGTTCTTCAGCTTGCAAGGGATAAGAAAATATATATCAGCGGAGACGGTGATGATGCGAATATTCGCATATTAAAGAAAGAGAGTGAGAACAATGATTAACACGGATGCCGCAGTGGAGGCAATGCTGTTCGCGTCCGGAGAGCCTGTGGCCGCAGAAAAAATCGCCGAAGCGCTCGGAACGGATAAAAATACGGTTGTTTCCGCAATTGAAAACCTTGGGAAAAATTATGAAAAAAGGCTGAGCGGACTTCGTGTAGTAAAACTCGGCGGAAGTTATCAGCTTTGCAGCGCCAAGGAATATGCAGGGGAGATACGAAATCTTCTTGAAATCAAAAAGAATACCCCTCTGTCGCAGGCAGCGTTTGAGGTACTGGCGATAGTTGCTTATAATCAGCCGGTAACAAAAGCATTCATTGAACAAGTTAGAGGCGTTGACTGTTCCGGTGTTATCGGTAATTTGGTTCAGAAAAAGCTGATTGAAGAAAAGGGTAGGCTTGATTTGCCGGGGCGTCCTCTTCTTTACGGTACAACAGATGATTTTTTAAGATGTTTTCAGCTTGAAAGTCTTGATGAGCTCCCCGAACTTCCGAAGAATACGCAGGCGGAAAATGAGGATAAGAATCAGCTTTCATTTGAAGATGCGCAGACGGATTCTGCGCTTCAGTAATGATTTAATTTTCGGGGGAAGAGGTGAAAATAATGTGGTGGAAAATTCTTCTTATGATTGCGGCGGCAATTTTTCTGCTACTGCTTTGCAATATCCGCATTATTCTTCGGTTTTCCGAAAATTTTAAGGTGTATATAGGTTTCGGACTGATAAAAATAGATGTTTTTAAGTTTCTTGATAAACCAAAGAAAGCAAAAAAAAATAAACCCAAAAAGAAAAAAGATAAGGTTAAAGAAAAAAGAGAGCTAAACCCTGAAGAAAAGAAGAAAGACAGTCTTTTAAAGCAGATTAAAAATTTACGCGGTGCAGAGGGAGTCATTGAATTTATTCTCGATTTGATTGATCTTTTGGGAACCTGTTCGGAAAAATTCAGAAAACATTTTGTTTTTAGAAATATAAAAATTTATTATATTATAACCGAAGACGATGCTTCAAAAACTGCGTTGAAATACGGAAAAATATGCGCTGTTATTTATCCCGTAACGGAAGTTCTCAAGCGAATTGGGAAGAGTAAAACATCCGATGTGAGAATCTATGCGGATTTTCTGGGAACAAAGGATTCCGGGGAATTTTATGCGCATATTACTTACAGGCTTTTATTTATCCTTTCATTTGTATTGGGCGCGCTTGCAAGGTTTGTTAAAACTTTGATTTTGCATCGTATGAAAAATGAAAAGATTATGCAGAAAAATAAAATCAAAACAGAAAGGTGATAATATTATGGAAAAGAAAGTGAGTGCAAAAATCGAAGCAACAATGAACAATATGAAAGAAATTGTTGATGTCAGCACAATTGTAGGCGATCCGATTCTTGTAGGGAAAACTACGATTATTCCCATTTCAAAAGTGAATTACGGATTTGCGAGTGGCGGCACCGATTTGCCGGGTAAAACCGAAAAAGAACTTTTCGCAGGAGGCGGCGGAGCAGGCGTCACGCTTCAACCTCTTGCATTCCTCGTTATTTCCGGGGACAATGTTAAAATTCTGGAAATTTCCACAAAGTATAACGACGGCCTTGACCGTGCACTTACAATGGCGCCGGATATCATTGACAAAGTGAAAGATGCAGTAGCTTCTTTTACCAATAAAGGCGAATAAAACAAGCTTTTCTTCACATAAAATCAATCGGTGGTATGTGTGAAGAACGTATTATGTATTCTGAATGTTTTTGTTCTGGTTTTTTGTTTTGCAGTGCGTCCTGCGGCAATCGACACTTCTGCGGCTTCTGCCGTTTTAATGGATGCCGTAACAGGAGTTATCCTGTATGCGGAAAATAAGGATGAAAAGCGTGGAATTGCAAGTACAACCAAGATAATGACAGCGCTTGTCATTCTGGAAGAATGCGAACTGAGAGCTGTAGTTAAAACGGAGTCCGAAGCCGTTACGGTTGAGGGTAGCTCTATGGGGCTGAAAGCCGGGGATACGCTGACGGTTAAAGAACTGCTTTACGGACTTTTGCTTGTAAGCGGAAACGACGCCGCAAACGTGTTGGCATATTACGCGGCAGGCGGATTGGATGCATTTGCGGAGATGATGAATAAAAAAGCCGCTGAAATCGGTATGAAAAATTCGCATTTTACAAATCCGTCCGGTTTAAGCGACGATGCGCATTATTCCACTGCATACGATATGGCGTTGCTTACAAACGTCGCGCTGAAACATCCTGTTTTTTCAGAGATTGTTAAAACCTATTCCATAACGCTTGAATACGGTGTTCCCGCCTCCAAACATACGCTGGTCAATCATAATCGCCTTTTAAAATCTTACAGTGGAACAATAGGCGTTAAAACCGGTTATACAATTGCAAGCGGAAGATGTCTTGTTACTGCCGCCGTGAGGAACGGATGCACGTTGATTGCTGTTACTCTCGGAGACGGAAACGACTGGCAGGACCATAAAAATCTCTATAATTACGGATTTTCGGATTTATGGGAACTTAGGGATGATAAAAAATATCAAATCAGAGTTGTAGGCGGAAATAAAAATACCGTAAAAGCAAGCGCAGAGGGGCATGGTGCGGTGTCCGTGCCTTCGGCAGTTAAAAAAGAAATAAAAAAGCAAGTGTATGTAAACCACTTTTTATATGCTCCCGTTTCAGGCGGAGATATCGCGGGGAAAGTTGTTTTCACTTATCAAGGGAAAGCTTTGATTTCATATAATCTTACCGCTGATGGAAACGTTGCGCTCAAACAACAGGGTAAAAAAGAAAGCATAATGGATAAAATAAAAAGGATCTGGAGTAATTATGCAGGATAATAAAATAAGGTTGCAAAAATATATGGCTGATAACGGCATTGCTTCAAGACGCAAATCAGAGGATTTAATTGCGCAGGGCAAAGTTAAGGTAAATGGCCGAAAAGCCGTTATCGGGCAAAAAATAGACCCGCGAAACGAATTGGTTACTGTTCAGGGGAAAAAAATTATTAAGAACGACCGTCTGTTTTATATTATGCTCAATAAACCGCGCGGCTATGTAACGACAACATCAGACGAACTCGGCAGGAAATGTGTAAACTCGCTCACAAAAGATATTCACGCCAGGATTTATCCGGTCGGAAGGCTTGATAAAGATTCTGAGGGACTGCTGTTTATGACAAACGATGGCAGTTTTGCTAATGCGCTGATGCATCCGTCGCACGGCGTACAGAAGATTTACCGTGTTACTGTGCGTCCGGAAATAGATGAAATGCAGATAGCAAGGTTAGAGCAAGGGGTTGAAATTGACGGCATAAAAACAGCGCCGTGCAGTATAAAGATTCTGGACAAGCAGGAAAACCGTATGGTTCTTGAATTTATGATTGGCGAGGGAAGAAACCGTCAAATCCGAAAAATGTGCGAAATCGTGGGAACTAATGTTATCAGACTGAAACGCGTCGCGGAGGGCGGCGTGAAGCTTGGAATGCTTGCCCCCGGTAAATGGCGTCATCTCGAAACCAAGGAAATCAAAAAGCTTGCAGGTCCGGCAATCGCCGAAAAAGCGCAGGCAAGGCAGGTGAGAAAATCGTGCTGAAACTTGTCCCTCTTGAGGATAAAGATAAACTAAAAAAACAGTGTAAAGCACATAATATAGAGTTTTCGGATAAAATCCATGCATATGTGGGAGAAAACGGCACAAATGTACTCGGGATATTTTCGCTTGATTCCTATAATATAGAAATTTTATTTGTTGCGTTTAATGATGATTTGCTTGTTGCGGAGCTTCTTGTACGAGCAATTGCAAATTACGGTGCCAACAGGAATGCCTATCTTGTTAAAATGAAAGGCAGTAAGATAAAATCTACACTTCTTACCCTTCGCTTTGAAGAAACGGATAAAGATGAATATATTGGCAAGATTCCACAAATTTTAACGGGAACATGTCATTGTGATAAATAAAATAAAGTTAGATGCGTTTGGAAATTATCGGGGTTTACGTTTTCAGACGAATTATGCTTGGGAGGTATTATTATGAAAAATTACAAAATTACCGTAAACGGAAATGTTTACAACGTAAGCGTCGAGGAGTCAGACGGTTCAACGGAAACCGTTCAGTCCGCACAGCCCGCTTCCGCTCCTGTTCAGCAAAGTAGTGCAAATACGGCTTCTGCGGGGGCAGAGATTGTGAAATCTCCTATGCCGGGAACAATCCTTGATATTAAGGTGCATGCAGGCGAGCAAGTTTCTGCGGGAACGGTTCTGTGCGTATTGGAAGCCATGAAAATGGAAAATGATATCGTTGCCCCCAAAGATGGCATAGTGGACGCTGTTCTGGTAAATAAGGGTGAAGCTGTTGAAGTAAATTCAGCCTTGATTTCAATAAATTAAGGAGTGATTCATATGGCTAAAAAAATAGGAATAACCGAAACGGTTCTCCGCGACGCGCACCAGTCGCTGATTGCAACGCGTATGCCTCTTGAAGATATGCTTCCGATGCTTCCGAAACTTGATAAAATCGGTTTTCATTCTCTTGAATGCTGGGGAGGTGCAACATTTGACGCCTGCTTGCGTTTTCTCGGAGAAGATCCGTGGGAAAGGCTGAGAATAATCAGAGAAAAGTGTCCCAGTTCAAAACTTCAGATGCTTTTCAGAGGACAGAACATGCTTGGTTATCGCCATTATGCAGATGACGTTGTCGAATATTTTGTTCAGCGTTCGATTGCAAACGGAATTGATATTATGCGTATTTTTGACGCGCTCAACGATATCAGGAATTTGGAAACCGCTATAAAGGCGTGCAAAAAAGAAGGCGGACATGTTCAGACGGCTGTTTCGTATACCACAGGTCCGGTATTTGATATAGATTACTATGTCGGATATGCAAAACAGCTTGAAAATGCCGGCGCGGATTCCATATGCATAAAGGATATGGCAGGACTTCTTACGCCTTATGGCACCTACGACCTTGTCAAGGCAATCAAAGAGGAAGTTAAGATTCCCGTTCAGCTTCACTCTCATTATACTTCGGGGCTTGCTTCCATGGTTATGCTCAAGGGAATTGAAGCAGGGGCGGATATAATTGACACGGCAATGTCACCTCTGGCGCTCGGCACTTCTCACCCTGCAACAGAGAGTATGGTTGCAGCTCTTAAGGGAACGGAATATGATACGGGTCTTGATTTGGAAGCTCTTTCGGAAATCAGGGATTATGTTCAGACGCTTCGGGACAAATATATTAAATCCGGACTGCTGAACACAAGTATGCTGGAAGTTGATGCGAAAACACTTCTTTATCAGGTACCCGGAGGTATGCTTTCAAATCTTGCATCTCAGCTTGCGCAGGCAGGAAAGGCAGATAAGCTTGAGGAGGTACTTTCGGAAGTACCGAAAGTGCGTAAAGATGCAGGTTATCCTCCTCTTGTAACGCCGTCATCACAAATTGTCGGAACACAGGCGGTATTCAACGTTATAACAGGAGAACGTTATAAAATGGTAACCAAGGAGTTCAAAGATCTTGTTGCGGGGAAATACGGCAGAACGCCGATTGAAATAGACCCGCAGTTCAGAAAGAAGATTTGCGGCGATGCGGAGTTGATAGACTGCCGTCCAGCTGATTTGCTTTCTCCCGAACTTGACGAACTGAAGAACAAACTGGATTCAAAATATATTGATCAGGAGGAAGACGTGCTTTCTTATGCGCAGTTTGAGCAGGTTGCGGTAAAGTTCTTTGAAAACAGAAAAAAAGAGGGAAAAGCGGCTGAAACTGAACGCGCAGAATCGTCTGTGAAAAATCTTAAAGTAACCGTAAACGGGCAGCCGTTTAACGTAACGATTGAATGAGGAGAAAAATGATTAAAAGTATGACCGGTTTCGGCCGTGCCTCGGAAATAAGGAACGGCTTGAATATCACTTTTGAAATCAAGAGCGTGAATCACCGCTATTTTGAATTCTATTCACGTATACCGTATGCTTACGGCTTTTTGGAAGAAAAGCTTAAGAATTATATTAAAAACAAGGTTGCAAGGGGTAAAATCGAATGTTATCTTCAGATTGAAGAGCTGGAGGCAAACTCTGCGGAAGTTTCCGTAAATAAATCTCTTGCTTCGGGATATGTGAATGCGCTGAATGATATTGCGGATACTTTCGGAATCAGTAATGATATTTCAGCGGTTCAGATTGCACGTTTTCAGGATGTGCTTATGGTGCACCGTGCGGAAGCAGATGAAGACGCGGTTTGGAACAGCATTTTGCCCTGTGTGGAAAAAGCGGTAAACAGTTTTATAGCCATGCGCGAAAAAGAGGGAGAGAAATTAAAGGACGATATACTGTCAAGATGCGGTACGATTCTTAAAAACGTTGCGTTTATCGAAGCCAGATCTCCTGAAACAGTTCGGGAATATAATGAACGCCTTACTGCAAAAATCGAGGAGGTTCTCGCCGGCATACCGATAGACGAAGCCCGTATTTTAACTGAATCGGCAATCTATGCGGATAAGATTGCGGTAGATGAAGAAACCGTAAGGCTTCGTTCGCATATTTCACAGCTTGATGAATATTTTGATTCTGCGGATGAAATCGGAAAGAAAATGAATTTCCTTGTTCAGGAGATGAACAGAGAGGCAAATACAATCGGTTCAAAATGTCAAGATGTTGAGATAACAAAAAAAGTTCTGGATATTAAATCTGAAATTGAAAAAATCAGAGAACAGATTCAGAACATTGAATAATCAAAAACGGATGGAGAAGAAATAATGAAACTTGTGAATATAGGATTCGGAAATACCGTGAATGCAAGCAGGGTGATTTCAGTTGTTTCTCCCGATTCCAGCCCGGCAAAGCGCATCATAGGCAGTGCGAAAGAAAAAAGTATGCTTATTGACGCTACGCAGGGCAGAAAAACAAAATCTGTTATTATAATGGACAGTGATCATATCGTACTGTCTTATCTGTCAACAGAAAAAATTACAGCAAAATTTAACGATGATAGTGCGGAGGAAGTATGAAAAAGGGAAAGCTTGTTATAATATCAGGGCCATCCGGATGTGGCAAAGGAACGATTATTAGTAATTTGCTGGAGATGGATGATAATTTGAAACTTTCCGTTTCTATGACTACCAGGAAACCAAGACCGGGTGAAATACACGGGGTTCATTATTATTTTGTGAATAAAGATGTTTTCCGTAAAGGGATTTTAAACGGTGATTTTCTTGAATATACTGAATACGGAGGCAATTTTTACGGAACTCCGAAAAAAGAAATTGCCGAAATTCAGAATACAGGAACCGATATTTTGCTGGATATTGAAGTTATGGGAACCCAAAATGTAAGAAAAACCCACCCGGATAATCTTATAACTATTTTCCTTATGCCTCCGAGTTTCGGAGAACTTGAAAAACGTCTTTCGGGCAGGGGTACGGAAACTAAGCAGACTATAGCGGAACGTTTGGTACGTGCGAAAGAGGAACTGCGTTATAAAGACGATTACGATTACATAATTGTTAACGATGACCTGAAAAGGACCGTTAATGAAATATATCAAATTATAAAAAGTGAGGAATAATTATGTTGAATCCAGATTTAAATAAACTCTGCAAGGGGAACACGAGCAGATATTCTCTTGTGATTGCAACTGCGAAAAGAGCGCGTGAAATTACGGATGAAGCACTGGAAGAAGAAAAAATTATAACGGAAAAACCGGTTTCAACGGCTCTTAACGAGTTTATGAACGGTAATCTCGAAATCGTTGAGCCGGACGAAATTAAGGAATAATAATTCCATATGTTGGAAGAATGATTCAGGGTGAAAAATGGCGAAGATAGCATGCGTTGCGCTTGACAATGCGGCACTTTATTTTGATAAGCTTTATGATTATTTAATTCCCCCGGAACTTGAGCGCACAGCCAAAAACGGCATAAGAGTTCTTGTGCCGTTCGGCAGGGGAAATCGTAACCGTCAGGGAATTATTATGCGTGTTTATGAAGGTGCTGCCGAAAACAAAAAATCCGTCATATCCGTTTTGGATTCCGAGCCGTATCTGAACGATGAAATGCTGAAACTTGCCGCATGGTTGAAAGATACTGCGTTCTGTTCTTATTATGACGTTGTTAAAGCAATGCTTCCGAAAGGAATCGGTTTAAAAAATACAGTGAGCTTTAAGGCACGCAAAGTGAGTGTGGCAAAAGCAGATAAACTCTTCGGCGATTATCTCGGTATTTATAAGTACTTAACTGAAAACGGCGGATGGGTTGAACGCGACGAAATTATAAAAGTTTTCGGATTAAAAAAATCTTCTGATATTCCCGAATACCTTGAAAAAACAGGCTATGCCGAATCTTTTAACAATGCAAAACGGAATGCCGGAGACGCTTCTGAAAAGATGATAAGGCTTTGCGCCGAAGATGATAAGTTAGATGAAATTGTTCCGTTGCTTACACCTAAACAGAAAAGCGTTGCCGATTTGCTTCGGGATACAGGCGGTGCTTCGGTTAAGGAAGTCCTGTATTTCTGTGGTGTAACAAAAGCTGTTGCGGATGCAGTTGTAAAAAAAGGGATAGCCGAATATTACGAAAGCGAGATTTATCGCAATCCGTATAAAAACGCTCCGGACGGCGTACGTGACGAGATTAAGCTGAACAGTTTGCAACAGTCTGCTTACGATAAAATTTTAAATGATTACAAAGAAAAAAAATCAGCTTTATGCGCTCTACTTTACGGAGTTACCGGAAGCGGAAAGACGCAGGTTTATCTGAAGCTGATTGATAAAGTTATCGACGCGGGCAGACAGGTCATTCTAATGGTTCCCGAAATATCTTTAACGCCGCAGACTCTTGCGCTTTTTCATAAGAGATACGGCAGACGGATTGCAGTTTTTCATTCAAGACTTTCCGTAGGGCAGCGGATGGATGAATGGAAAAGAGCAAAAAACCATGAAGCAGATATTGTTGTCGGCACGCGTTCGGCGGTATTTGCTCCGCTTGACAATATAGGTCTTATCATCCTGGACGAAGAGCAGGAGCATACATACAAATCCGAACAGACTCCGAGGTACCACGCTACGGAGGTTGCTAAATTCCGGTGTGTTTATCACAATGCTCTGCTGGTTCTCGGAAGCGCCACACCGAGTGTGGAAAGCTTTGCTTATGCGCTGTGCGGAAGATACAGTTTGGCTGAGATTCCGAAAAGATTTGGGAATTCCATTTTGCCGGAAGTTTACTGTGTAGATATGCGAAACGAGCTGAATGCGGACGGTACAAAACGTTCCGTAAGCTGTGAGCTGGAATCGGCGCTTAAAGATAATTATAAGAATAAAGAACAGTCTATTTTGCTGATTAACAGGAGAGGCTATCATACCTTTGCTGTATGCAATGTTTGCGAAACTGTCCTCACCTGCCCGAATTGCAGTATATCGCTCACATATCACAAAGCCAACAGGAGAGCGATGTGCCATTACTGCGGATATTCCGTGGAAATAAATCATATGCAATGCGCCGAGTGCGGAAGCCATGATATACGATTAAGCGGAACAGGAACACAGCGTGTTGAAGAAGAACTCCGGCGTATATTGCCGGGCGGTCGGATTTTGCGTATGGATATGGATACCACTTTAAATAAGCAGGCACATGAAAAAATGCTTTCGGCGTTTTCAAACGGTGATTATGATGTGCTTATCGGAACGCAGATGGTTGCAAAAGGACTTGATTTTCCGTCCGTAACGCTTGTAGGTGTGCTGAATGCAGACAGTACGCTGTATAATTACGATTACAGATGCGCCGAAAACACATTTGATTTAATTACGCAGGTTGTGGGGCGTTCAGGCAGAGGAGACAAAAAAGGAAAAGCGTATATTCAAACGGATACGCCTGATAATCCGATTATAGAAATAGCCGCAAGGCAGGACTACCGCGAATTTTATAAATCTGAAATTAAAATGCGTGAGCTTATGGTTTATCCTCCGTACTGTGATTTGTGCTTGGTAGGTTTTGTAGGTACAGATGAATCGTCGGTTTCAAACGGTGCATCATATTTTTTAAAAATGCTCAGAAAATACAGTTCGGAAGAGTTCACGGAGCAGAAAATGATTGTGCTTGGACCTCTTCCGGCGAGGGTTGCTAAGGCAAATAATAAATACAGATACCGTTTAATTATAAAATGCAAGAATGGAAAACGTTTCAGAGAAATGATACGAAAGGTATTGTTTGATTATTATAATAAAAAAGAATTTAAAGCGGTTACGGCTTTTATAGATATAAATCCTGCGGATATTATGTGAGAGGAAGTATTATGGCGCTCAGAAATATTGTAAAAATAGGAGACGATATACTGCGTAAAAAAGCGCGTACGGTTGAAAAATTTGATGAAAGATTGTCTGTTTTGATTGATGATATGGCGGAAACGATGTATTCTGCAAACGGAGTCGGTCTTGCGGCGCCGCAGGTAGGAGTCTTGCGCAGAGTTGTAGTTATTGATGTCGGAGACGGTCTTATGGAGCTTGTTAATCCGGAAATCGTAGAGCGCGAGGGCGAGCAGAAAGAAATAGAAGGATGTCTGTCGCTTCCCGGTAGAAACGGTATAACACTTCGTCCGATGACCGTTAAAGTTAAGGCGCAGAACAGACACGGTCAGTGGTGCGTATATAAAGGAGAAGGTCTTAAGGCAAGGGCTTTCTGCCATGAAATTGATCATCTTGACGGTATATTGTTTATAGATAATATGATTGAAGAGGTAACGAACGAATGAGAATAGTCTTTATGGGCACGCCTGATTTTGCAGTTCCTTCGCTGAAAAAGCTGATTGAAAAAGGCTATGACATTGCCGGTGTTTTCTGTCAGCCGGACAAACCAAAGGGCAGGGGTCATAAGCTTGCTTTCCCTCCTGTTAAGGAAACGGCGCTTGAAAACGGAATTAAAGTTTTTCAGCCTGCAAGTTTAAGGAACAGAGAATCACAAGAGCTTATAAAAGCACTGAATCCTGAAATAATAATTGTTGTGGCTTATGGTAAAATATTGCCGAAATCCATTTTGGATATTCCGTCTAAAGGATGTGTGAATGTTCATGGATCTCTCCTTCCGAGATACAGGGGTGCAGCTCCGATTCAGCGTGCGGTTTTAAACGGTGAAAAAATTACGGGCGTAACCACGATGTATATGGCAGAGGGACTGGATACAGGTGATATACTTCTGCAGGAAGAAACCGAAATCGGCGAAGATGAAACTTCTCCGGAGCTTTTCGCAAGGCTTGCGGTTCTCGGGGCGAATTTGCTTGTAAAAACTCTTGAAAATTTGGATTCTTTGACTCCGGTTAAACAAGATGACTCAAAAGCAGATTACAGTCCGATGATTGTTAAATCCATGTCGCCTGTTGACTGGAATAACTCTTCCGCTGAAATTCATAATCAGGTTAGGGGACTGGCGGAATGGCCTGTTGCAACGGCATCTTATCGAGGTGCGGTTTATAAAATTCATTCGGGTAAACCATGTGAAATCCAAACAGATAAAGAACCGGGAACGGTTATTCAAAGCAAAAAAAAGCTTGTGATTGCCTGCGGAGGCGGTACAGCTTATGAAATAAAAGAAATTCAGGCACCGGGGAGGAAGAAAATGCATACGGTTTCTTTTCTTGTCGGCAACCGGATTCAGGAAGGAGAGAAATTCAGCTGATGTATTTGTATTATGGTTACGGCTACGGAGGATATTACGGCAGTACGTATATGTTGCAGTGGATTTTAATAATCATTCCGTTTGTACTCTGCCTTTTTGCACAATTTCTTGTGAACAGCAGGTATAAAAAATATTCAAAAATAGGGAATTCAAGAAGAATTACCGGAGCGCAGGCGGCGCAAATGCTGTTGCGTTCGCACGGAGTTAACGATGTCAGAATTGAACAGATTGAAGGGAAACTTTCGGATAATTACAATCCGCGTTCTAAAGTTATTCATCTCTCACAGGATGTTTTTAACGGTACGAGCATAGCGGCGGTGGGTATAGCCTGTCATGAAGCAGGGCACGCCTGTCAGTACAATGAAAATTATTTCCCGATAAAAATCAGAAATCATGTGATTCCCATAGCGAATATTGGTTCATCAATCGGACTTCCGCTTTGTATAATCGGTTTAATCTTTTCTTATGTAGGCTCCATTTTCACAACGATTGCCTATGCAGGGTTAATATTGTACGGTACTGTATTTGTTTTTCAGCTTGCAACATTGCCCGTTGAATTTAACGCTTCCGCAAGAGCGCTTGCTGCCATAAAAGAAACAAATATTTTATCATCCGGGGAATATGTCGGCGCTAAAAAGGTGCTTTCCGCTGCCGCTTTGACTTATGTTGCGGCAATGGCATCATCGCTCCTTACGATTTTAAGATTATTCCTGATGATAAATAACAGAAGAAGATGAACCCGCGTCAGGCAGCCTTCACTCTGTTAACAAAGGCATATTTCGATAAATCCTATTCCAATATTCTTCTGCATTCATTTTTTAAGAAAAACGAATTTTCTCAAAGGGACAAGGCCTTTGTGTCATCACTTTTTTACGGAGTTACCGAAAGGATGATGACGCTGGATTATCAGCTCTCACTGTCTTTAAAACAGCCTTTAAAAAAACTCAGACCCGAGGTTCTGATTATTTTGCGTATGGGCGTTTATCAGCTACTGTTTATGGATAAAGTGCCCTCGGGCGCGGCGGTGAACGAAAGCATAGAACTTGCAAAGCGCAATAAGTGCGCCTATGCGGCAGGGCTGATAAACGCGGTGCTTCGATCCGTTGATGCAAAAGGGATTCTTTTACCCGACAAAAACAAATTTTCCGAATATTTAAGTATAAAATATTCCGCAGAGGTTTGGATAGCTGATCTTTTACGTCGTGTTTACAGTGATAATGGCGCGGAAAAAATTCTTGCTTCTTCGCTTTGGGCGCAGGAAACGGTGCTTCGTGTGAATACTGTTCAAACAAATTTAAAAGATTATTTATCTGTTTTGCATAACAACGGAGTACATTACAGAGTGAATCCTCTGTGTGAAAAATCTGTTATACTTTCAAAGGCCGGTGCGGTTGAGGCTTTGCCGGGATTTAAAAGCGGATACTTCCATGTGCAGGATACCGCTTCACAGCTATGCGCCGATTCCTTGGGTGCCCAGCCGGGTGAGAGAGTGCTTGATGCCTGCTCTGCACCGGGAGGAAAAGCTTTTACGATTGCCGAGAATATGAATAATTCGGGTGAAGTTATCGCCTGTGATTTATATGAGCATAAAATAAATCTGATAAATAACGGTGCGCAGAGGCTTGGTTTACATATCATAAAAGCGTTTAAAAATGATGCGTCCGTATTCAACCCGAATTTAGGCGCGTTTGACAGAGTTCTCTGTGACGTTCCGTGTTCGGGGCTTGGCATAATCAGGCGCAAGCCGGAAATTAAATACAAAAAGCGTTCAGAATTTCAGGGACTTTCGGATATACAATATAAAATCCTTGAAACGTCTTACCGTTATCTTAAAAAAGGCGGGATTCTGGTTTATTCAACGTGTACGCTGATTCCGGAAGAAAATGAAATTCTTTTAAGGCGATTTGCAAAAAATTCCGGAGCAGAATATATTTCGGAGAAAACATACCTTCCGCATATTGACGGAACCGATGGTTTTTTTATCGGTATAATTAAAAAGAATGGATAGAATTGATATTAAATCTTTAAATAAAAATGAACTTTCCGAAGTGCTTTCCGATTATGGTGTTCAGACGTTCCGCACAGAGCAGATATACCACTGGCTGCACAGGCAGTTTGCCGTTTCATTTGATGAAATGACCAATATCCCCAAAAAACTGATTGAACGGTTGAAAAACGATTTTATCATAAAAAACTGTACGGTTGAAAAGCGATATATTTCAAAGCTTGACGGAACAGTTAAATATCTTTTTCGCTTGTTTGACGGCGAATACATAGAAAGCGTTTTAATGAAATATAAGTATGGCTATACCTTGTGTGTCTCAAGCCAGGTTGGATGTAAAATGGGTTGTACGTTTTGCGCTTCAACTGTTAACGGCTGTGCGCGTTCTTTATCAGCAGGTGAGATTCTCAGCCAGATTTATGTTGTGCAGCGAGAGCGCAATGTGCGTATATCCCATATTGTTCTTATGGGAATGGGAGAGCCTTTGGATAATTTTGATAACGTGATGAAATTCCTCAGACTTGTTACGGATGAAAACGGTATTCATTTGTCTATGCGACATATAACACTCTCAACATGCGGAATTGTACCGAAAATTGCAGAACTCGAAGAAATGCACCTTCCGCTTACGCTTTCCGTTTCGCTCCATGCTCCGAATGACGGGATACGAAGCAGAATGATGCCGATAAACCGAAAATACGGTGTTAAAGAACTCATAGCCGCCTGCCGAAGTTATGCGAAACATACATCGCGGAGGGTAAGCTTTGAATATGCAATGATTAAAGGCCTAAACGACAGTGATGAATGTGCAAAGGAACTTGCCGGTTTAATCGGCGGTATGCTCTGTCATGTAAACCTAATACCGGTAAATCCCGTAAATGAAAATTCATATGCGGAGAGCTCTGTGCAGTGTATACAGAGATTTACGAATATATTAAATAAAAACGGAATAAACGTCACTGTCCGCAGAACGCTCGGTTCGGATATAAACGCATCCTGCGGTCAGCTCAGACAGAAACACATTAAGGAGGTGCGGCATTGAGAATAAACGGTCTTTCAGATGTCGGCAAAGTAAGAACGAATAATGAAGATAATTTCGCTTACGGCTGTTTTGAAGACGCTGTATGGGCAGTGGTCTGCGACGGCATGGGCGGAATGCGCGGCGGAGAAGTTGCCAGTGAAATGGCGGTTGAAATTATTAAAAATCAACTAAGCCTTTCCTATTCCGCAAAAATGAAATCCCGCGCGATTAAAAATCTTCTGGAATCGGCTATAACGGCGGCCAATATCAAAATTTACAATGAAGCCGCGGGAAGTGAACTTGCGGGAATGGGAACAACGGTTGTTGCGCTCATTTTAAAGAACGGTGTTGCGCACATCGCTTATGACGGAGACAGCCGTGCGTACAAAATAGGAGAGGATATCGTTCAGCTTACAACAGATCATACATATTTGCAACAGCTTTATTCTCTTGACAAGATAACAAAAGAGCAGTTGAAAACCGACAGCCGCAGGCATATCATCACGCGTGCGCTCGGCGTTGACAGCACCCTAAAGGTTGATTATACAGAGGTCGATGTTGAAGACGGAGAAATCATCCTTTTGTGTACAGACGGTTTGACAAATTGCATCAGCGACAGCGATATTTATGAAATTTGTAAAAGCCAGACCTTTGATAATCTTTGTAATACTTTGATAATGAAAGCAAATGAAAACGGTGGAAACGATAATATAACGGCTGTTGCCGTTTGTGGCAAGGAGGAATAAAAATGGATAATTTTGTTGGTAAAAGATTGGATGGCAGATATGAGATACAAGAAGTTATAGGCGTCGGAGGAATGGCCGTTGTTTACAAGGCGTATGATAACATTGACGACAGGATAGTTGCCGTAAAAATACTGAAAGACGAATTTTTGGCAAATGAGGAGTTCCGCCGTAAATTTAAAAATGAATCAAAGGCGATTGCCGTTTTGAATCATCCGAATATCGTGAAAGTTTATGATGTGAGCTTTGGTGAAAAAATTCAGTATATTGTCATGGAATATATTGACGGCATTACCCTGAAAGAATATATAAAAACACAGGGTTGCGTGGATTGGAAAGAAGCGGTTCATTTTGAAGCGCAGATTTTAAAAGCGCTTCAGCATGCGCATGACAAGGGAATTATCCACAGGGATATTAAGCCGCAGAATATTATCCTGCTTCAAAACGGGAATATAAAAGTAACAGATTTCGGGATTGCACGATTCGCACGTTCGGATACAAGAACGATGACCGAGGGCGCAATCGGTTCTGTTCATTATATAAGCCCGGAGCAGGCGCGCGGAGATGTAACCGATGAAAAAGCCGATATTTATTCTGCCGGCGTTGTGCTTTATGAGATGATAACGGGGAAAGTGCCTTTCCAGGGAGACAGCGCCGTATCCATCGCTATTATGCAGCTTCAGAAAGACGCGGAGATGCCCCGCACTGTAAATGCGGAACTCCCTGTCGGTCTCGAGCAGATCACTATGCGAGCCATGCAGAAAAACCCGAGGGAAAGGTATCAATCTGCAGCTGAAATGCTGATGGATATCAACGAGCTTGTTATGAATCCCGCCATAAACTTTGAATACAGCTATGTTAACGGAACAAAATATACTCCTGTACAGGATAATAACTATGAAAATACCATTGTAAAAGGGCTTGAACTTGACGAAGAGCTTGAAAACAGCGAGCTGGCGGGTGAAGAGAACGATGATTTGAACGATGATTACTATAAGGAAAAATACGGCATAAGAAAAAATCCGGATAAAAAAGCTGCCGATTCCAAAAAGAAAAAAATAATTATCGCTTCCGTAATCGGCGCTGTGGCAATAATTATTTTAGCCATAGTGCTGGGTATAAGTATGTTTTCATCGGTAAAAGTTCCAAATTTTGTAGGGCTGAATTATGAAGAGGAAATTAAAAATAACGATGAATACAAATCGTATAAATTCAATGATATTGTTTATTCCACAAATTATGATACATCAAAATATGAAGAGGGCGAAGTAATTAAACAGGACCCCGCTGCAAATACAAATATGAGAAAATCAAAAAAGATAACGCTCACAGTCGCTTCCGAAAGCGAAGGAATTGAAATCCCTGATTTATCCGGCCTAACCAAAACAAACGCGCAGATTGAACTGAAGGAAAAAGGATTTAAAAATATTGTTTTCGTTGAAAGAGGAAGTAACACTGTCAGCGAGGGAATAGTTATAGAAACCAGCCCGTCTGCCGGATCAAAAATAAAACCGGATGAGGAATTGACCGTTTATATAAGCGTTGGTTCTAGTTTCGCTATGACTGATCTGATCGGTATGAATAAGTCTGATGCTCTAAAATGGCTGAATGAATATAAAGAGAAATTTGATATATCGGTTGATTTGGAATATAAGGATAGCAATAAGGCTAAAGATATTGTTATAGAACAATCTGTAACAGATGGTTCTACCGTAAAATACGGCGCTTCCATCACGCTTACGCTTTCTTCGGGAACTGCACCCACAACAAAACCGACTACGCAGGCAACTACTGCGTCGACCACGCAGGCAACGGATAAAATTTCAAAAGTGACCATTCCCGTTCAGCTTCCGAACGATGGAGGAGATGGTACGCTAAAGGTATATCTTGACAACAAGCTTGTCGATCAGGCTACGGTAAAATGTGCCGGCGGAACTTATAACGTATCCGTGGAAGGAAGCGGAGCTACCCATATATTATCCGTTGAAGTTAACGGTGAGGAAGTTTATTCCGGAAATGTTAATTTCAATACCGGCACATTCTCTTAAGAGGTGTAGATGAACAGAATTATTAAAGGAGTAGGCGGTTTTTATTATGTAAGAACCGCCTGCGGTATTATCGAGTGTAAAGCAAGAGGACTTTTCCGAAGTCATAAAATTACGCCTCTTGTAGGCGACTATGTTCATATCAGCATAAATGACAAGGCGGAAAACACAATTGATGAAATCCTTCCGAGAAAGAATTTTTTTGTCAGACCACCTGTGGCCAATATTGACAGGCTTATGATTGTTTCATCATCTGTTAAACCTGCACCCAACACCCTGATTATAGATAAAATAACGGCTCTTTGTGAGAAAAATAATATTGAACCGATTATTATTTTAAATAAAAAAGATATAAAAGACGTGTCTGAAACAGCGGAGATTTATTTAAAAGCCGGATTTATTACCCTGAATGTTTCTGCGAAAACAGGAGAGGGAATTGATGAAATCAAAAGCCTAATAAAAGGGAATACCTGCGCTTTTACCGGCAATTCCGGAGTCGGGAAGTCTTCCATATTAAATGCTGTTGACCCGTCTTTGACTTTGCCAACCGGTGAAATCAGTGATAAACTCGGACGTGGAAGACATACAACCAGATTTTCGCAGATTTACAGTGTTTGTGAAGGCGAGGTTATTGATACGCCCGGATTTTCATCTCTTGATATGGAAAAGTGCGATGCAATTCTAAAAAACGATTTGCAGTTTTATTTTAGAGAGTTCAGCAGTTATCTTGGCACTTGCAGATATACCTCGTGTGCACATATTAAAGAAGATGGATGCCGCATATCGGAAGCTGTTAAAAAAGGTGAAATACCGCGTTCCAGATACGAAAATTACATAACGCTTTATAATCAGGTCAAAAATTTAAAGGAGTGGAAAATAAAAAATTAACCGAATTTCGGCAAGCCGCATAGTATGAATCAGTAAGGCGCTGCAGCTATTCGGTGGTGATTTATTTGAAAAATAAAAAAACGTTATATATAATTATACCATCTTTAGGTTTCGGTATGTTCGTTGCGTGGTGCCTTCCTCAGAAAGCATTGCTTATTGCAATGTCGATTGTTATGATAATAATGGGCATAGTGCTCATTTGTAAGAATAATCATCGGAGGTAACGCATGAAAATTATAGTATGGAAAAGCCCGAAAGCACTGAGCGGTATATTAAGGTTATTTTTTGGAATAAAAAAAACAGGCTGATATTTATTTGAGGGAGAAATCTTGAAAAAGATTTCTCCTTTTTTATTATCCGTCATATATTTTCTCCCTTTCTCATATGTATTATTGATTAAGAAAAAGGAGAAAACTGTTATGTCGCTTAATATAAAAAGAACACAGATTAAAGTTAATAATACAATTTTCAATAAATGCTGTGAACAGGCGGTGGACTGCGATTTATCGCTACCCGATTACTGTGGGGAAATCTCAAGAATACTCAAATGTTTCGCTCAGCCGAATATAACAAGCAGTTCGGTTTCGGGAGACAGAATTATCATAGACGGAACAGTAACCGTAAGGCTTCTGTATGTGAGCGACGGAGAATTAAGCAGTTTTGAACATTCTTCATCGTTTTCCAAACAAATTGACATTGATTGTGATGCAGTTGGTGCCGTACTTGAAATCACGACGGCAAATCAGTATATAAACTGCCGTGCTGTCAGCCCCAGAAAAGTTGAAGTGCACGGTTCTTTTGCCATCAGCGCCAAGCTTAGTTGTTGCTGTACGCAGGACGTTCTGGAAAGCGCGGACGGAGACAGCGTTCAGATAAAAAAAGATACCGTAACGGCATGCAGTGTAAGCGGAAGCACAAGTGTAAACAGCAATGTTTCACAGGTTGTTGATATCGGTACGGATTTGCCCAAAATCAAAAGCCTGATAAGAAATACCGCCGTTCCGGAAATCAGCGAAACAAAGCAGATAAGCAATAAAGTGCTTGTGAAAGGCGAACTGAAAATAAAAACACTTTATAAAAGCGAAGATAATCAGGTTTGCTGTGTTGCAAACAATTTGCCGATAAGCCAGATTGTGGATATTGACGGTGTTACCGAAAACAGCGTGGTGGACTTAAAACTAAATCTTTCGTCTTTTGATATAAGTATGAAGCCAAATGCAATCGGCGCTATGTGTCTGCTTGATATAGCGGCAATCGTCAATATTCAGGCGAGCGCATATGACTGCGTTGATTTCCCGGTAATCACAGATGCTTATTCCACCGATTACGCTTCAACCTGTTCAAAAAAGCGCGTATCGGTTGACAGAATAATTAATAATTTTTCAAAATGCTATACGCATCATTTTATAATGGAAGAACGGAATGTCTGTAAGGTTGTCGATTTTTGGTGTGATAACATAACTGTTAATGCTGCAATGGACGACGATAAAATCAAGTTTTTCGGAACAGTCAATGTATATGCTCTAATTGAAGATGAGAATGGAACGACTATGTTACAGGAAGAGGAAAGCGAATTTTGTTTTAAAGAAGAAATATGCGGGATAACGCGGTTGAAATGCAGTCCAAGTGCCTCTCTTGCCGGATGCGATTATACGCTCGACGCGCAGGGAATCAGTACGCGGGTAAATATCCATATCAGGGCTGTTGAGTTTGACAGCGTGGATACCGATGTTGTCGATGAAATCCAGCTTTCCGATGAAGTTACCGACAAGAAGACTTCTCTTTTTATTTATTATTGTGAAGAAAATGAAGATGTATGGAGCATTGCCCGTAAATATAACACAACAGAAAAACAGATTATGGAGGCAAATAATCTGACGGAAGAAATCATCAGCGAGCCAACGCCGCTTTTGATTTGGAGTAAATAGAGCAAGTGTCATGAAAATACAGCGGTGCTGTCTCAATTTATATTTGAGACAGCACCGCTGTATGGCATATGCAAATCATTGTTTAAAATATGCAGTAGTAAGGATTATACATCTTCATATTTTCACCGCATTCTGACTCCTTAATCGTGCAAACCGGATAAAACCCGGTCTTCCGTATATACTGCATACCGCAGAGGTTGAAGCAAAAACAATGTTAAACTGTAAAATTCAAATCCTTGCTCTTTTCCCTGCACAAGGCGTTTTCGGGGAGAATATTTTATTTTCAGAAGAGCGAACATTTTTTATTGTTTACAAGTGTCGCGCCGAAAGGCTGGTTTCCGTTAGATACGGCTGATTTGAAAAACGCATCGCTTCTTTCATAAATCTTTCATCCATATGGAATCTCAGAACAACTAATCATAAATTACCGTTTATTTTATCATATTTACAAATTGTTTACAATTAAATTATTGACAATCCAATTATAAAAATATATCATAAATGTTAATGCTTTTTACTTGTAAATAGGAGGAGAAATGTTTAAGCTATTCAAGAAATATCTCAGGGTTTTCGTTCTCCCGATTGTTATAATCATTGCTTTGCTTATTGCTCAGGCAGTGTGTGATTTGAAACTGCCGGATTTTACTTCCAAAATCATTAACGTCGGCATCCAGCAGGGAGGTATTGAATATGCTGTTCCCGAAACCGTAAGAAAAGATCAGTTTAACGGATTTCTTTCTTTTGCGGCGGATGAAGGGGATGACAGTTTTACATGTGTTCCACAAAAAGTCGATAAAAAAACGTTTGAACGCATTTTACTTTTTGCAGAAAATAGTGAAACAAAAGAGTTAATTGAAAATTCTTATACACTCGAAAACGGATATTATATTTTCCAAAAAAAATCCGATATCAGCACGGAGCTGTCTTTCCCCGAGGCGGCTTATTTTGTTGTTGATTCTTTGATGAAAAATGCAGACCTTTTAACGGATGATATGCTTGCCGCTTTAAAAGAGAATATGCCGGAAGAATCGGGAATCAAGCAGGATACGTTTGATTTTAATTCTGTTTTAAATCAATTAAAGCAGGGGTCATATGAGGAAAACTGGAAATATTTTGAATCTTTCGGAGCAGGAACAATCAAAATTGCTTCAAACATCATAAAAAAAGAGATTGAACAAAATGAAACGGCAGACGCTTCTTTAATCGATACGGCTGCATATATTTGGTGCATGAAAAACGCTGAAGAAACAGGGGATAAAAGTTTTGGCGTAAACAGCGTTCAGGAGCATATCGTTGAAAGCTATGAATTAAAAAACGGAATTTATGAGCTTAAAGATAAATCTGATAAAAATAAAGAAAATCTTCATCAAATTATGTCCAAACCCATTGCTGTCTACAGTATGCTGGACACAATGATTAATAACCCCGATCAGTTTAAGGAGATGATGGAGAGCTACGCTGGAGATTCTTCCGATTCAGCAGAAAAAGGCGGAATAGAATTTGATTTAGATATTGCTGGTATTGATGAGAATGTTTTGCATTTCATATATGCTTCGCTCGGTTTAGGCGAGGATGCTGATTTAATGGATATTGTTTCTTTTCTTCCGAATACTCTGAAAACCAAAATATCAAATGAAGTTTCCGATAAGCTCGGAAATCTAATGGATACGATAGTCGATCAGTATTCCGTTATGTGGGTAAAAAGTGAATATACCGCGCAAGGAATTGATGTTAATTCCATTCAGATGAATTATCTTTTTAAATTGGGTTTACAGATGCTCGGTGTTGCGGCGCTTATTATGCTTGCTGCGGCGGTCATCACTTTTCTTGCCGGGAAAGTTGCCGCAGGTTTCGGACACGATGTCCGCGAAGCAGTGTTTAACAAGGTTATAGGATTCAGCGGTGCGGAATTTAATAAATTTTCAACAGCTTCTTTAATCACAAGAAGCACAAATGATGTTCAGCAGATTCAGATGGTTTTGGTTATGTTGCTGCGCATGGTGCTTTATGCCCCGATTATAGGCATAGGTGCTGTCATCAAAATTGTGGGCGTGCAGAGTTCGCTTGCCTGGATTATTGCCGTTGCGGTTCTGATTGTTATCGTAACTGTCGTTATCCTTTTTGCTGTGGTAGCGCCCAAATTTGCAATTATGCAGAAATTTGTTGATAAGTTGAATCTCGTTGCCCGTGAAGTCCTCACAGGTCTACCGGTTATCAGGGCTTTTTCAACTGAAAAATATGAAGAAAAACGCTTTGATAAGGCGAATATTGATTTTACTAAGGTAAATCTTTTTGCAAACAGAACAATGGCGCTTATGATGCCCATGATTACATTCTTAATGAGCGGACTTTCCTGTGCTATTGTCTGGTTCGGTTCAAAGCAGGTTGATGCCGGGACAATGCAGGTTGGCAACCTGATGGCATATATTCAGTATGCAATTCAGATTATGATTGCTTTTCTTATGGTTTCAATGGTATCCATTATGCTTCCGCGAGCTAAGGCGGCGGGAGACAGAATCCAAGAGGTTTTATCGGTTAAATTGTCTGTTGCGGATAAAACCGAACCGCAGTCGTTTGGCAAAGATAAAAACGGTGTTGTGGAATTTAAACATGTTTGTTTCGCTTATCCGGGTGCTGAAGAAAAAGTGCTTTCCGATATCAGTTTTACTGCGTCTCCCGGTAAGGTAACTGCAATTATAGGCGGAACGGGAAGCGGCAAGTCGACGATTGTTAATCTGATTCCCCGGCTTTATGACGCAACCGAGGGCGAAGTGCTTGTAGACGGAAAGAATGTCCGCGAGGTTACACAGCATGCTTTACGTGAAAAGATTGGTTTTGTTCCGCAGAAGGCAACTCTTTTTTCGGGTACTATTGAATCCAATTTGAAATACGGAGATAACAATATCTGTGATGATGATATGCAAAAGGGTGCCGAGATTGCACAAGCAATGGAATTTATAAATACAAAGCCTGAAAAATTCAAGCACCCCATCACGCAGTCTGGAACGAATGTTTCCGGCGGGCAGAAACAGCGCCTTGCGATAGCGCGGGCCATCATAAAAGATCCTGAAATCTTGGTTTTTGACGACAGTTTTTCCGCGCTTGATTTTAAAACGGATAAAAAACTGCGGGCGGAACTTGCATCAAAAACCGTCGGCAAAACCGTTATCATCGTTGCCCAGCGAATCAGCACGATTATTGACGCGGATCAGATTATTGTTTTGGATGACGGCAGAATTACGGGTATCGGATCGCATGCTGAACTGATGAAAAACTGCCGTGAATATCAGGAAATCGCATTGTCACAGTTATCGGAGGAGGAATTGCAAAATGGCACATCTAAATAATTCAAGACCTCCGCGCGGACCTCATGGAAAAGGTGTGCCCGGTGAAAAGGCGAAAGATTTTAAAGGTACGGTCAAAAAACTTTTTCAGTATATCGGCAAATACAGGTTTGGCATGCTTGTGGTTTTTCTCTTTGCGGTAGGTTCAACTGTATTTACCGTTATTTCTCCAAAAGTGCTCGGAAATGCCACAACGGAGATTTACCACGGTCTTGTTTCCAAAATACAGGGAAGCGGCGGAATTGATTTTAACAAAGTTGGCAAAATTTTGCTCATTACGCTTGCTTTGTATATTATCAGCGGTGTGCTTCAGTGGGCGCAGGGATTTATTATGGCGGGTATCACGCAGAAAATATCCTATCGTATGCGTTCTGAACTCAGTGCAAAGCTTCACAGGCTTCCGATGAGTTATTATGATAAGTTTACGCACGGAGAAGTGCTTTCAAGAATAACAAATGACGTTGACACTTTGGCTACGGGACTTAATCAGTCTGCAACGCAGGTTATTCAAGGTATTGTAACCATAGTCGGAATCACGGTTATGATGTTCAGCATAAGTCTGCCTATGACAATTGTTATTTTGCTGACTCTTCCGCTTTCTCTTGCAGTTGTTGCAATCGTTGCAAAGCACAGTCAGAAATACTTTTTAAGTCAACAGAAATATCTCGGAACCGTTAACGGTGAGGTTGAAGAAATTTATGGCGGTCATACTGTTGTAAAAGTTTTCAATGCTGAGGATGAAGTTAGGGAACAGTTTAATAAAGAAAACGATAAGCTATATGAATCTGCATGGAAGAGTCAGGCACTGTCAGGTCTTATGCATCCGATTATGCAGTTTATCGGCAATCTCGGTTATGTTGCCGTGGCGATATTCGGAGGTTATCTTGTAATCCAAGGCTCCATTGCAGTAGGTGATATACAGTCGTTCATTCAGTATGTCAGGAATTTCACATCGCCTTTGGGGCAGATTGCGCAGGTCAGCAATATGCTTCAGTCTACCGTTGCTGCTGCAGAGCGTGTTTTTGAATTTCTCAGCGCAGAGGAAGAAGACATAACCGTAAACAATCCGATGAATCCTGATGATATAGAAGGAAGCGTACAATTCGCGCATATCAAATTCGGCTATACGCCGGACAGGGAAATCATTCATGATTTTTCCGCAAATATATCAAAAGGCACAAAAGTTGCCATAGTCGGACCGACCGGCGCAGGAAAAACAACCATTATAAAACTGCTTATGCGTTTTTATGATGTAAATGAAGGCGCGATTCTCGTGGACGGACTTGATATCAGAGATTTTAACAGAAGCGATTTCAGAAGTGCAATCGCAATGGTGCTTCAGGACACATGGCTTTTCAGCGGAACAATTATGGAGAATATTCGTTACGGGAATCTCGGCGCAACGGACGATGATGTAATTAACGCGGCAAAAGCGGCGCATGCGCATCATTTTATAAGCACTTTGCCCGATGGATATAATACGGTTATAGACGAAGAAGCCACAAATATTTCACAGGGGCAGAAACAACTGCTGACTATCGCAAGGGCTTTTCTTGCAAATCCTAAAATTCTTATTCTTGACGAGGCGACAAGTTCGGTCGATACGAGAACCGAACAGCTGATTCAGAATGCAATGGATGAAATCGTTAAGGGCAGAACAAGTTTTGTGATTGCGCACAGACTGTCAACAATAAAGAATGCAGATATTATTTTTGTGCTGAACAATGGTGATGTTGTGGAAAGCGGAACGCATAAACAGCTAATGGATAAAGGCGGATTCTATGCAGATTTGTATAATTCACAGTTTAACGTGCCTGCTGAAACTGCATAAAAGTTTTCTGCTGAAGCGGATTTCTTGTGTTTTACTGCTTGTGCAATATTTTTACCGACGACTCTTTCATTTTGCACCGCCGATAAAACAAAAGCAGACGATTTAAACGGATGCATTTTTAACTATGCGCTGATGTCCCCGCCTCTTAGTCGGGTCATTTCAGAATTTCAGTGGGAGTGATAAATCTCCCAACTAAAACCCTCCGCAGGTTGTAATCGTTTGCAAGCCCCGTTTCAAGCGGACTTGATGGAGCACTGCTCCGATGTAAAAGACACTGTGCGTTGAAGATATCCGCCACACAAGATGCTGTGGCGGGATTTACGCGGCTGAGCATCAAAATGAGTTGTCACTTCCGTTTGGTTGCGTAGTAGCTTTACAGACGGCATATGATTTTTTGATTTGTGTATTGAATATGGTGAAGTGTGTAGCGCTTTGCTTAAACTTGTGCCTTCGGTTATGGATGGTTACAGGGAAAATGCTTTTTGAGCAGTAAAAAAGAATAGATTTATTAAAAAACCGCTCTCTGTCCTTATGGCAGGGGCGGCTTTTTGTGATTTATATACTTTTGCTGCGGATAATTGCCGATGTGTGGTTTTAGTCATAATCTTTGCTTGTATGGCATAATTATTATTGATAATCGGTTTATACTGAAACTTGAAATCATATGGAGGAAAAAATAATGGCAGCATCAGGAAGCATTTATAAAGATATATCCGCGAGAACAGGGGGAGATATATATTTAGGCGTTGTAGGACCGGTCAGAAGCGGTAAATCAACTTTCATAAAAAATTTTCTCGACAGCATCGTTGTTCCGAATATAGAGGGCGAGTATGAGAGAGAAAGAGCAATTGACGAGATGCCGCAGTCATCCGGCGGACGTACGATTATGACTACAGAACCTAAGTTTATCCCGGAGGAAGCGGTTGAAATTACGCTTGATGACGGTGCGTTTTTTAGAGTCCGTCTTGTAGACTGTGTGGGATTTGTTGTTCCGAGCGCCATCGGATATATTGAAGATGAAAATCCTCGTATGGTGCATACGCCTTGGTATGACCATGAAATACCGTTTAATATGGCGGCGGAGCTTGGCACGAAAAAAGTGATTTCGGAGCATTCAACAATCGGAATAGTTATCACAACCGACGGCAGTATAAGCGATATTCCCCGCGATGAATACGAAGAAGCGGAAGAGAGGGTAATTGACGAATTAAAATCAATCAACAAACCTTTTGTTGTGCTTTTGAATTGCCTTGAACCGGAAAGCAGTTCGGCACAGGAACTTGCCGATGAACTTACCGTTAAGTATGCCGTTCCTGTTATAGCGGTTAACTGCATTGAACTTGATGAAGCAAAAATTAAATCCATTCTTTCACAGGTTCTCTTTGAATTTCCGGTCAATGAAATTGAGGTTAAGTTTCCGAACTGGCTATTGTCCCTGCCTAAAGAGCATTGGCTGAAAAAAGATGTTTTTGAATCTGTGAATGCAGCCATAGCGGATACAAGACATATCAGAGATATGGAGAATTTCTGCGCTTTGCTGAAGAAGAGTGAAAACATCATCGGTAGCAGAATTACTTCGATGAATTTATCCGTTGGAAGCGCTTCTATCGATGTAGTGATGAAAGATGGATTGTTCTATCAGATTTTAAAGGAAAACACGGGTATTGAAATTGCAAATGAGCAGGATTTAATGAACGTAATGATAGAACTGAGCACAGTTAAAATGAAATATAAAAAAATTGAAGCGGCACTTAATGACGTTAATGAGTACGGTTATGGCATCGTTATGCCGGAACAGGATGAACTTTCGTTGGAAGAACCGGAACTGATGAAGCAGGGCGGACGGTACGGTGTGAGGTTGCGTGCGAGTGCACCGAGTATACATATGCTCAAAGCGGATATTAAAACAGAGGTTGCCCCGATAGTGGGCAGTGAAAGCCAAAGTGAAGATTTGGTACTTTACCTTATGAAACAGTTTGAGGAGAACCCGAAAGAAATTTGGAACAGCGATATATTTGGTAAATCCATTTATTCCATTGTAAATGAAGGGCTGAATAACAAACTTTACCGTATGCCTATGGATGCACGGGGCAAACTGCGTGAAACCGTTGAACGCGTAATTAACGAGGGCTGTAACGGTTTAATTTGTATCATTCTTTGAGTTTGGGTAAACCTTATTTTCCCATAAAAAAACTCACGGTGTCATAAGAGACTCCGTGAGTTTTTTATGCAGTGAAATCAAACGGTTGCAACAATTTTTCTTATTTTATTTAGAATCAGATATTTCAAGATATAAAATAATGCCGTCAGCGCAATTGTAAGCGACGAAATAAGTACGCCTGTTTTTAATCCCTGTGGCGCGTATTTGAATTCAACCGTATGTTCCCCTTCTCCCGTATCCACGCATATAAGAGAATCTTTGAGAGAAAGCGCCTTCGTTTCTTTTCCGTCAACATAAACTTTCCAGCTCTTGTCATACGTAATGGATGTGTACAGAAGTTCGTCTTTTCCTGTGTTTACCGTTCCTTTAACATAAGTATCGGTTTTTTCTTCAATTTTGAATACTCCGCTGTCCGCTAAAATGTCGTAAGCTTCGCGGAAAGCGTTGTCATCGCAATAATAAATCCACGGATAAAAAACGCCTTCGTTTGCGTCATCGCTTATGAGTGCTTTTATATCAACTGACGTTCCTTCTTTCAAATAGCCTAAATCAAGCACGTACGGTTCGTCTTCAATAGGCTGTGTTTTTTCTTTTCCATCAATTCTGAAAACAGCGTTTTCAAGTTTTGATGTGGCGAGGAAAACGTAATAGTTTGCGTCTTTTTCCACAGTGAACGTCATATTGATAAATGCATCTTCCTCTTCGCTGAGTTTCTTGAATTCCGACCTGCCTGTTCCGTCAAACGAAGTAATATTACAGTTTTCAGTGCCATTGAGTTTTGCTTGAACAGGCAGAAAAACATCTTTATCGGTATTAGAAGCATATTTCATAAAATCATTCTGAAGTTCAAAGGGGTTACATTCTTCATTATAATTGAATTCTTCAAGTAGCTTGTTGCTAACGGCAAACCCCAGACCGGAGAAGTATTTGTTTTTATATGTTTTCAGCGAATTTTCATCGTCGAAGGCAGTCATGTCATAATATGCACTGTTTGTTGCAAACGGATTATTGTTGTCAATCACATATTTAACGCCGAACATCATATTGTAAACAGGCGTTTGATTATGATACATAAAGCTGTTGATTCTGTTGCTGAAATTGCCGAGCCTGAACTGCAAGTCGGAAAGGTTTTCACTTGCCATAGATGAAAAGCAGGAAATCCCTTCGTAATTGTACCAGCAGGGACTCATACGCAGCGCCGACGGAATATCGTTAAGTTCGATTCGGTAATCATCGCTGTCATCTTTTTCATATACTGCATTGATAGACGAACGGTAAGCGTTGTAATCTCCCGTGTAATCACTTTCATTTACCGAGAACCCGAATTTCGGAATATCACAAATAAAAATTTCAGACACAACGCTGCAGGTCAGTACCACGGTTAAAATGCTTTTTTCGACTTTTTTGCTTGAAGCCGCGCAGATTACGAGGATATAGAGTGCAGTAAACGCTATGGTTGCATAAATCGTATATCCGTTAACATACCTGAGTTCAAATTTCTGTGATAATGCAAGGAACGCAATAAAGCCGATGCCTACGCAGAGAATTGTTTTGTAACCATATTCTCTGATATTTGCAAATACTCTGTACGCCATAATCAGCAGTATAAAACTGTAAAAGAACGAAAATCTGTAAGGCAAATCGTTTGGGAAATGGAAGCCGTGCCATATAAAGTTCAGGTAATTTGTGTTGAAGCAAATGAAGAAAAAGGCAAGAAGCGCAACGTTTACCGTTTTTTCTTTCCAACTTATTTTTTTGCTCATCATATAAAGCGGAATGAGAAGAATGGTAAGGATTCCGCAGTAAACATTCGGGGTGACGTCACCACCGCTACTCCTTACGGTAGGCTCAAGCATAGCGAAATGCGCCGCAATATAATCCAGTATATCAAAATACGTTTCAAATCCGGACGGAAAACTTCCGCCGATTGCGCTTGAAGACTGAAGCGTAAGAAATACGGGAATCAGGGCAAACGCGCTGATCAGAGCGGCAAAAACCGAGCAGAACACAAACTTAAATCCGGTGTTAATGAATTTTGACTGATAGATTCTGCTGAAGAACGGAAGATCTTTGCTTTTCGGAACGTATAAATCCGTAAACGAATAATGAGACCAGTAATAACAAAGAAAATAAACACAGCTGAATATGCAGACCATATAAGCCATGTAATAATTGGTCAGCATTGTTGCTGCGAGAGCTATGATGTAAAGCTTTCCTTTCCTTTCATTGATTATCTTTTCTATTCCGAGCATCACAAACGGGAAAATGACAACGGCATCCAGCCACATCAGATTCCAATAGTAAGCGATAAAATATGCTGAAAATGCATACAGGAGTGCAAAAGGAACATTCAGCATATATTTTGAATTGGAATGTTTCTTTAAAAAGTAAGAAAACGAAGCGGCAGAAAACGCACACTTTATCAGCACAAGCGCATCGATTGCGTCAACAATATGGATTCTGGAAAACCAGAAAATAATCGGAGTTAGGGGACTGGAAAGGTAATTAAAAAAGTTTCCGAGAAAGCCGCTACCTCCGCCTGAATTCCACGAATACAGAAGGCTTTTCCCCTGTGCAATTTTATCATAAAACTCTGCGAACAGCGGACCATACTGATGATAAAGATCCATTTCCAGAACGCAGTAGTCGCCGAACGGACGTATTTCATAAACAAGATATGCAAAAATCATGATGCCGACGGCTATAAAAAATGAAATAAACGAGCCTTTGTTTGCGCGTATCATCTTTGCAAAACCGCGATTTCCACCGAATTTTTCATTTATAAGATTGGCCGCAAATGCCAAAAGAATTGCGCTTACAATAAAGAAAATGATTCCGAGTACGGTTTTTCCTTTAATGTATTCTATTCTGAAAACCGTGAAAGAGAGTATGAAAATTATCACTGCCCAGAATGTCTCGGCAATAAAGTTATCGGATTCAAAAAGTCTTTTGAAAAAGTTTTTTCTTTTTTTATTCTTTGCCATATTTTACCTTCCGCTTATTTAGTAATTGTTTTCATCTTAACACAATTGGAAGATTATTTCAACACAGATAAGTAATATTAAAGGACAAGTCCGCATAGCTTTAATTAGGTGATGAAATTGTTTGAGGAAATTATAGATTATCTTACGCCGTCCGCCGCTGTCCCTGTCAGCAGTGCCTTAAAACTCAACGGCGGGATAATGGAAGTAAGGCTCAGAAAAAACAAACCTCTCGTTATCATTGGTTCTGAAAAATCTTTTTTAATTGACAGTTCAGGCAGGGAGGTAACCGGGACGGGGGAACCGGTTGTATGCGATGCTGAGGATTTTGATAAAATTTTTAACAGGCTATGCGATTATTCGGTTTATTCGCATGCCGATACGATTATGGAGTCATACATAACAATCCGCGGTGGACACAGAATAGGAGTCGCTTGCACAGCTGTGGTTAAAGACGGAAAAGTTATCGGAACAAAAGATATTTCATCTCTTAATTTCCGTTTCGCCCGAGAAATAAAAGGTGCGGCGGACGATATAATGAAGCATTTGATAAATCAGAGATTAATCATTTTCGGCCCGCCTTGTAGCGGAAAAACAACTGTTTTGCGCGATTTGGCCAGACAGCTTTCAAATCGCATGCATAAAATTTGCATCATTGACGAGCGGGGCGAAATTGCGGCTTTGCATAACGGTGTTCCGAATATGGATGTGGGAATTAATACCGATATACTCAATGCCTTTCCGAAGGAAAATGGAATTGTGAACGCAGTGCGCACACTCTCTCCGGAATATATCGTGTTTGATGAAATCGGAAAGGAAAATGAGGGGAGAGCCGTGCTTAAAAGCTTTTCCATGGGAGCGGGAATCATCACAACGGCACATGCTTCCGATATAAGGGAACTTCTGTTTAAATCCTATATAAAAAACATTATGGACAGCGGTCTGGCAGGGAGCGCGGTGCAGCTAAGCGGTGAACAGCCCGGAAAAATAAAAAGGATATATTCAACTGATGAAATACGTAAAATTTATAGCGGCGGCGGTAGTGATTGTGCTTGCCTCACTAATCGGGAAAAAACTTTCGGATTTGTATACGCAGAGGCTGGAAACACTTGAAGATTTTTTAAGGTTTCTTGATTTTGCTGAAAATCAAATTGAGTTTTCACACAGGAAGACTTCCGAAATTATTATGAAATTCGATTTTAAATCTGATTTTTTTAAAAAGTCATTGTCTTCGGGACATTTTGTTATGTATGAAAACAGTGATTTTAAAATTCTTTCGAAAAGTGATTTGAATTATATATCGTCTTTCTTTTCTTCTTTCGGGCTCACCGATATCAAAGGTCAGTTGCAGCTTTGTGAGATGAGTCGGAATCTTATAGAAAAGTCTGCGGAAGACGCTCGCTCGGAAATCAGCAATAAAGGGAATCTAATAAAAAAATTATCTTTGCTCGGCGGATTTGCGCTTGCAATTATAATTGTTTAACGGAGTAAAAATGGATATCAATTTTATTTTTAAAATCGCAGCGATAGGAATCATTGTTGCAATTCTAAATCAGCTTCTGGTACGCTCGGGCAGGGAGGATCAGGCAATGATAACCACGCTTGCCGGTTTGATTGTTGTGCTTATGATGATTATTCCTGAGATTGGTGATCTTTTTGAAACGATTAAATCCATATTTGACTTATGATAAAATGTGTTGTAATCGCTGTTGCCGCGTGCTTCTGCGCACTTCAGCTGAAAAAGAATAACAGCGAATACGCTACCGCCGTTGTCATCGCGGCAGGGACAGGTATATTTTTATTCGCCGTTTCGGCTTTGGGTGAAATAGTGGGCGATATGGGAGATATTTTCAGAAGCACCAATGTGGATTTCTCCTATCTCAAAATCATGCTTAAATGTCTTGGTATATGCCTGCTTGCACAGTTTGCTTCAGACACCTGCGAGGATTCGGGCTACAGTGCTCTGGGCAACCAGATTCTTCTTGCGGGAAAAGTGATGATTCTTGCTCTTTCCATGCCTATGCTCAGAGAGATACTTAAAATCATTACAGAACTTATCAATCAATGAAAAAACTTTTAATTATTCTCACGCTAATCTTTATTATACCTGCCGTCAGCATAACGGCTTTTTCCGCTGATGTTTCCGATACGGAAAAAGAACAGCTAGAGTCGACCGGCATAAACGATATTGTTGATGGACTTGATGAACAAACAAAAGAGATACTTCAAAAAGCGGGAATAGACGAAATCACGAGCGACGCAGTTTTTGATGTTTCTCTTTCCGGATTTTTCAAAGCGTTTGCGGATATATTCAACGAGGCAGGGCGAGAACCTTTTAAAGTCCTGCTGATTCTTGTCGGTACAACTTTTCTTGGTTCTTTCACAGGCGGTGTTTCGAATTCCTTCGGCAAAAAAATCAGCAGTTCTGTTTTTGATATATGTATGGGACTTTTTACGATGTTGGTGGTGATAAAGCCTTTGAGCAAATGTATCAGCGCGGTCGGCAGCGCAATTGTAAGCGCGTCTGATTTGATGTTGCTGATTATACCCGTTTTGTGCGTACTGCTTGCTTCGTCCGGAAAAGTTTCAACCGCTGTGGGGTTTAACGGACTGAGCGTTGCGCTTGCGGAGATTATTTCGACTTTGTGTTCCTCCGTGGCTATGCCTGCGTGCAATATCATGCTCGGCACAAGTCTGATAGGTGCAATCAATCAAGATATACCAATAAATACGATGATAGCTTCTGTTCGGAAATATATGAGTGTCATAATCGGGATATTTTCATCCATATACTTTTCCGTTTTAGGTATAAAAAGCAATATCGGTTCATCCGTAGACTCGGTTGGGCTGAAAGCAACTAAACTTTTGGTTGGCAATTTTATTCCGGTTATAGGCGGTGCCGTAAGCGATTCAATCAATACGGTTACCGCATATGTCGGCCTTACCAAAAACGTTGTGGGAGCGGCGGCAATTTTGATTGTAACCGCTATGTTTATGCCTGTTTGTATTCAAACCTTGCTTTGGCTTGCGGTTTTTCACTGTGCGGGATTTACGGCGGGTATGATGGGGCAGAAAGTAATGGAAAATATGTTTAAAACCATTGCATCAATCATTACGGTTCTGCTTGTTATTATTGTTTTTATCATTCTACTCTTTGTTGTAAATACAGGAATGATTATGCTGGTAAAAGGTAATTTATGAACACTTTGCGCATATGGGCTATCGGCGTGGCATCTGCCTGCGCTGTCGGCGGAATAATTTCTCTGATTGTACCGAAAAATTCAAATTGGAAAGTAATGAAAATCATCGTTTCGGTTTTTCTTATTGCATCGTTTATTGCACCGTTTGCCGGCAGTGAAGCGATAAGTTTTGATTTCAGCGGTGATTTTCTTGAAAATTCGGAAATGACGTTTGATGACTACAATCGGATTCTGACAGAGCAGCAGATATCTGCGGCGGAAGATGAGGTTGAATCCAAGATAACGGAGCTTCTGAAAGTGAATAAAATAAAATGCAACAGTATAAATGTTTGTATGAATACTGATGAAAACAACAGCATAAACATTAAGGAGATTAAAATAAAAGTGGAAAAAAAGAATGAAATAACAAAAACGGTTCGTCTGATACAAAAAGAGTTCCGTTTAAATGCGGAAGTGGTAAGCGATGAAATGGAATGAAAAGCTGAAAGAACTTGCGTCTCCCGATAAAAGAATAAAGCTTTTTATAATTATCGGAGCAGCGGCTGTAGTTCTGCTATTCCTGTCAGGTTATTTTCCTGACAATGATAAAGGAACCGAAGACGTTATCTGTACGGAAAACCTGAATGAATATGAAGAATATCTTGAAACAGAACTTACGGATATTCTGGTTAAGATTGAAGGAATCGGTAATGTCAGCGTTTTTATAACGCTTGATAGTAGTTCCGAAAATAAATATATAGCGGATGAGGATTCTTCATATAAAAAAGACGGAGAATCAACCGATTCCGATATAAATAAAAAATATGTTATCACAGACGATACAAAAAGCGCACTTCTCGAAAAGGAAATACGCCCTAAAATCCGTGGCGTGATTGTTATTTGTGAGGGTGCCGATAACATTGCTGTAAAGCAGGCTGTGATTAACAGTGTAACTGCCGGGCTGGGTGTGTCCACGGCAAAAGTAAGCGTATCAAAAGGAGGAACAACCGGTGAGTAGTTCAGCAACAGAGAAGAAAGTAAACAGAAAAAGGCAGATTGTAGCGGCGGCAATGGTATTCGTTTTAGGTGCCGGACTGTTTGTCAATTGGTATTTTAGTTCAAATATATCTCTTAAAACATCAAACACAACAACAGCTTCGGAAAAGCTTGGAGAAGCGCAGTATGTCAATGCAACCACAAGCTCTTATTTTGCGGAGTCCAAGTTGAAACGGCAGAAGACTATGGATGAAACTCTGGAAAAACTCAATGAAGTGATTGATAACGACAAGGCCTCCAGCGATGAAAAGAAAGAGGCTGTATCGATGTATTCGAAACTCAGCGAGCGAGCGGCGCTGGAAAGTGACATAGAAACGCTCATTCTTGCAAAAGGCATCAGTGAGTGTGTAGTGGTTCTTGGGGAATCAACATGCGAAGTTGTTGTGAATAGCGAAAAGCTTGATGAATCAACGGCGCTTCAGATTAAAGAAATTGTTCAGAACAAAGCGAATACTGACGCTTCAAAAATAACTGTCAGCACTGCCGGGTGAACGCTTGCATATATTATAATATTTTGCTATAATAAGCGTAGATTTATGCTGCGCTTATTTTTATGTTTAGGCATAGTGTATGCAACGATTCTATGCCTAAGCTTACAGGGAGGAATATATGAACAGAAATGAAGCGAGGGAACAGGCTTTTACGCTTTTATTTTCAGAAATATTCAGCGGAGATGCAGGCATTGATTCCATTGTTGACGCGGCGACTCTTTCGGGAGAGTATCGTGAAAATGAATTTACATTGCGCCTTCTGCATGGTGTTATAGATAAAAAAAAGGAACTTGATACTTTAATTGCAAACAGGCTTGCGGTTGGCTGGAAGATTGAGAGACTTCCGAAAACGACACTTGCCGTACTCAGACTTGCCGTGTATGAAATTATGTTTTGCGATGACATACCGGATTCCGTTTCAATAAACGAAGCTGTGGAACTGGTTAAAAAATACGGTGCAGAAAGAGATTATGTGTTTGTCAACGGTATTCTCGGCTGTATTTCAAGAGGAAAACAATGAACTGTATTTTAGGGATTGACACAAGCAACTATACAACCAGCGCCGCACTTTATGATTTGGATTCGGGCAAAATAGCCGTAACTCTTAAAAAACTTCTTCCCGTCAGAAAAGGAGAAATCGGGCTAAGGCAGAGTGAAGCGCTGTTTCATCACACGCTTCAGCTGCCCGAAATGATAGATGAACTGATGAAAAGCGCGCCGTGCACCGTATCTGCCGTTTCTGTTTCCTCAAAGCCTTGCGGTACGGCAAATTCCTATATGCCGTGCTTCCTTGCCGGGCTTTCGGCGGCAAAAAATATCGCTTCGGTTTTACATGTACCTGTTTATGAAACAACCCACCAAAAAGGGCATATCCTCGCATGCTTATACAGTGCGAATATACTTGAACTTTTGTCAGAACCGTTTCTTTGCTTTCATTTAAGCGGCGGTACAACGCAGTGTCTATATGTTACACCTTCTGACTATGTTATAAATGCGGAGACGGTGGCACAAAGCCTCGATTTGAAAGCGGGACAGGCTGTTGACCGCATAGGAGCTTTGCTCGGACTTGATTTTCCCGCAGGATCACAGCTTGACACGCTGGCTTCTTCATCTTCAGCGGTTTTTAAACGCAAAGCAACTTTTAAGGGTATGGACTGCTGCCTGTCCGGACTTCAAAATCTTGCCGAAAAAATGATAAAAAGCGGAGAAAGCAGAGCAGACACCGCCAAATTTACGATTGATTATCTTTTAAATACAATAATGGAAATGAAAAAAAGAGTTACAAATCAGTATGGCGATATTCCGATTTGTTTTGCAGGCGGTGTAGCGGAGAATACTCTTTTCAGAAAATCTCTCGGAAATGAAAAGAATGTTTATTTCTGTGCGCCGGGCTTTTCTTCTGATAATGCAGTGGGCGTTGCAGTTTACGGAAGTATAAAATGGAACAGTTAGTTTTATCTGTAAGCCAATTGAATAATTATCTGAAATCCCTGATTGATGAAATCCCTGTTTTTAGAAATCTCTATATCAGTGGTGAAATTTCTAATTTCACGAATCATTATCGTTCAGGGCACTATTATTTTTCCCTTAAAGACGATAAGGCGGTAGTTAAGGCTGTTATGTTCAGAGCATATAACGAGCATATTAAATTTATTCCCGAAAACGGAATGAAAGTGCTTGTCAAGGCGCGTTTATCCGTTTTTGAACGGGACGGTGTTTATCAGCTTTATGTAGAGGATATGCAACCGAAAGGACTCGGCGGATTGAATCTTGCTTATGAACAACTTAAGGAAAAACTCGAACAAGAAGGTTTGTTTTCTGCAGAACACAAAAAAGAGTTGCCGAAATATCCGTCGAGAATCGGAGTCATCACTTCACCGGATGGTGCCGTGCTCCATGATATACAAAACGTAATTTCGAGGCGATATCCGATTGCTTCCATTGATTTGGTGCCCGTTCAGGTTCAAGGAGAAAGCGCGGCGCAACAACTTACCGAAGCGGTGCGTCAATTAAACAGTGAAAAAAGTTGCGATATTATTATTATCGGTAGGGGTGGAGGCTCGGCAGAGGATTTATGGGCATTTAACGATGAAAAACTCGCCAGAGCAATATTTGCATGTGAAATTCCCGTTATTTCCGCAGTCGGGCACGAAACCGATTTTACTATCTGCGATTTTGTCTCCGATTTGCGCGCACCAACTCCTTCGGCGGCGGCAGAACTTGCAGTGCCGGATATTGCAGAACTTCATGCCATACTGAAAATTAAAAAGGATGTATTGGATAGGCTTATTTTTTCAAGGCTTGAAACCGAAAGGAACAGGCTGAAAGGTTTGCGGAGCCGTCCTTGCTTAAACAATATAGGATTTATTATTGAAGAGAACAGGCTGCTTGTGGATAAAACGGAAAAGCGTTTGACATCCAGAATAAAAACTTTAACCGAAAGCGAACAGCAACGGGTTAAACTTTTTGCCGGCAGACTTGAATCACTCAGCCCGCTGAAGGTTCTGGCAAGAGGATACGCGCTGGCTTTGAAAGATGGCAGAGCGGTAAGATCTTCATCTGAGATAGATGAAGGGGAAATTTTACACATCAAATTTGCCGAGGGCGGCGCAAAGTGTTCAGTAATCGAAAAGGAGTAACAGAACATGGATGAATTAACTTATGAAAAGGCGATGGAAGAGCTGGAAGAGATTGTAAGTAAGCTTGAAAATGAAAAGGAAACGATGGACGAATCTTTCGGCTTGTATGAACGAGGGATTAAGCTGATAAAATTTTGTGATGAATATTTAAATAAGCAGGAAAATAAAATCAGAAAGATTGAGGAAGAAAAATGAATTTCCGTAAACAGCTTGAACTTTACGGCAACGCAGTAGAAGAAAAACTTGCATTTTATATAAGTTCTGTGAAACAACAGGGAATTGTGCCGGATGCTATGCGATACAGTCTTATGAACGGCGGAAAACGGATCAGGCCAGTTCTTGCACTGGCTTTCTGTGAAGTTGCGGGTGGTAGTATGCAGAGCGCATTGCCGTATGCCTGTGCGGTTGAGATGATTCATACTTACAGCCTGATTCATGACGATTTACCTTGTATGGACGATGACAATTTGAGGCGCGGTAAACCTTCATGCCATAAGCAGTTTGGGGAAAGTTACGCGTTGCTGGCAGGGGATGCACTGCTGAATTTTGCATTTGAAATCCTTTTTAATAAATTCGGGGATATACAAGATGCCAATGCCGCTTTAAAAATGGGATACATTTTATCGGCGGCTTCGGGAATCGACGGTATGATAGGCGGTCAGGCACTTGATTTGCTGAGCGAGGGAGCGTCGGTTTCTCTTGATCGGCTTAAGATTATTCATTCTCTGAAAACAGGAAAAATGATAATCGCTCCGTGCCAAATCGGAGCAATTTGTGCAGGTGCTTCCGAAAAAGAAATCGCAGATGCCGAAGAATACGGGAGATGTATTGGACTTGCCTTTCAGATTGTGGATGATATTCTGGACAATATCGGCGATGAATCTAAACTCGGCAAACCCATAGGCAGTGATGTAGCAAACGGGAAATCAACGTATACGTCTGTTATGGGTGTTGCGAAGGCTTCGGCAGAAGTGGACAGGCTGACGGAAAAAGCTGTTAAAATCGCAGAAAGCTACGGCGGCAAGGGTGCTTTTTTAAAAGAATTTGCCTTGCGTTTGGCGTCGCGAGAACGATAGCTTTCTGTAGGATAATCATCGGTTATACTGTTTGTGGTTGAATGTTAGCAATGATTATGATATAATTTTAAATATTTATTGTGTTGCTTTAACTAAGTTTTATTTAAGAATAAATTATGAGCTATGAAATACTGCGGAGAATCCATTCTCCGTCTGATGTAAAAAAACTGAATAAAGCCGAGCTTCCCGAATTATGCAATGAAATCAGAGAAGAAATTTTAGATACCGTTTCTGCAAACGGAGGGCATCTTGCCTCAAATCTCGGAATCGTTGAGCTTACTGTTGCGCTGCACAGAGTTTTCTCTACTCCCGAAGATCAGATTGTCTGGGACGTCGGGCATCAGTGTTATGCGCATAAACTCTTAACTGGAAGATTCGATGATTTTTCGTCGTTGCGAACCGAGGGCGGAATTTCAGGCTTCACAAACCCGCGTGAGAGCGTTCACGATGTGTTCTTCAGCGGGCACAGCAGCACCTCTATTTCCGCCGCTTACGGGCTTGCAATGGCAAAAAAAATAAAGGGTGAAAAAGGTAAAGTTATCGCTGTTATCGGGGATGGATCCCTGACCGGCGGTGAAGCTTATGAAGGGCTTAACAATGCGGCGCACGGTGCGGATAATTTGATTATTGTAATAAACGACAATCAGATGTCTATATCCAAAAATACAAGTTCCCTTGCTTCGTTTTTTACAAAAATACGCTCCAGCAAACGCTATTACATAAATAAGAAGCGAATCGACAATGCAATTGCTAAAATTCCGTTTTTCGGCAGAATGTTAAGAAGACGAATTGTTAAATATAAATATTTCCTCAAGAGCATGCTTTACCACAGCTCGTTTTTTGAGGATTTGGGTTATGGTTATCTCGGCCCGGTGGACGGCCACAATACAGACAGCCTTGTAGATATTTTCAGCGTTGCCGCAAGCGTCGATGCGCCTGTGATTGTTCATGTTGACACAGTGAAGGGCAAAGGTTATAAATACGCGGAAGCTGATCCGGAAAAGTTTCACGGCATCGGAAAATTTAATAAGGACAGCGGTGAAACTGCAGTTTCGGGTATGAATTTTTCAAAAGCTTTCAGCAAGGCCATATGTTCTTTTGCCGATAAAGATAAGAGAGTCTGTGCGGTTACGGCGGCTATGCCGTCCGGCACAGGGCTTGACAAGTTTAGGGAAGATCACCCGCATAGGTATTTTGACGTTGGCATTGCAGAACAGCATGCTGTCACTTTCTCTTCCGGATTGGCGAAAAACGGTATGCTTCCGTTTTTTGCCGTTTACTCCACATTCCTTCAGCGGTCTTACGATCAGATTATTCATGACATATCTCTTCAACAGGTAAAAATAATTATCGCTGTGGACCGAGCCGGATTTGTAGGCGAGGATGGTGAGACGCATCAGGGCCTTTTTGATATTCCGATGCTCAATACCATTCCAGATATGGTTGTTTATGCGCCCGCTTCCTATGCGGAGCTTGCGCATCATATGTATAATGCACTTTACAAAGAACAGTATGCCTGCGCGGTCAGGTATCCGAGAGGCAAAGAGTTTCCGCTTCCCGAAGATTATCGTATGGAGGATTCCGATTATCAGATTTACGGTGATTCTGATTCCTGTAATGCTGTTTTGGTAACTTACGGAAGGTTGTTTTCCAATGCGTGTACAGCAGCTGAAATGTTAAAGCAACAAGGTATGCCACTTACTGTTATAAAACTTAATAAGGTTAAGCCTATATCTGAAGACGCCGTAACGAAAGCCGCTGAATTTAAGAACATTTATTTTTATGAAGAAAGCATAAAATCCGGATGTGTCGGCGAGGGATTCGCCAATCTGCTTGAACAAAAAAAATATATCGGTAATTTCAATTTGACCGCTGTGGACAATACTTTTGTCAAACCTGCTTCGGTTGAAGATCAACTCAGAAAATACGGACTTGATGCCGAATCAATGGCGAGGGATATAGGTGAAAACTTTGAATAAACAACGTCTTGACGTTGCCGTTTATGAAATGGGTTTTGCCAAAAGTCGTGAACATGCGAAAGCCATTATCATGGCGGGTGAAATATACGTTAACAACCAAAAAGCTGTTAAAGCGGGCGAAGCCGTTTTGCAGACGGATAAAATTGAGTTTCGCGGCAAAAAGATGCCGTATGTGTCGCGCGGTGGATATAAGCTTGAAAAAGCGGTAAAATCATTTCCGATTGCCCTGGATAATAAAATATGTATGGATATAGGTGCGTCAACGGGAGGATTTACCGATTGTATGCTTCAGAACGGCGCTTTAAAAGTCTATTCGATAGATGTAGGATACGGTCAGCTTGACTGGAAACTCAGAATGGATACGCGCGTAGTCAATCTTGAAAGAACAAATTTCAGATATTTAACGAAGGAAAAAATTCCGGATAAAATAGATTTTGCTTCCATAGATGTTTCCTTCATTTCGTTAACAAAAATCATTCCCGTTCTGCATGGGTTTATGAACAACAACGCCTACTGTACCGCGCTGATTAAGCCGCAGTTTGAGGCCGGCAGAGATAAGGTAGGGAAAAAAGGCGTTGTTAGAGATATTTCGGTTCATAGCGAAGTTGTAAACCATATCGTTGATTTTGCCTGTCATAATGGATTTTCGGTTTTAGGTCTGACTTACAGCCCGATAAAAGGGCCTGAAGGGAATATAGAATACCTCATTTTTATCAAGAAATCCGATAGCCCGGTAATAAGCGATGCTGTAAATGTTGAAAAAGTTATAAAGGAATCTCATAAGGAGTTACAATGAAAACAGCAGTTTTTCCAAATATTCCGTTTGGCGATACAGTTAATATTACGCACAATATTGTAAAACAGCTTATTTCGCTCGGCGCAGAGATTTACATGGATGAGGAAGACAGGGAATATGTTGATTATCCGCAAGTAAAGTATAATAGCCATCAGAAGTCATTGGATTCGTGCGATATTATCATTGCGATAGGCGGTGACGGTACAGTTACCGAATTTGCAAGGGAAGCGGCAGTGTGCGGGAAACCGATTCTCGGTGTTAACGGTGGGCATCTCGGTTTTTTAAGCGGACTTGAAAAAACGGAAATTTCCCGCCTTTCCAAACTGGCGGACGGCAGTTATAAAATAAAAGAACATATGCTTCTGAAAGCCGAAATTATTAAAAACGGTGAAACGCTTTACAGCGAATATTGTGTGAACGATGCTGTTGTCGGCCGGATTACAAGCCCGAAAATGATAAATGTTACAGTAACGCTGGATGGACATCTTCTCGGTAGGCACAGGGCAGATGGGGTGATTATAGCGACGCCTACCGGTTCAACTGCATATTCGATGAGCGCCGGAGGTCCCGTGGCCGATCCGAATATCGAATGTATGATTTTTACCCCGATTTGTTCTCATTCTCTTACCGCAAGAAGCGTTATATGTTCAAGCTCAAGCGTTATTGAAATTGTAAATACAAGTGAAGACGTGGAAAACAGAGAGCTTTCGCTTGTTACAGATTCTCTTTCCCCCGTCAAGGTGGAGAACGGTTGTTGTGTTCGGATTTCCAAAGCGGATATTTCTGTTGATTTTATTCACATAAAAGAAAGCAATTTTTATGAAATACTCAATGAAAAAATGATAGAAAGAATACTTTGAGGCGTTGTGATGAAAAAGAAGAGACTTGAAAAAACATTAGAGCTTATCAATGAATATGATATTGAAAATCAGGATGTTTTGATGAAATATCTTGAAAAGGAAGGTTTTAAGGTAACGCAAGCAACTATTTCGCGAGATATTAAAGAACTCGGGCTTGTCAAGGAAGTTTCAAAATTTGGCGGTTATAAATATGTTTCTCGCAGGCATGATGCCAAAGAGAACGTCAATAAATTTATTTCCATTTTCCGCGAGAGCGTTTTAAGCATTGATAATGCGGGCAATATGATTGTGATTAAATCATATGCCGGTATGGCGAATGCTGCCTGCGCTGCAATAGACGCTATGGCATGGCGGGGGATTCTCGGAACGATTGCCGGGGATGATACGATTTTTGTTGTTTGCAGAACAGAGGAGGTTGCAGGGGAACTCAACAAGGAAATATCCCTGCTCATAAAAAGATAATTCATGTTAAAAAGCCTTAGAATTGAGAATATAGCAGTTATAGAAAACGCGGTGATTGAATTTTCAAATGGATTTAACGTCTTGACCGGTGAAACGGGTGCGGGGAAATCTATAATTATTGATTCAATCAACGCGGTTCTTGGTTTGCGCACGTCAAAGGATCTTGTCCGCACGGGTGCTAAAAATGCATCTGTAACCGCAGAGTTTACCAATATTTCAAAAGCGGCTTTGGACAAGCTTTTCAGTTTTGATATAAATGATGAGTGTGGCGGTGTCATTCTCCGACGTAGCATCGGTGCGGACGGAAAGTCATCATGTCGTATAAACGGTGTTCCGTGTACTGCGGCACAGATGCGCGAGCTTACGTCACTGCTGATAAATATTCACGGCCAGCATGATAATCAGGAACTGCTTAACCGTGACCGTCATATTTATTTTATTGATAAAATGCTCGATAACGACAAAGTTCTCGGTGATTATATTTTGGCATATAAAGAACTTTGTTTCGTAATTAAGCAGATGCGTGCACTGGATACCGATGACTCCGAAAAGGAACGGCGCAGAGAACTGCTTTTGTATGAAATTGACGAGCTTGAAAAAGCGGAAATAAAGCCGGGTGAAAAAGCTGACCTCGTCAAGCGCAGAGATTTTTTGCACAAAATTTCCGATATAACCAGAGCGTTGCAGTTTATTTCAAATGCCATTTCCGGAAATGATGATGAGGACGGTACGCTCCAGATTTTAAAATTCTGCTTGGCAAAACTGGATTCACTTGCCGAAAGCGATGAAGATCTTGAAAGTATCAACGGCAGGCTTTCCGAACTGATTTATAATCTTGAGGATATTTCGGATGCGGTTAAACATAAAATTCTATCGCTTGATATAGATAAAAATGAAATAGATTCCGTTGAACAGCGGCTTGATATGTATTATGATTTTTCAAAATACGGCAGTACGGAAGAAGATATGCTCGCATATCTAGAAAATGCAAAATCAGAGCTGGAATCCATAAATTTAAACGATAAAAAGCGCACAGAACTTGAAAGAGATTTTGAAGATAAAAAAGTAAAAGCATATGAGCTGGCCCGTAAGCTTTCCGAATTAAGAAAGAAAGCGGCGGTAGATTTGGAAAAATCCGTTGAAAAAGAGTTGCATTTTCTTGATATGCCGGATGCACGCTTTGAGGTTCGTTTCCAAAGCGGACCCATGTGCAAAACCGGTGTCGAAAAAGCAGAGTTTTATATATCCGTAAATGCGGGAGAACCTCTTAAACCGCTTGCGGATGTTGCTAGCGGAGGTGAGCTTTCCAGAATTATGCTTGCGCTTCGGAGCGTAATTGGCAAAAAGGAAGATACCACAACTTTGATTTTTGACGAAATAGATACCGGCATCAGCGGACGCGCGGCGCAGAAAGTAGGGATTAAACTAAAAAATCTCGGAAACCGTGTGCAGGTTATATGCGTAACCCATTTGGCACAGATAGCCGCGCTGGCGGATAATCATTTCCTTATCCGCAAACAGGTTGCCGACGGGAGGACATACACAAATGTCGAATCGCTCAGTTTTGAGGGGAGAAAATACGAAATCGCCAGAATAATAGGTGGAAGCAATATAAGCGAGTTGACGTTGAAAAATGCCGAAGAAATGTTAAAGGGGGATATTAAATAATGACAGCTTATGATGAATTGGTGGCAAGAGGACTTATCGCTCAGGTAACCGATGAAGAGGAAATCAAAGAACTCATTAATAAAGGCGAAGCAAAGTTTTATATAGGTTTTGATCCGACTGCGGACAGCCTTCATGTAGGGCATTTTATGGCTCTGTGTCTTATGAAAAGGCTTCAGATGGCAGGCAATAAACCGGTTGTTCTCTTAGGCGGCGGCACGGGATATATCGGCGATCCTTCGGGAAGAACGGATATGCGTTCCATGATGACGCCCGAAACCATACAGCATAACTGTGACTGTTTTCAAAAACAGATGGAACGCTTTATTGCGTTTGAAGGGGAGAATGCCGCAATCACAGTTAATAACGCAGATTGGCTCCTGGACTTAAATTACGTTCAGGTTCTGCGCGAAGTAGGAGCATGTTTTTCAGTGAACAACATGCTCAGAGCGGAGTGCTATAGGCAAAGAATGGAAAAAGGACTTTCTTTCCTTGAGTTTAATTATATGATTATGCAGTCATATGATTTTTATTATCTTTTTAAGAATTACGAATGTAATATGCAGCTAGGCGGCGATGACCAGTGGAGCAACATGCTCGGCGGTACCGAGCTTATAAGAAAGAAGCTCGGTAAAGATGCGTATGCGATGACAATAACGCTTTTGCTCAATTCTGAGGGAAAGAAGATGGGAAAAACGCAGTCAGGCGCAGTTTGGCTCGACCCGAATAAAACTACGCCCTATGCGTTTTATCAGTATTGGCGTAATGTGGATGATGCCGATGTTATAAAATGCTTGAAAATGCTGACTTTCCTGCCGCTTGATGAGATAGCGGAAATGGAGAAGTGGGCGGGAAGCCGACTCAATAAAGCTAAGGAAATTCTTGCTTATGAACTCACTTCTCTTGTTCACGGCGAATCAGAGGCAAATAAAGCGCAGGAAACCGCAAGAGCACTTTTCAGCGGCGCAGTGAGTGCGGATATGCCGTCGACCGTTTTAGAGGAGACTGATTTTGAAAACAACGAAGTAGGTCTTCTTGCACTGATGGTTAAATCCGGTCTTGCAAAGTCAAACGGCGAAGCGCGCAGGCTTGTGCAGCAGGGTGGGGTTTTAGTTAATGATGAAAAGATGACCAATCCGTCTATCCGTTTTGCAAAAGACCTTTTTAAAGATAAATTTATTATTAAAAAAGGTAAAAAAAAGTTTCATAAGTTCTCTTTATAACTCAGGCAAAGATGTTCTTGCCTCGAAGGCGCGGACTTCGTTTTTGAATAGGCAGAGAGCACATAATTTTTTAGGTAGTTAATGCTGTTCTTTGCTGCGTTGAATAATGAGAAAAGCCCATATTGAATCATTTTTGCTAAGCATGTTGATTAGATTGAGGTTATTTCATGTGGTTTCTATTTGCAGTTTTATCTTCGGTTTTTGCCGCACTTACATCTATCCTCGCAAAAATAGGAATAGACGGTGTCAATTCTAATTTGGCCACTGCAATCAGAACAGCGGTTGTGCTTTTTATGTCATGGGGAATGGTATTTATAACGAATGCGCAGAGCGGCATTTCCGCCATCAACAGGAAAAGCTGGATTTTTTTGATATTGTCAGGAATAGCAACCGGAGCATCGTGGCTTTGCTATTATAAAGCCGTTCAGCTTGGTGATGTTTCAAAAGTTGTTCCGATTGATAAATTAAGCGTTGTAATAACGCTTGTGCTTGCGTGTATTTTCCTGCATGAGCAGTTTACATGGAAAACGGCTGTTGGTGCAGTTTTGATTACAGCGGGAACCATTTTAATACTTATCTGAATAAATAATTAAATTTTAATAAAAAATCATAAGGCGGAAACCTTATGATTTTTTATTTTTTATAGTTGCTTATTTCATTCTGTTATAGAAGGTAATTTTTTGTCCGTTTTTATTGCATTTGGTCATAGAGATGCGTTGCTTTACAAAAACATATGTTATTTATCTTCAAGGCGGTTCTCAATTTCCATAATGATATTACTCATTTTTGTGTCCAGCGCGCATGCAATGCGATACAAAGTCTCAAGGGTAGGCTTCCTCTCTCCGCGCTCAATTGCCGAAAGATGCGTTCTGCCTATATCGGCAATGCCGCTTAAAACTTCTTGTGAAATTCCTTTTTTCTTCCGAAAATCAGAAATTACATCGCCTACTATCTTAGCATTAAGTGTGGGTTGAAACATAAAATCACTCCTATCGCTAATAAGTATATGCGATAAAAATGCAATCATTGAATACATATGTTGACTTTTGAACGCTTATGTGTTATTATTATCAAAAGATGAATACATATGTATTCATAATAGGAGGATAATATGGACGAAAAAGAAAACAGAGCTAATGATGCAGAGAATAATGCGTCTATAAAAAAGAAACAATCAATTTTCAAAAAGTGGTGGTTTTGGTTAATAATTGCATTCCTTTTTATTATCATTATCATAGGTTTTGCTTTGTCAGGCAATGATGCAACGGAGGATGCTTCCGCAAATACTTCATCAGATACGAGTCAGTCCGAAGGCATTCAGGCATCTAAAAAGGAAGAGGATAAAAATACACTCGGTGATTACAAATGTGTAGTCAAGGGCGCTGAAATATCAAAAGATGATTTGGGTAATGATATTGTAATTATAACATATGAGTTTACAAACAATTCATCCGAATCACAGAGTTTTGATGGCGCTTTTCAGGATGAAGTTTATCAAGATGGAGTACAATTGCAGGCATCATATTTCACTTCTGACACTGATTCAGGGTTTGATTCCAAGATCCAGCCCGGAAAAATTAAGGAAGTAAAAAAAGCCTATGAAATCAGTGATACAACAAAAGACCTACAAATTGAAATTACAGAATGGCTTAGTTTATCTGATGATAAAATTGTTGAAAAAGTCAGTCTGAAATAATTCAAAAAAAACACGGGATTCTCGTTTTCGGAGAATCCCGTGTTTTTTAATAATTTAAATCGGAGCAGCTCCATCAAGCTCGCTTGAAACGGGGCTTGCGAACGATTGCAACCTGCACAGGGAGCGTTCGCTCCTCAGGGTTTCAGTGGGAGATTTCACTCCCACTGAAATGCTGAAATGTCCCATACCGCCTAAGCGCGGCGTGGGACATCGGCGAATAAGTTATAAATTTTTATATTCTTCTTTCATTTCATTGGCTTTACCGCAGGTTAATTTGCCTTCGGGGCATTTGCCGGTGCAGAAGCAGGTCGGCCCGTAATGATTGAATATCAACGGTGCGGCTGAACGCAACTGTTTGAGCATTTCCTTTGCATATTCTCTGATTTCCCATTGCGCGCGGTTACAAGTTCTCAGGCGCAGGAACAGCATAAGCTGTCTGGCGTTCATTGTGCTTACCACATCAAGTGTGTTACCGGCGAGGCTGAGGTATGCTAAAGTTTCTGCGCTTTCACCGAGTTCTTTAAGTTTCTGACAGCATTTAATATTATCATCAAAAGCTTTTTTATAAATACGCAAAGCTTCGGGATTCTTTTCAACTTCGGGCGGGATAATATATTTGCTTTTATTGCATGTTTTTAAATTCGGAATATTTATCGACTGGATTCTGTGCCTTACAAGATGTGTGATAGAAGCAAGCGATAAATCTGAAAGGCGGAAAGTAAAACTGATATGCTCCAATTCTCTTGCTCTGCTCGTGTGAACAATTTTATCTAATATTTCGGCGGTTTTATTATTATCTTCAAGAATATAATCAATCATTTCCGTTGAAAGAGCCGTGTTGTTGATTAGAGCGGCTTTTGCAGTTACACGCTGAGGATTGCTTGTAAAACTTAAAAGTTCAACCGGCTTTTCCTGCTTCAGGTTTCCCGCCGTATGACCGGTGATACTGCTCAGGTCGATTTCATCATGGATATCCACTTTTTTATCCGGTATTCTGCTGAATATTCCGGGTGCGAGTTCTTTTGCTTTTTCAGCGAGCTGAAGACCGAGTTCATAGATTTCAGGGTATTTGCTTCCTCTGCCGTAAAGCATCGCATTTAAAACGTTTGTGAGTTCTCTGGCGTTCATTGAACACAGAAAGTTGCTCCTGAAGCAGTAGGGAAGCACAAACCGGGCATCCTCTTTTTGTATGCCTGCTTCAAGAAGTTTATCGTAAGCTTCAAAAAGAGAGTCAGCATTTTTGCTGAAAATTTTTTTGGATTCTTTGTTTTTAAATTCGGGAACAAAATATCCGGCGTCGCTGAAGTTAACGTATCTTCTGGATTTAACCGTAAACGATGCCAGGCGAAATTCAATCATAAACTGTTCAACGAGTACGCTCACATCACAGAAACAGAGGTTGAAAAACATATGCTCTGTAACGGAAAGATGACCGGAAGCCGTAACTTTGCCGATAAGTTTACTGTTTTTTTCAGGATCGTTGCTTTTTTCTAGTATCTGAAGCGCATTTCCTGGAAGGGTGGAAATTCTGCCGCCTGCACTGCAAATTTTTTCGCCTACGTCGGTTACACCGCAGACGCTGACGCTTCCCAAAGTTTTATTATCCATACGCTGACTCCTATCTATTGAAATTTCACTGGATATATTGTATCATAATTTATAACGAATAACAACAAGGATAAAACATTTTTGAGAGAGGTATACTATGATTAAAAGAAAAGAAGAAATGAATGTTTTAAATAATGTTCACATGAAAGGCGGAGATGGAACCGTTAAAATTGTGAAATTTATGGAACAGGAAGAGATAAACGGTAAATGCCGCCTTATGGCAAAAATAATTCTGGAACCGGGATGTTCCATCGGCAAACATATGCATAACAATGAGGAGGAAATATTCTATATTATTAAAGGGACTGCCGAATATAACGATAACGGCAGTGTTGTAACGCTTAATGAGGGAGACAGTTGCATATGTCTCGGAGGTCAGGAGCATTCAATTGCTAATCGAAGCGAATCGGTAACTGAATTGATTGCTTTTATTCCGCTTTACGGCAACTGATTATGGTTTAAGCCGCATAGAACGATTTATTTAACAAGCCCGATGAGATATAAAAATCTCATCGGGCTTGTTGGTTGAATTATTGCTGTTTATTTAATTTTTGTTTGCTACCGGAAAAGCAAAAGATTCATCGCATTTCATATAAGAGGTAAGCAACTCTGTTTTATCAGATGAATCAATTATCTGATCGTTATTTATATCAAAAATATTATTTTCAGTGCTTATCGCTTCTGCAAATCTGCCTGTTAGTTCTATTTTGTCGAGGGCGTTGATAACGCCGTCTGCGTTCACATCACCGGGGTGAAGCACAGCAATGCATTCATTATCGTGATTTTCATCATTGAAGTTTCGTATATCGTAATCTTCGGTTTCAATCACAATATTGTAAATTCTGAATGAGGTATAACCGGACATTTGTATAACAATATCATATGACGCATCCTGCGGCAATCTGACAGTCATAATGCCTGATGATTCGTCAGTTGTTATTTTGTATCCATATTCATCTTCAGAGCTTGTGAACGTAAACAAGGGTTCATCATATAAGAAGCTTGCACCTTGGCTGTATGCTGTGACAGTCAGCTTTTCAGCGTTAATATCAGACGGGGAGAAGGGAATGATAAGATTTGCCCTTGACGGAAGAACGGATATCGGACGTGAAAGGTGAATGCCGCATCGTATACATTCGTTTATCTCTTCACCTTCGGAAGTTTCAGTCGGCTTAACAGTGACTTTCCATTCTCCCGAATATTGATGATTTAGCGGGGCAATATCTTCACTTTTCAGTGCGCCGCATACGGAACATTTGTAAACATCACTGCCGTTTACAATACATGCCGGGGCTTTCGAAAGCTCCTCGTCTTTCACCCAGGTGTGATTTCCTGCGAGAACTTCTTCTCCATCAGTATATTCGATACATCCGCATACCGTACATTGATGATAGGTTATTGAAGTCGTTCCTCCGCAGAAGTTATCGGTAAGAACCGTATCTTCACCCCAGCTGTGTCCGGGCACTGTTTCTCCTGATGCATATTCAGTCTTTTTGTATTCTCCACATACACACTGCATATATTTGTAAACACAGGTTTCGGCAATCAGAATATCAAAGGCATGTTTGTGAAGATTATTATATAATTCTTGCAGTTCAGTGTTTGTACGGACAACTGCCTCCAAAGAAGTAAACCCGGCATTCTGATTGGCAAGTTTTTCTTTGGCTTCATCGTATTTTTCCTTCAAAGGATTATACGTTTCTTCACTGTACGGATTTCCCTGAAGTTCACTGTTTTCAAGATAGGGAATCTGTTCGTCTGACGAGAGGAAAGTCATATAATCGTTCAGTTCATTAACTGCGCCGATAAATTCATCTATCTTATTTATAATCTCTGTGAGTGTCTGTGAAGCGCTGTCGGCTTCCGCCTGCGAAGCATATGCCGTAATCTGATTCTCGGCAAGTTCAATTTGTGAAAGATATTCGCTTTCAAGATTATCAGGAAGCGTGTAAGCCTTGAAATAATCCAAATAAATCTGTTGATTATTTATTGCTTGCTGCAGAATCGTAACGTCAATCTTGTTGGCGCTGAGTTCGGAAACAGTCTGTTCAAGCACTGCGGCAGCATCGTCAATTTCCTGTTGTTTTGATGAAGGCGCAGGGAGATCTAAACTCAAAACGGAAGCAGCGTTTACATTGGCGCGCGAATCAGGAGAATAAATATAGTAACCGTTATTCTCTTCAAAAACGCTGTCAAGATTTTTCGGAATGTGTGAAAGCGCTGTGTTCCATTTTGTCATATCGGCCGAGCCTTCAAGAGAATCAAGAATTTTGTTGATTTCGGCCGCTACAGCTTCGGCATTGCTGTCATCTGGAGTCAGAGCTATCAGCTCGGTAAGTCTTTCGGGAATATAGTAATAATCAGGGTTTGGATCAATCATTTGATGATAGCGTTCAACCGCCGTCTGGAAATCTTCGTATCCGAGAAGATCGTCAATAAGTGTGGTGAGTTCTGCGGTCATACTGTCTATCGTTTCCTGTTCGTCAACCGAAAGGAACATATTGGCTTCAGCAATGTAATCTTCAACAGCTTTTAATCTTGTATTGAATTCGTCTGTACGTTCGCCGTAAAGCGCTTGAAGCGCTGTTTTATCTATCAAATTGAAGCGTTCTGTCTGTTCGTTCCATTTGCTGTAATCGCCCAGAGCCGCTTTTACTGCAACGGCAAGATATCTATATGATGTTGAATCTAAAACCGTTGTGTCTTTGTAAGTATATGTGCCTCTGACATAGGTTACAAGCTTTGTACCCGCACTGTCAAATTTTCTTGTGAAGTTCCAGTCGATATACGTTTCTCCGTTTTCATTTACGCCTTCGGTGTAATGATCTGTATCAGCTAAGGTGTAGCTTGCAACAACATCAGCCGTTTTGCTTGAGGATTCTCTAATATAAATTGTATCGCAGGAATAGGTTCGTGCTGTGTAATAAACAGTTCCATTCGCCATACGAATAGATTGATCAGCGTCATATGAGAGCGAATCTACTACGGGCTTTGAAGCGTAAAGTCTGCCGGAAGAGCTTGTGATTCCGTTTACAGTGGCTTTATATAAAATACTTGTTGAGGTTGTTGTTACAGCTGAAAAAGCATCGTAATCGCAGTAAGCGTAGCTTCCGCTGATAGAAATGTAATCATTTGTGGAAGTTGTTGAAAACGTAACGGTATTGCAACAGTCCGCAAGCGAATTTCCTTCGCTGTCAACAGGAAGCACAGTAACGTAATTTTTTAAATTTTTTGATATTCTTGTTGCTGTTGATGAAGTCAACTGATTCGGATAAAAATACAGTGATGTCGGTATCGTAATACCCGTTGCGGGTGTTTTTGTAACTGTGCCGTCTCCGAGCTCATCATAACCAACGATTGTTGCCGCCTGCGGATTTGAACCGGACAGCGGAATTTGTATTTTCCAGCATCTTGAATAGCTTGATGAATAATAGCCGTGAGGCGATGAACTTGAGTAAGATGAAATAATCAGTTCAGCATCTGCCACAATGGTTTCTTTGGTTAACGGATCCACGGCCTTAATTCCTGTGCAAGCATGATTCGTTTTAACTGTGTATTCGTAGTAACCGTCTGATGTAGCCGTATCTGCGTTATTGCAGGCAACATCTTTAACCTCCGGCGCAATAGTTGTGACACTACCGCTGGCGGTAATTACCTGCGAATCTTCTGTTGTGAGCTTAAGATTGATAGAGGATGTCCCGGTGGTTGCATAAGGATATTTAGATGAGTTGGCAACACCAGAATATCCTGAACCGTAAGAAGTATAAATAATTCCGCCGCCAATATAATTTTGCTCTGTGATAGTAAATCCGTATGAACCGGAGGGTTTTATTGCGCTTGTTCCGCTGTTGCATGCAAAAATGGCCGATTCACCGTATCTTGTTATATACTGGTTTGTGGTTACGGTAAGCGTAGAGCCGGTATCCGGACTGTCCTTTACATAAAGTGCACCGGGATATTTGTATGCATATGTTGTTCTTCCGGATATGTCAATGCTGGATCCAACCGAGAATACGCCGTTTGAATCAGCAGGGTAAACATATATATATTTTGTGCCGGTAGACGACAGATAAGATGTGGGAATCGTTACCAGCCAGGTTTGACATTTTTCGTTAGCGGTGAGTTTATAATTTGCTGCGCTTGTGTCATAAGTTGCAATCGTTGTTGCCGTTGCAGATGTACCGCTTCTCAGAACAATCTGACTGGTGTACTGGTTTGCCGATACCATAAGCTTGACATTCCCGCTTACGGTCGTTACCCGGTCAGAAAGATAAGCATTGTATATTTCGGGAGCGGTTATCGTTATAAAAATCGATTGGCTCTTTGTACCCGTAACATTTGACGTAGCCGAAGAACCCTCCGGCGCGGTTGCGGTAAACTTAATAATACGCGTTGAAGTTATTTCTTCAGGATTAACTGTTATTGTTCCGTCGGCAGTGCAGTAGCCGTCCTCTTCGCATTCCCATGAAAGATAGCTGTACTGATTTGCATTGGACGGGGTTTTTGAGAAACTGGAAATAAGATAACTATTCAGATTATACATACCGCTGCAAAAATTTTCACGGCTGACTGTAGTATTTGCGATTGAATAGGAAGTCATTGGAATAAATTCGCTTGTACTCGGTGTAGTCTGATTGTCATATATAATATTGATGGTAGTGGCTATAACCTCGCCGGAAACGGTATTGCGCGCTTCGATTGTTGATTTCATTTCATCGACAATCGTTGCGGTGAGACCGGGCATATAATTATTGCTTACGTTAATTGTAATAGTAGATGATTTAAAGGAACTTGAAACATATGCGCCTTTATATTCATTCAGCTGGGTATAATCCGTTAATTTGTTGTAACTTAAATTAAGTGTATTCAGATATGGTGATGCGAGTGCCGGAAGCGCATCCTGAATAGAGTTGTTATTCGCATAAATCTGTTCGATATGCGTTATTTTAGATAGTGCAGAAATATCCGTAATGTTGTTATTATCCATATAAAGATATTTCAGGCTGGTAAATTTTGATAAAAACCCTATGTTTGTAATTGCATTTTCACCAAAATCAAAGTAATGCAGACAGCATACCTTGCTGCGCGCCAGAGCCGAAATATCGGTAAGATCTGAAGAGGTTGTCAGATCAAGGTATACAAGACTGGCCGGCAAATAGCCGATAACCGTGTTAATGATGTCCTGTGTAACTTTGCTTCCGGATAAATCAAGATAGTTCAGTCCCGGCAGATTTTCCAAATCAGAATAGTCGGTTATTTTTTGTCTGTTAGAGTTGAGCGTCCAATACATCAGGGAAACTCTCATAAGCGCATACTTATCAAGCTCGCTGTCACTGTAGCCCGTAGCTTTCTTGACGCCGCTTTGAATATCTGAATTATTGAATGCAACAGTGCTTACGCTGGAAAACGTGTTGCTCTGTGAATTAGAGAAAAGATATTTAAGATTCATCATCTTAAATTGACTGCCTTTTTCATAGGCAACAGGATGGTAGGAATTTGAATATGCCGTGCATGAAAGGCTGTTTCCTGAAGCATTGATTACGGATTCAATCTTGTACTGATACTGCGCCGGAGTCCAGTCCCAGCCTTTGACACCTCTTATGTAAGACATATAGGAAGCTATCATTCCTGCTGTTGCAGGGGTTGCCATCGACGTTCCGCTTTTATTACCGTATGACGCATTATCGTCATCTGTTCCATTGCAGTTTAAAGACCATATGTTTGTTCCCGGTGCTGCAACCTTATAAAAGTTGCCGGTAGTGTCATAGTTTGAGAAAGTTGCAAGCTTATCTTTATGTGATGAATTGCCGGTTGCCATAACGCCTATCACGCAGGATGCGGCGCTTGGGAAATGAAGTTTTTCGGTTGTATCAAACTTATCGTTCCCTGCCGCACAGCAGATAATGCAGCTTGAAGAAGTTGTTTGGTATGTTCTATATGTTGCATAGCTGAAATTATATCCGCCCAGACTCATGCTTACTATATCCGCCCCGAACTCAACCGCTTTTTCAAGGCTTGTTATCAGTTCAGAATCATAGAAAACTCCCGCTCCGGTATTACGGTCCGCTTTTAGAACCATGAGATCGCACTGCGGTGCAGTGCCGATACCGCCTACGCTGTTGTTTCCGTTCATAGCAATGGTGCCGCAGCAGTGCGAACCGTGGCTGTTTTGGTCCATAGAAGAATCACCGATTGAAATATAAGAGCTTTCATAAGCGTAATATCCACAGTATCCTTTTGAATTTGTCCACAGATTGTCTTGAATGTCTTCATGTGCCGTGTTGCAACCAGTATCTATAACCGCAACGGTAACGCCGGCTCCCATACCGTAACCGGTTGAGGAATCGGCATATGTGCTCCATCCGCTTGAAATATTGGTGTAATCAAACCACCACTGAAGATTATTTATATATCCGTCGGTGGAAAATGCAGGCGGTTCCGTGTATGCCGTTATTTCTGCATCTGGTGTCATATCAATCTGTTCCGTTTCTTCACAGATTGTATATTTGTAGTTCGGCTGTGCGTTGAATACCTCGTCATATTCGTTCAGTTCATCGCATAGTTCAATGATATTGTCGTTTTCAGTACTCATAAAATACGTTGAAATAAGAACTTCAGCGTTTTTTGAAGAAACGGTGGAAAGGGAAGATGCGTCTTCGTCTTCCGATACATCTGTTCGAAGCAGACGTTCAAATTTCAAATCGTATTTATCTTCAAATGACGAAAGCGAACTTGTCGTATTATCCGATGAAGAAATGATTTCAAGAATAATTTCATTAGGCGCATATTCTTCTTCTGTTAGATTATGATAGTCCGTGTCGGAGACTTCATTGAAAGATTCAATATCGCTACTTTCAACGTCTTGCCCACTCATTCCCTGATTTACGGCATTCGGGTGCGCCGCCGCATAGGCGGGAAATGCTGCAGAAAATGCAGAACACAGCATGATTGCCGCCATAATTACGGAAAGAGATTTACTTAATCTTTTGCTTTTCAATTTCAGAACCTCCGATTATTGATGCATGATTGCAAGATCGTTTACGTCAATCATGCCATCTGCGTTAATATCACAAAGAATATTTTCGGCAGAAACCGTACTGCGGCTGAAATTTATTTCAAGCAACAGTTCAGACGCATCATTTATATCCACGCAGTTATCGCCGTTTACATCACCGCATCTGAGAACAACGTCATCAAGGCTGTATATTCCTGTTTCACCGCCTCCCGAGCCGGATTCAATCACCGTATTGTCAGTCAGCGATATATTGTTTATCCAGTAGCTTTCGCAACCTTCTTTTTCAATCAGTATCTTATAATTGCCTTCGGGTATATTAGTGAATTTGAACGCTGTGTTTGACGCATAGCTGACTCCGGAACCAATTGCTTTCAGCGTTATGGTCTGCACAACTTCATCCGTGTCGCTGAACAGCGTGAGATGTGTGTCAAATTTTCCGTTGTAGCTTGTAACTGTACCGGATAAATCATATCCTGTTTTTTCCTCGACGTCTACTGTGAATGAAACGGGAACGTCCGAATAAACATTTTCATTTCCGGCATAAATGTTGATTGTATTTTTACCGGTATAAGTAAAAGTAATCGGAACAATCCATCTGCAAAATGTTTCTCCGTTTTCATCGGTCAGGTCGGTAGAGTTTTGAAATGTTTCTTTTCTGTAAATCGACAGCGTATTTCCTTGTTCGTCAAGAATTTTAATTGTATCGGCATTTTTGGTGTAAACTACCGCCGAATAAAGTTTGCCTGCCGTATAACTTGAATATGTGTTCAGCATAGAGGCAGTTACGGCATAGGTATCTTTTACTAAAATAAAGAAGGAAGAAACATTTCCGTTCGGCAGGGTAGCGGTAACATAAGTTGAACCGCTTCCGTTGACTGTTATTTTCCCGCTTGACGTAACGCTGACTATAGATGTGTCTTTGCTTGCCCATTTGATGGAAAGACCGCTGTTTGCACCGAGAGGAGAAAATGAATACGGAATTTGATATGTTGAATCATTTAAATAAAGCGTTTTGCCCGATTCTGTGAAAACAATTTTTTCCGCAGGGATATTAACGGCAAGAGCAACGGTTCTTCGGTAGGCACTCGCAGTGCTGACAACACCGTTTGCAGCAGCATATACCGTGACGATGTGCGTCGAATAGTCCGTGCATTCCCAAACTGCGGTTACGGTCCATTCTTTTTTGGTTCCGTCGGCAGTCTTAATATAGGAAACAGTCGAAAGTTCATTGCCGTCCTGATCTTGGATGATAACGCTGTCTGTAGCGGAGGATGTCTCAACATCAAATATAACTTTATCACCGGCGGAAACGGATGTAGTAACTGCGGAAGCAGAAATAACTTTTGCTCTGCCGGAAAGGCTGTCGGTTCCGATTGCGATAAACGCGTTTTCGGAATATCCGCAGGAATCTCCCGCAAAGACTTGACCTTCGGTGTCGGAGCTATTGATTATCCAAACACGGTATCCGCTGTCTTCTGTATATTCGGTGTATTCCGTTTCGTTCAATTTAATTTTATCGGTATAGATATTGGTTTTAACCTCTATTTTTCCGTCTGCAGTAACTGCTGAATAGATTTCGGGCGCGGTTACCGAGAGGATGATTTGTTTCGCCTGCATGGAAGAGGCGCTGTCCGGTTGCGCCGTTACAATAAATGATTTTGTTCCGTCTATATCCAACGGATTAAATGTAACGGTTCCGTCCGATCTGACAATGCCGCTGTCGCTGATCCAGTTTATGCTGGTATAGTAATTTGCTTCTGCCGGAGCAAATACAGCGTAAAGCTTAAAATTTGACTCGCTTCTTGAAACCGTTTTGTCTTCAACTGAATAATCGGATGCTGGTATAAGATCTTCTGCGCTTTGCGCACACGGCGCATAAATGAATTTATATCCTGCAGCGTTATACTTTTTAGTGCTTATAGTATTCAGAACAGATTTAATTGTACTGATATTGAAATTGAACGAAGAATCCTTATTAATATAGTTATTGCTTAAATTCAGATAATGTATTCTTGAAGAGTTTCCGTTTATTTCCGTGAAAGGAACAAGAGATGAAATTTTATTTCCGCCGTTTCCGGAAACAAAATAGAATTCACCGAATATGTCTGAAACATCGGGATTATATGATCCGAAATATATTTCTTCAATATATTTGAGATTCAAAATGGGAGTCGGATCTTCAATCAGGTTGCCCGGAGCGTAAAATACAGTAAGTCCCGTTATAGAAGAGCAGGGGGCGATGCTTTTAATTTTATTTTCGGAAATGTCAAGAATTGTTATGGCGGTTTGTGTTTCGATGCCGGAAATATTATTAATCTGATTATCCGAAACATTTAGCCTGTGAAGGCAGCCTTTGAATTCATATAAAAAAGAAAGATTTGTAAGTTCATTTTGGGACAAGTCGAGGTAGAGAACTTTGTTCCCCGCGTATGCGGCAAGCTCCTGCGCGTCCGAATCATTCATATTTGTATTTGAAAGGTCAATATATGCAAGATTCGGAAGCTGAGCAATAGCCGCATAATCCGAGAAATCAGTGTTGCTTAAATCAATATATGTAACGTTTGCAATATCATAATTTGTGAGCTGATAATTCTCGTCAACGTTTAGTGCGGTTCTGACAGCTTGGTCAATTGTATCGTTATTTATTACAATATTTTCTGCCGCAACCGGCGTATAATCCAAAATATTTGAAGCAGACATTTTTTTAAACGAATTGCTTTGTGCATCGGTTTTGGATACATAACCTTTTACCATAGTTCCCGATGCGCTTATAATGCCGGCTTTTGCTTCGGACGGCGTAAGTTCGGGGTGCTGTGCAACATACAGTGCGGCGATTCCTGCTGCGAACGGCGTAGCCATGGAAGTTCCGCTCATGGAAACGTAGCCTGTATTATTGCGCGAATCAATCGAATAAATGTTTGTTCCGGGTGCCGCAACTTCATAGAATCTTCCCGTCAAATCATAATTTGAATAGCTTGAAAGCGTGTCGGAGGAAGATCCGCTTCCAAGTGCCATAACGCCGATTACCGCGCTTGACGCGCTTGGAAAGTGAAGCATTGTGTCGGTATTGTAACCGTCATTGCCTGCGGCGCAGAGGATAACTGCATGCATGGAAGAGCGCGCAAGAGCTTGCTGAAAATGGAAGCCGAACGTATAGCCGCCCAGAGACATGCTTATAACGTCCGCTCCGTTTTCAACCGCATAATTGAGAGACTTGATTAAATTAGCGTGTGAAAATCCACCGCCTACACTGGAAACGGCACAGCATACCATAATTTTAGCATTGGGAGCAACGCCGACAAGTCCGCCGTTGTTCGGTTGCATTGCTATGATACCCGCACAGTGAGAACCATGGCGCGGTCCTTCGTCAAGCTCAGCAAATTTTGTACCATAAATATCATTGTTCCCAAATTCGGCATTATAGCCGTGATTGCCGTTTCCGTCATTCCAGAGCTGATCCTTGATTTCATTATGATTGTAATTAAGCCCCGTATCGATAACGGCAACCGTAACGTTATCACCGAGATTTCCGTATTTCTGCCAGGCAGAGGGAATATTCATTCCGTTTTCAAAATACCATTTCTGGGAAGAATCATATACGGAAGAAGATGAAATTTCCGTTGGCATAACAAAATCGCTGTCGGTTTCCGTCGGATAATAAATATAGTTCGGCTCGCAGTTTTCAATGCTGTCATTGGCGTTCATTATTTTGCACATTTCAAACACCGAGATTTCACTACTGTCAAAGCTTGCTTTACACACGGTTGTTTTGCTGTCGCCACCCGAAAACAATGATACGTTCTGTGTAAGCGCGCTTTCATCGATGACTTCGATATCGGTCAAACCGTATTCCTCTGCCACGGAACTGATAGAATACGCTCTGTTTTTTCCGGTTTCGAGATCAAATATGATTTCGTCTTTTTCATAGTCTGTTCCGGCGGTCAAATTATCGTCGGTAACATTGTTTGTTTCAGTATAGGCCTGATAATCGGACTGAACGATGTTTTCAACGTCTTTTTCAGTTACTGCAAAGGACAGCGGAAGCGATGATAAAATCATAGCGGCTGCCGCAACAAAAGCGAGAATTTTCTTCAAACCTTTCATAATAATCCTCCATAAATTATAAAATGAATAATTTAAATTATTATAGCATATATTTAATTATCGTACAATTATATCTGTGTTGGTAAAATCAACATAATTTTAAAGGTGATTTTATGCAAAATGATAAAAAGAAAAACCGCTTTCTTCTTAAAGTAATGGTTGTTCAGATGGCGGTTATGGCGTTAATTGTGGGGCTTCTATTTACGGTGAAAACTTTAAATCCTTCCGATTACAAAGCCATTTCCGATAAATATATATCCATTGCGGATACAAAGGATACTGAAGAGGCTTTGGACAGCGCTTTCAGCAGAATCAAAGCTTATCTTGTCAACGATAAGGGAACAGCGAATGCGGGAGGAAAAGATGAAGAAGGTTGCGGCAGGGAATATCCCCAAGACTGCAGTGCATCAAAATACGTTATTTCAGCAGATATTACAATTCCGGTAAACGGAACAATTTCTTCACCGTTCGGCTACAGGATAAATCCGGTAACGAAAAAGCTGAGTTTTCATACGGGAGTTGATATTGCGGCGGATTCGGGTACGCCTGTTTACGCCGCTTATTACGGAATTATAGAAAAAGCGGGAAAAGACAACGTTTACGGAAATTATATACTAATTAACCACGGCAACGGAATTAAAACCTTTTACGGGCACTGTAAAACACTCCTTTCCGAAACAGGCGATATTGTCAAAGAAGGAACAAAAATTGCAGAAGTTGGGAGCACAGGGTGGTCTACGGGACCGCACTGCCATTTTGAAATCAGAATCAACGGCGTGCGTTATAATCCCGCATATGTTCTCTCACTGAATGAAAGTTAAAATTGGCGATACAGAACTTTGCATATCCTTTCTTTTCGCTGCGATGCTCAGTGTACTGACGGCGTTTGATAAATCTTACAGTACTATTGTATGCTTCTTTTCCATTCTCTTTCATGAGCTCTCGCATGTTTTAATGCTATGTGTTTTCGGTGTAAAAATAAACAGAATTATATTGAATCCGTTCGGCGTTTTGATTGATTGTGAAGATGAATTGCTCGGTAAAAAAAAGAAAATTGCAGTCTCCGCCGCCGGCATAGTTTTTAACTTCAGCGCCTGTGTTATTTTTGTTTTACTGTATCGGATATTAAAAAAACAAATTCTGCTTAATTCTGCTTTTGTCAATTTTCTGCTGGGGGCACTTAACGCTTTGCCTGTAAAGAACCTTGACGGAGGGGATATAGTCGGGATGATTCTTACAGAAAAATACGGGGAAGCATGCGGAAGGAAAAGGTTATCTGTTCTTTCGGTTAGTGTATCTCTTCTGCTTTCCATCGCGGGAGCGGCCGTCTTTTTTACGGCGGATTTCAATCCGACACTTTTGATTTTATCTGCAAATTTGCTTTTTTTCAGCGTATTGAAAAAAACTGCGTAATATTGTATAATTCTTTTTAAAGAAAAATTTCTGCAACGTTGCGGAAATAGCCGGAATATATTACGGAGTACGTTATGAGAAACAAAAAAATTGAAAAGATACTGCCTTTGGTGCAGAAGCCGGCAAGATATACAGGCGGAGAACTGAACAGCGTGATAAAAAATCTCGATGATATTTCAGTTCGATTTGCCTTTTGCTTTCCGGATATATATGAAATCGGTATGAGTCATCTCGGAATGAAGATACTTTACGGACTTATAAATGAAATGGACGGCGTTTGGTGTGAAAGATGCTTTGCTCCCGATATTGATATGGAAGAATTTATGAGAAAAGAAAGTATACCTTTGTTTGCCCTTGAAAGTGGAGACAGCATAAGCAATTTCGATTTTATTGGTTTTACCTTGCAGTATGAGCTTTGTTATACCAATATGCTTAATATGCTTGATTTAGCGGGGATTCCGCTGAGGTCTTCGGACAGAAAGGAGCTGAAAAATATTGTTGTTGCAGGGGGACCCTGCGTGTGTAATCCCGAACCTATTGCCGATTTCGTTGATATGTTTATTCTCGGCGAAGGCGAGGAGATTCAGCCTGAATTTATCCGCCTATATGATGCATGCAAAAAAAAAGGCGAAAGCAAAAACGATTTTCTGAAAAAAGCCGCCTGCATACAAGGCGTATATGTGCCCTCGTTTTATGATGTTGAGTACAACGGAGACGGAAGCGTAAAGTCAGTAATGCCGAATGTTCCGACAGTTCCTGAATCTGTGAGCAAGCGTGTTGTAAAAAAACTTGATACTATGTACTTCCCTAAGAGTTTTGTAGTTCCGTATATTGACGTTGTGCATGACCGTGCAACTTCGGAAATTTTTCGCGGCTGTATACGTGGATGCAGATTCTGTCAGGCAGGGTTTATTTACAGACCAATACGCGAAAAAAGCATTGAAACAATCTGCACACAGTCCAGACAGCTTTGCGATTCAACGGGGTATGATGAACTGTCTCTTTGCTCTTTAAGCACGAGCGACTATTCCGGTGTGGAAGAGCTTCTGACTCGTCTGATAAGCTGGACAAGCCAAAAAAAAATCAATCTATCTCTGCCGTCGCTTAGAGTGGATAACTTTTCCGATAATTTAGCTGAACGGCTTTCGAAAGTGCGCCGTAGCGGGCTCACTTTCGCTCCTGAAGCAGGCACGCAGAGATTGCGCAACGTAATCAATAAAAACGTTACGGAAGAGGAACTGAAACGTACTTGCATCAGGGCTTTTAAAAACGGTTGGACACAGGTTAAACTCTATTTTATGATTGGACTGCCTACTGAAACGGATGAAGACGTAAAAGGCATTGCCGAACTTGCTTCAAAGGTACTGTATTGGTTTTCTTCTCTGCCGGATAAACCGCAGGGTAAATCCGTCCATGTTTCGGTGAGCGTTTCTTCTTTTATACCGAAACCATTTACACCTTTTCAATGGGAACGCGCGGACTTAATGAAAAATTTAAGCAGAAAACAAAAACTGCTGACGGAAAATGTGAAATCGAAAAAAATATCCGTTTCATGGCATGATCCGAAAACAAGTTTTATGGAGGCAGTTCTGGCAAAAGGAAGCCGCAGGCTCGGCACAGTCATAGAGTCAGCGTTCAGAAAGGGCTGTAAATTTGACGCGTGGGATGATAAATTTAATTATTCTGCATGGATGAAGGCTTTTGAAGAACAGGGTGTTGATCCGGCGTTCTTTGCCAACAGGGAAATTCCCTTTGATGAGGTGCTTCCTTGGGATCATCTGAATTATTCTATCCGCAAGGAGTTTCTGATAAATGAAAATCAAAAAGCGCATAGAGCGGAAACGAGCTTCAGTTGCCATCAGAAATGTTCGGCGTGCGGCGCGGATAAATTGAGCGGAGGTGTCTGTGATGCGAGAGGTTAGGCTATTTTTTACCAAGCTTGGCAATGCAAAATATATATCGCATCTGGATATAAACAGGGTTTTTCTCCGAGCAGTGAGGAGAGCGGAGATTCCCGTGTGGTTTACCGAAGGCTTTAATCCGCATCCGTATATAACTTTTTCGCTTCCGCTGCCTCTCGGAGTGGAAAGCGTCTGTGAATGCGCCGATATAAAGATTGAAGATGATGATTACAGTGATAAAAAGATTGCGGAGGAGTTAAACCGAGTGTTGCCGTCAGATATTCATATTCTTTCTGCCGGAAAACCTCTGATGAAACCGGCGGAGATTTATTGCGGAATTTATAATATTGAATACTGCGCCAATCATATTGAAAGAATTGCCGCAGATGTTGAACAGGTTATGCGCTCCGACTGTCTGTCAGCCGTTAAAAAAGCAAAACAGGGAAAACGAAAAGTTGAAATAACCGTGAATCTGCTTGAATATGTTATAACTTACGCTGCAGAACTGATTGGTAATAAAATCTGCTTAAAACTTTTAGCACTGTCGGGGCAGAATAAAAATTTAAATCCGATGCTTTTTACTTCGGCTCTTGAAAATGCCTGCGGATTTGAATATGAGACGCGCAGAATTGTAAAATGCGAGTTGTTCAATAAAAATTTTGAGGAATTTCGTTGATATTTTAAATTTTTCTTGCATATATTAGTTTTTTATGTTAATATAATACAGCATTTGTTCCACCGGTTCATTCGGTGCGGTTAATGTATGTTTTTGGCAGACATTAAAAAGGTGAGTCCTCTGCATATTTATTGTGTAAGAACGCCTGAAAATCAGGAGGAATAAAAATGGACGCTTTAAAAACAATAGCAGCAGATAGTATGAAAGAAACTGCTCCGGAGTTCAATATCGGAGATACCGTTCGTATACAGGTAAAAATCCGTGAGGGCTCCAGGGAAAGGCTTCAGGCTTTTGAGGGCACCGTTATTGCAAAGAAAGGTAGCGGAATTTCTTCAACCTTCACCGTAAGAAGAGTATCATATGGCGTTGGAGTTGAAAGAGTATTCCCGGTTCATTCGCCTAATGTTGACAGCATAACCGTTGTCCGCAAAGGTAAAGTGCGTCGCAGCAAACTGTATTATCTCAGAAACAGAGTCGGTAAGGCTGCGAAAGTCAAGGAAGCACTTTAATAGTGTGATGCAAATGGGGTGCTGTTCTGCGCCCCATTTTTGCTGTTCCGTTTTTTAATCGTTTTTAGTAATGGGTGGTATCAATGAGTTCTAAATCCAAAAAAATCGGAAAAGGCGCTGAGAATTTATACGATATAGTTGAAGTTATCGTTCAGGCGCTGGCAATAATATTTATCCTTTTCACATTTTTCTTCAGGGTTTCCGGTGTTGTAGGAGCTTCAATGAATCCTACTTTGAATGAAGGAGACTGGTTGCTTCTTACAAATTACACTTATAATCCTCAGCAGGGAGCCATAGTAGTTATCACACAGCAAACTGCAGCGGATGAACCGTTAATCAAACGAGTAATCGCAACCGAAGGACAAATTGTTGATATTGATTTTGATGAAGGTACTGTTAAGGTGGACGGAAAAGTGCTTGATGAGCCTTACGTTGCCGCGCCGACATACAGATCATATAATCTCCAATTTCCTCATAAAGTTAAGGAGGGCTGTGTGTTCTGCATGGGTGATAACCGAAATGAATCGTGGGACAGCCGTGATTCAGCTATAGGGGATATTGATGTTCAGAATATAATCGGAGAGGCAAAGCTCAGAATCTTTCCGTTCGGACAATTTAAAATAAACAATAACGGTGGCGCCGATGCCTGAAAACATTAAGGGCACGGTTCAGTGGTTTCCGGGGCATATGGCGAAAACCCGCAGGATGATTAAAGAAAATCTGAAGCTTGTTGATGCCGTTGCCGAAATAAGAGATGCACGCGTGCCGGAATCCAGTAAAAATCCGGAGCTCGATTCTTTGATTTGCGGAAAGCCTAGAATCATAATTTTGAATAAAACGGATTATGCGGATTCACATGCAACAAGTGAATGGTTAAAATATTATAATTCGCGCGGAATTTCCGCTATGGCGGCTGATTGCCGTACAGGCAAAGGGCTTAGCGCTTTTTTGCCGCTTGTTCGTGAAGTTTTAAAAGATGTTATTGCAGCAAATGAGGCAAAATTGATGCCTGGAAAACCGCTCAGAATCATGATTGTTGGTATTCCTAATGTCGGCAAGTCATCTTTTATCAATAGAATGGCAAAAAACAGCAAGGCTGAAGTAGCTGACAGACCCGGAGTAACGCGCCGAAAGCAGTGGTTTGTTATAGGCAAGGGTGTCGAACTTTTGGATACACCGGGAGTTTTATGGCCTAAATTTGAAGATAAAAACGTTGGTGACAAACTCGCATTTACAGGCGCTGTCAAAGATGATGTGCTGGATATTGAAACTATGGCAATCCGTTTTATTGATTTTATCCGCGGTGAATATGCCAGCAGACTGATTCAGAGATACAAACTAGATACGATTGATCATCTTGAATCGTGGGAGATTCTTGAAAGAATAGGCAGAAAACGCGGATTTTTAATATCCGGGGGAGAAATTGACTTTGAACGTACGTCCGTGATGCTTCTTGATGAATTTAGAAAAGGAATGCTCGGGAAAATAACTTTTGAGCTGCCGGAATAGAATAAAATGGATTGGCTTGAATATGAAAAATCAGCATATGCACAAGGCTATGCGCTTGTATGTGGAATAGATGAAGCGGGCAGAGGTCCGCTTGCAGGGCCGGTTTTTGCGGCGTGCGTCGTTTTGCCTACAGGAACGGTTATTGAGGGTGTAAATGATTCAAAAAAACTGAGCGAAAAAAAGAGAGAAGCTCTTTACAATGTAATTGTCAGAGAGGCCCTCGATTTCGGAATTGCATTTGCTACTGAACAGGAAATTGATGAAATAAATATTTTGCAGGCAACTTTTCTTGCAATGAGAAGAGCATATGGCAGTCTCAAGCTGAAGCCTGATATTGCTTTCATTGACGGGAACAGAAAACCCGGTTTGAATATAGACCAGCTAACCATAGTTAAGGGAGACGCCAAATCGGCAAATATTGCCGCTGCGTCGATTCTTGCCAAAGTCAGCAGGGACAGGTATATGACGGAAATAGCAAAGCTTTATCCGCAATATCGGTTTGAAAAGCATAAGGGATACGGCACGAAACTGCATTATGAAATGATAGAAAAATATGGTGTGTGTGATATACACCGCCGGACATTTTTAAAAAAGGTTTTGAATAAAAATGACTGATTCGGCAAAGGTGGGCGCGTGGGGAGAAATCCATGCGGCAAGATTTATGCGTGATAAAGGATACGACATTATTTCTGCCAATTACCATGCGCGCTTCGGTGAAATTGATTTGATATGTTCCGACGGGAAGTATCTTATTTTTACAGAAGTGAAATCACGGACGCAAACGGTTTATGCGGATGCAATGGAGTATGTTGATGAAACAAAGCAGGGAAAGATTCTGCTTACCGCTGAGTTATTTATTTCAAAATCAGGTATGGAATTACAGCCGAGGTTTGATGTTATAGAAGTTTATCTTGATAAAGATAAACTGAATGAACCGCGCAGAATCAATCATATAAAGAATGCGTTTTCGTTTTAAAATCGGCAGTATTTTGGGAGGACAATATGTTATATACAAGCACGAGGGATAAAAGTGTTTCAGTAAGCGCGAGTCAGGCTATCTCACAGGGAATTTCAAAAGAGGGTGGACTGTTTGTGCCGTGTGATATTCCGAAAATCGGCAGTGACTTTATTAAAAAACTTGCCGGTATGGATTATATAAACCGGGCAAAAAGTGTTCTTTCTCTTTATCTTACGGATTTTACGCAACGAGAAATTGATTATTGCGTGAACGGCGCATATAAAAAAGGAAAATTTTCTTCCGCAGATGTTGCTCCGGTTGTTGAAATCGAAAGCGGAGTGAATATTCTTGAACTTTGGCATGGTCCTACATGTGCGTTTAAAGATATGGCTTTACAGCTTCTTCCTTACCTACTTACAACGAGCGCAAAAAGAACGGCTGACGGCAAAGATATAGTTATCCTCGTTGCAACTTCCGGAGATACCGGTAAAGCGGCTCTTGAAGGATTCAAGGATGTTGACAAAACACAGGTATTGGTTTTTTATCCCGATAACGGCGTAAGTACCGTGCAGAAGCTTCAGATGTGTACGCAGGAGGGCGAAAATGTTTCTGTATGCGCAATTAAAGGTAATTTTGACGATGCGCAGACCAGTGTTAAATCCATATTCACAAGCGAAAAAATAAAGAATATACTTGCATCGGAAAACAAGATGTTTTCCAGCGCCAATTCTATAAATTGGGGACGGCTTGTTCCGCAGATTGTATACTATTTTTCGGCGTATTGTGATATGATGAACGCCGGACGAATCTGCCTCGGCGATAAAATAAATATCGTTGTTCCTACAGGTAATTTTGGCAATATTCTTGCCGCTTATTATGCACGCGAGATGGGACTTCCGGTCAACAAATTTATTTGTGCCTCTAACTCCAATAATGTTCTTACCGAGTTTCTTAAAACCGGAACTTACAATAAAAACCGTGATTTCTATACAACGGTTTCACCTTCAATGGATATCCTTGTTTCCAGCAATCTTGAAAGGTTGCTGTATCATATGAGTGGTATGGACGTTGAATTTGTAAACGGCTGTATGCACGCTCTTTCCGAGAAGGGCATTTATAAGTTAAACAATAAAATTTTTGAAAAAATTTCGAAGCTTTTCATCGGCGGATACTGCAACGATATTGCAACAAAATCCGCGATAAACAGAGTTTACGGAAATATGCATTATCTTTGTGATACACATACTGCCGTTGCGGTTTCGGTATATTATAATTATCTTGAAGAAACAGGCGATAAAACGCCGAGTGTTATAGCTTCAACCGCAAGTCCGTTTAAATTCAGTACGGCGGTGCTTGAAGCGCTCGGAGGAGACGTGTCCGCGAACAGCGAATTTGATATGATGCAGATTCTTTCGGATAAAACGGGCATAGAGATTCCTGCGCCGCTTGCACAGCTGGAATCAAAACCGGTTCGTTTTGATAAAGTGGTGGAGCGCAGTGAAATGACAGATGTTGTTCTGTCTATGCTCGGCATTACAAGATGAGAGAAAGACTGTATACATTGGGAAACGGGCTGTTTCACGTTTGTGAAGCAACCCGTTTGCGGTATTTAACAGCAGCTTTCAACCTTTTTATCTCTATTTGAATGAAGTCCACTGTTTAGCAGTCTTTGCACGGTTTAAAAGTATGGCAAACCGTATCGCTGCTTGAATTTGCATAGTGAGGTCCAACTTCGATTTCCGAAGCGCAGCACAAATCCTTTTCTTTCGCATGATATTCGCAGTTTGATACGTTGCATTTAATGCATCTGTGTTCTTCCATTTAAATTGCCTCCTTTCAATTTTATTGTTCACTTCGGAAAGTTATTTATACAACAGGAGAAAAAATATGTCGGTTTTTGCAATCGGTGACCTTCACCTTTCATTCGGTACGGATAAACCAATGGACGATTTTTACGGCTGGAATGATTATGTTGATAGACTTGAAAAAAATTGGAAAAAATTGATTGGTGTTCATGATACCGTCGTGATTCCCGGGGATATATCCTGGGCAATGAATTATGCGGAAGTCCTGCCCGATTTGAAATGGATAAATGAACTGCCCGGCAAAAAAATTCTTATTAAAGGCAATCATGATTTATGGTGGGAAACATCATCGAAAAATATGCGCCTGAAAGAGCGCGAAAAGCTTGATTCGATAAATTTTTTATTTAATTCATCTTTCATGGCGGATAATATTGCCGTGTGCGGAACACGGAGCTGGTTTTTTGACGCGGAGGAAGATCAAGATAAAAAGATTTTAAGGCGTGAAGCAGGACGTTTGCGTGCTTCGCTGGAAAGCGCGGCTGCAGTATCAAACCTTCAGCCTGTTGTTTTTCTTCATTATCCTCCGCTTACTGTAAATCAGCAATGCGATGAAATTATCAGCATTCTCAAAGCGTATGATATAAAGGAATGTTATTATGCGCATACGCACGGTTATGCCATCGCTTCTGCTTTCAACGGAGTTTACGAAGGCATTAAATTCAGGCTACTTTCTGCGGACTACCTCAGCTTCTGTCCTTATTTAATTAAAAATAATAGTTGATTATAAAATAGTAATATGGTATAATAACACACGTTAAATTTTAATACAATATTACGGAGGACTGTGAAAATGAGTTTAGACTCAACAAAAAACGTAGAAACAAATGTTTATGAGATAACAGTTTCTGCCACGCCGGAACAATTTGAGGTTGCGCTTCAGAAAGCTTATAACAAAAAGAAAAAGAACATTACCGTTCCCGGTTTCAGAAAGGGAAAAGCTACAAGAAAAATGATTGAAAGCGTTTACGGGGAAAATGTTTTTTTCGAAGATGCTCTTGATATAATTTACCCGGAAGTTGTAGGCAATGCAATCAGCGAACTTGAAAAGCCCGCTGTTGCTGCGCCTTATGATGTAGACATTACAAAAATCGGCAAAGACGGCGTTGAGATGACAATGAAAGTCGTTTGCAAGCCAGATGTCGAGTTGTGCGAATACAAAGGAATCACAGCCAAGAAAAAGGCGGTAAGAGTAACGGAAAAAGAGATTAACGAAGCAATATCCGCTTTGCAGGAGAGAAATGCCAGAATGATTGCAGCAGAGGGAAAAACTGCTGCAAACGGCGACACCTGCGAAATCGATTTTGAAGGTTTTGTAGACGGCGTTGCCTTTGATGGAGGGAAAGCTGAAAATTATGATTTGGTTCTCGGTTCGGGGCAGTTTATTCCCGGATTTGAAGAGCAGATTATCGGGCATAAATCAGGTGACGAGTTTGATGTGAATGTTACGTTCCCAGAAGAGTACGGTTCAGCAGATTTGGCCGGTAAGGACGCTGTATTTAAATGCAGACTGCACGAGGTTAAAATCAAGGAACTCCCCGAGATTGACGATGAATTTGTCAAGGACGTTTCGGAATTTGATACGCTCGACGAACTTAAGGCGGATGAAAAGAAAAAAATCAGAGAGAAAAAACAGGCGGAAGCGGAAAACGCATTTGAAAACGCCGTTATTGATAAACTGATTGCAGGACTTAAAGCTGAAATCCCTCAACAGATGATTGATGCAAGAATAGACGAGCTGATTCGTCAGTTTGATAATCAGCTTCAGATGCAGGGTATGAATCTTGAACTCTATTTGAAGTATACAAAAGGCGATACGCAGTCTCTGCGCGAACAGTTTAAGGATCAGGCTGAACGTCAGGTTAAAGTACGCCTTTGCCTTGAAAAAATCGTGGAACTTGAGAATATTGAGGTCAGCGAAGAAGAAATCGATAAGGAAATGCAAAGTTATGCCGACGCTTACGGAATTGAAGTCGACGCAGTTAAAAAGTCCATCCAGGCTGATGATATTAAGAGTGATATTGCAGTACAGAAAGCGATGGATTTTGTTAAGGAAAACTGCAAGTAATGTGATTAAAATTTGAATAAGCGGTCAATAATTATATAGATGAAACGGAGGTCTTATTATGGCTTTAGTGCCTAATGTTATTGAGCAGACGCCAAACGGTGAAAGAGCGTATGACATTTATTCACGTTTACTGAACGATAGAATCATTGTGCTTTCTGATGAAGTTAACGATGCGACTGCAAGTCTTGTTGTTGCTCAGCTTTTGTATCTTGAGGGACAGGATCCCGAAAAGGATATAAGCCTTTATATCAACAGCCCGGGAGGATCTGTTTCCGCAGGTTTTGCAATTTACGATACTATGCAGTATATTAAATGCGATGTTTCAACGATTTGTATGGGTATGGCTGCAAGTATGGGCGCATTTTTGCTTGCTGCCGGCGCAAACGGTAAAAGATATGCTTTGCCGAACAGTGAGATTATGATTCATCAGCCCCTCGGGCAGACTGAGGGTCAGGCAACGGAGATTATTCTTGCCGCTGACCATATCAAAAAGACTAGAGAAAAAATCAATTCAATTCTTGCTGCGCGAACAGGTAAGGACATTGAAACGATTGAGCATGATACTGATCGCGATAATTTTATGAGCGCGGAAGAAGCCTTTCATTATGGGCTTATTGATAAAGTCATTGAATCAAGATAATTATTTATTGAGGGAATTATGGAAATTAAGAGATGCTCTTTCTGCGGAAAAAGTGAAGTCCAGGTTGACAAGCTGATTGCGGGAGCCGGCGTATTCATCTGTGATGAATGTGTTGCGCTGTGCAATCAAATTATCAGCGAGGAACTGGCGGATGAAGCAAGCGGCAGGGAAAACGGTGCCGACAGTCTCGTTCTTCCCAAACCGCAGGAGATTAAAGCAAAGCTTGATGAGTTTGTGATTGGGCAAGATACTGCCAAAATTGCGTTAAGCGTTGCGGTATATAATCATTATAAGCGCGTATATTGCGGAGATAATGTAAGCGATGTTGAACTTCAGAAGAGCAACATTTTGCTTCTCGGCCCTACAGGTGTCGGAAAAACGATGCTTGCACAGACTCTTGCAAAGATTCTGAACGTACCGTTTGCCATAGCGGACGCAACCACTCTTACGGAGGCGGGCTATGTGGGCGAGGACGTTGAAAATATTTTGTTAAGACTGATTCAAGCGGCTGATTACAGCGTTGAAAAAGCTGAACACGGAATTATTTATATTGATGAAATAGATAAGATTGCGCGCAAAAGTGAAAACCGTTCCATAACGCGTGATGTAAGCGGAGAGGGAGTTCAGCAGGCGCTACTCAAGATTCTTGAGGGTACGGTTGCAAACGTTCCGCCTCAGGGGGGAAGAAAACATCCGCAACAGGAATTTATTCAAATAGATACGTCAAATATTCTTTTTATATGCGGCGGCGCGTTTGACGGCATTCAGAAAGTCGTGGAAAAGCGTTGCAACGGTTCGGCAATGGGATTCGGCGCTGATGTTAAAGATAAAAAAGAAATGGATAAATCAGAAGCTTATTCTATGGTTACCACCTCCGATCTTGTGAAATACGGGTTGATTCCGGAGCTTGTCGGTAGGGTCCCCGTTATCACTGCTTTGAGCCAGTTGGATGCCGATAGCCTGGTAAGAATTCTTCTTGAACCCAAAAACTCGCTTGTTAAGCAGTATAGGAAACTTTTTGAGCTTGACGGAGTTGCGCTTGATTTTCAGCAAGAAGCATTAAAGGCGGTTGCTGACAAAACATTGCGGGAAAATACGGGTGCGCGAGGACTTCGTTCTATTATGGAAAATCTGCTTATGCCGATTATGTACGATTTGCCGACAGATTATAAAATTGAAAAGGTAACCATAACCGAAGCATATGTGAACGGAAACGGTAACGCGGTTTTTGTGAAAAATCCGGATAAACAGCCGATTAAACTCACAAAGCCTGTGCCGAAAAAACGTACCAAAAATAACAGATATGCATAATTTATGGGCAACTGACGTTGCCCATTTTTGTTAAAAGTGTGGAAGGAGAAATATGATAGATAATTTAGAAAACAAAAAAATCATGCCGGTGCTTCCGCTCAGAGGTTTGGTTTTATATCCTAATATGGTTCTGCATTTTGATGTCAGCAGAAAGATTTCACAAGCGGCGATAGAGGAGGCTCTGAACAATAACAGAGAAATATTTATCGTTTCTCAAAAGGATATAAATGTTAAAAATCCCGCTTTAAACGATCTTGCCGATACGGGCGTAACTGCGGTGATTCATCAGGTTATGAAGATTCCGGGTTCGGAAATCCAAAGAGTCGTTGTCGAGGGTGTTTCAAGAGGTCAAATCTGTCAGGTTTTAAATTGTGATACATATATGAAAGCAATTGTTACGGAGTGTGCACCACTGAAACGAACAGGTTTCTCTTTGGATTATGAAACTGCTCTTGTGCGTAAAGCAAAAGAAGTTTTTGAAAAATATGCGGCTGTTTTGGGCAAGCTTCCGCCCGACTTGGTTCTTGATATATTGAATATGAATCGGCCCGGTCAGGTTGCCGACTGTATGGCTTCAAACATTGCGGTTGATTGGAGAATCAAGCAGGAACTGCTTGATATAAAAAATCCGGTTAAACGTCTTGAAAGGCTCATTGCCGTTCTGATAAATGAAACCAGACTGAATGAAATTGAAAGAGATATTCAGAGCAAGGTTGAGGCAAACGTTGAAAAGAATCAGAAGGATTACTATATCCGCGAGCAAATGAAAGTTCTTTCGGATGAGCTAGGAGAAGATGTTCCGGAGGAAAATGAGATTATCGAATACAAAGAGCAAATAAAAGCGATTCATTTTGAAGAACAGATTGAAAAAAAATTGCTCAAAGAGGTTGATAAGCTCAGCAGAATCGGCTCTGCTAATGCGGACGCATACGTAATCAGGAATTATTTGGATACCGTTTTATCTCTTCCCTGGAACACATATTCCAAAGATAATTTGAATATCAAAAAAGCCCGCGATTATCTAAATAGAGGGCATTACGGGCTGGATAAAGTTAAACAGCGTATCCTTGAAACTCTCTGTGTACGGAAACTCAATCCCGATGTGAAAGGGCAGATCCTTTGTTTTGCCGGACCTCCCGGCGTCGGGAAAACGAGCATAGCAAAGGCTCTTGCGGAGGCAATGGGCAGAAAATATGTGCGTATTTCTCTCGGAGGAGTTCATGATGAAGCGGAAATCAGAGGACACAGACGGACTTACATAGGCGCGATGACGGGGAAAATCATTTCTGCGCTGAAAATTGCCGGCACATCGAATCCGTTGATACTTTTTGATGAAATTGATAAGATGGCAAATGATTATAAAGGCGATCCCGCTTCGGCGATGCTTGAAGTGTTGGACAGTGAGCAGAATTTTGCTTTTACGGATAATTATCTTGAGATTCCATATGATCTGTCCAAAGTATTTTTTATCACTACTGCAAACGATGTAAGCCTTATACCCGAACCGCTTTATGACAGAATGGAGATTATTGAGCTCCCAAGTTATACGGCAGAGGAAAAATTTAATATCGCTAAAAAGCATCTTATAAAGAAACAGCTTGAAATACATGGACTTAACGCTTCTCAGGTCCGGATAACAGATGATACTGTCAAACTGATTATAAATTCGTATACATCTGAGGCAGGTGTGCGTTCGCTGGAAAGAGAAATTGCTACGCTGATGCGAAAATCGGCGAATGAAATTGTTGAAAACGGTAAAAAATCTGTTGTATTTAATCTTAAAAACATTAAAAAATATCTCGGAACGCCGAAATATACTTCCGAGAAACTTCTGCCTGCAGACAGCGTGGGCATTGTCAACGGACTGGCCTGGACGAGCGTAGGGGGCAAGCTTCTGCGCGTTGAGGTGAATGTGCTTGACGGTTCCGGGAAAACAGAATGCACAGGCTCTCTGGGTGATGTTATGCAGGAATCCTGCGAGGCTGCGGTAAGCTATATACGCAGTATTGCAAAAAGATATGATATTCCGGAGGATTTTTATAAAACAAAAGATATTCACATACATTTTCCGGCAGGTGCAACAAAGAAAGACGGTCCAAGTGCAGGAATTGCAATAGCAACCGCTATTCTTTCTGCGCTTACGGGAGTACCGATAAAAAGAGACATTGCAATGACAGGCGAAATTACCCTGAAAGGACATGTACTTCCGATAGGCGGATTGCGCGAAAAAAGTATGGGAGCATATATCGCCGGTGTAAAAAAGATTATTATGCCGAAAGATAATCTGGCAGATCTTGATGATGTGGATGAAATCGTGAAACAGCATATTGAATTTATACCTGTGGATTCGCTTCCTGCGGTGTTTGCAAATGCATTTGTGACTTTCTCCGGAAAAAAAGAAGAGCCCTTTTACGTTACGGATGTTAAAGAGAAAGATATCAGGGCATTCGTTTAAAATTAAACGGAAAGGAAACAATAAGATACGCTTCAAATCGGATTTTAATTATGCTTTGAGCTGTATTTGGTAATGGATATGAATTATTCAAATGTGCAGTATGTGGCCTCTTACGGTCTTGCAAGCCAACTTCCTGAAAGCGATGCGCAGGAAATTGTATTCTCGGGGCGTTCAAATGTCGGCAAATCTTCGCTTATAAACAGGCTGTTTGGCAGAAAAAACCTGGCGCGTGTTTCGTCAAAACCGGGAAAAACAGTAACCATAAATTTTTACCGCAGTAATCATATCTGCTTTGTCGATTTGCCGGGATACGGATACGCAAAGAAAAGCGCTTCTGAAATCAAGCGCTGGTGTGAAATGATAGATAGGTATTTTACAAGTGGCAGAAATATTGCGCTTGTCATTCAGATTATTGATTCAAGGCATAAGCCTTCGGATCAGGATTATCAAATGCTTGATTTTTTAGAGCAGATGAAAATTCCATACGTTATTGTTCTCACAAAAACAGATAAGTTGAAAGCGAGTATGCGTGCCAAGCGCGAGCGTGAAATCCCTGCCGAACTTGCGGATTTTGATGCCGAACGAATCATGTTTTCTTCGGGAACGGGAGAAGGGCTTACGGAGCTTAAATCTGAAATTGAATATATGGTGATACAATGAGCTATACTTGTTTTGCCGCTTATTATGACAAACTTACTGATAACGTTAATTATACGCGGAGGGCGGACTATATCCATAAAATACTGAATGATAATCATATCAGATCCGGCATTCTGCTCGATTTGGCATGCGGTACCGGAAGTATGAGTTTTGAAATGGAAAAACGTGGATATGATGTTATCGGAGTTGATGCAAGCCCCGATATGCTGGGTGTAGCCGCCATGAAGAAATCCGAACTGCAAAGCGGAGTTCTGTTTTTGAATCAGGACATGAGGAGCATTGATTTGTACGGAACAGTCAAAGCTTCCATTTGTATGATGGACAGTATAAATCATCTTCAAAGCATTGAGGATGTGGAATCTGCGTTTGCGGGTGTTTCTCTTTTTACCGAACCCGGCGGAATTTTCATTTTTGATGTGAATACACGGTATAAGCATAAAAATATTCTTGGAAACAACGCGTTTGTTTTTGAAGATGAACAAACATTCACCGTATGGCAGAATGAGTATAATCCGGATAATGCTTCGGTTGATATATATCTTGATTTTTTTACCGCCGAAAATTACCTTTATTCAAGAGAAAGTGAAAGCTTTACCGAGTATTATTATTCCGATGAAGTTTTAAAAGATGCGCTGAATAAATGCGGATTTTCCATTCTGCATATCTATGATGATTTAGCGTTTCAGCCTCCAAAATCGGAATGTGAAAGAAAAGTATTTATATGTAAAAAGGAAAGATAATGGGTAAGTTAGTCAGATGTATCAGTAAAGACGGCACAATTATCATGACTGCCGTAGACAGCACAGACGTTGTTTCGAAAGCGGAGCAAATTCATAAGACATCGGCGGTTGTAACCGCCGCTTTGGGCAGGGCACTTACAGGTTGCTCTATGATGGGCGCAATGCTTAAAGGATCCGAGGATACGCTTTCCCTTCAGTTTAGGGGAAACGGACCTGCGGGAGCAATTTTGGCAGTGTCGGACAATTCAGGCAATGTCCGGGGTAATGTGGAAAATACCGTTGTTGAACTGCCTTTGAACAATAAAGGAAAGCTAGATGTTGGCGGTGCAGTAGGGGAAGGCACAATGTTTGTTGTCAAGGATTTAGGGCTGAAAGAGCCGTATGTCGGTCAAATACCAATAGCAACAGGTGAAATTGCGGAGGATATCACTTCATATTACGCCGTAAGCGAGCAGATACCGACCGTATGTGCGCTCGGTGTGCTTGTCAATCCTGATTTGAGCGTAAAATCAGCAGGCGGCTTTATGATTCAGCTTCTGCCTGCCGCAGATGAACGAGAGATTGAACTTGTTGAGCGGGCCATTACCGATTTGCCTGGTGTAACAGAAATGCTTGAAAAAGGAATTTCCCCGGAAGGAATATGCAGATTTGTTTTAAAAGAATGTGAACTTGAGGTTCTTGATGAGAGCGAAATATCATATAAATGTAATTGTTCCAGGGAAAGAGTTGAGAAGGCTTTAATTTCTTTGGGACGTGAAACGCTTGCCGAACTTGCCAAAGAGGATACGTCCCAGGAAATCTGTTGTCATTTCTGCGACAGAAAATATTATTTTAATAAAAAAGATTTCCAGAATTTAATCGATAATGTATAACTTTTTTATAAAAATAAAGTTATAATTTTTAAAAAAAAGTGTTGACAATTCTTCCGCTTTAGTGTATAGTAATAACCGTCGCTGATGTGCGAACTTAGCGATATGGCAAAACGTGGGAGCATAGCTCAGCTGGGAGAGCATCTGCCTTACAAGCAGAGGGTCACAG